>JADGPK010000001.1 GCA_017882445.1 Solirubrobacteraceae bacterium
CAGCGGCGCTCGCTGCCGCTCTACGGTCCCGCGTCGATCATGCGGGGCATGGATGAACGTCTCGTCGAGGTCACCCCCCTCTACGCAGGCGAAACCGCGGGGCGGATCAGCAGCATCGTGACGGCCGCACAGGCCGTCCACGAGCTCGCCGGCGCCTAGATCGGCGTCAGGCGCGCATCTCATCAGGTGGAGCCGTGCGCAGGTGCTCGGCCATGCCCGTAACGCTCAACAGGCGCTCGACCTGCTGCGAGCCGCGGGTCACCGTCAGCTCCTGACCGCGTTCCCGGCAGCGATTGCGCGCCGCCAGGATGATGCGAAGACCGGTCGAGTCGACGAAATGGAGCTGTCGGAGGTCGAGCACGACGATCGTCTTGGTGGCGAGATCAGCGTCCTCGAACGCGCTCTGCAGCTGGGCCGCGCTCGCCATGTCGAGTTCGCCGTCGAGCGAAAGCACGACTCGGTCGGTTTCGTACACCACGTCGATCAGAAGCTGATCGTGTACCCCCATCTGCACCGCATTCTAGCCAACCTTCTCATCGCTGCCGCCGGTAAGTCGCATGTGCACCCGCACGACGGTGCCCCCCTCGGAGGAGCTGATCTCAACGAGATCGCACAGCTGATTGGCAAGCCATAGCCCACGGCCCGAGTGCTCGTCCGGCGTGGGACGGTCACGGCCGATCAGCGGGACGTCGATGTATCCCTCGTCGCGCACCTCGCAGAGCAGCGTGTCCTCTTCTCGCCACAGGAGCAGCGTGCCGCGCCCGCCGCCGTAGCGGATGCTGTTGGTCGCAAGCTCGTTGACCGCCAACACCAGTTCCTCGATCGGCTGCGCGCCGAGCATCTCATCCTTGGCCCACAGCGATAGGAAACGCCGGAGCATCCACAGTTCCTCGCCTGTGAACGTCAGCTCGCGGACCTGGGCGCGCGGAGCGGGAAGAGTGCCGTCGGAGAGCCGAGGCGGCTCATGTCCGCCCCTGTGCGCGTCGTTGCTCAGGCTCGTGGTCTCCTCGGTCACGAAGGTGTGAGTGCGCCGCAGAGCTTCGTCGACGTGATTATCCAGGCCGCCGAGATTATAGGGACAGGAGAAGCAGAAGAAGCCGCTGTTTAGGCCGGCTGGAAAGCGGGAATCTCTTCTACGCCAGTCAAGTCGCCCGCGGGCGGCTATCGCCGTGCTGTGAGCCGCAGAGCGAGCATCTCTGAGGAACCCGTGCGCGAGACCTCGTGGCCGTCGCTCAGCGCGTCGAGCACGGAGGCCAGGCCGTCGGCGGAGGAGCCGGCTTGCAGGGGTCCTACGCGCATCTCCAGCTTGCGTGGGGCCATGCGCACCCCGATGTTCAGACGACTGGTGCCGAGCGAGCCCTCGGCGTATGGCACGAGCGCGTCCGCGAGAAGCTGAGTCTCGGCGATCCGGTCGGTCGAGAAGTGCGCGCGGGCGGCGAGCGCGGACAGGACGCGCGGAAGGACGGCGCGCGCGACCGAGCCAGGCCCGATCGTCATCGCCAGCATGTCGGCGGACTCCTCCTGCGGGGCGCCGCCGCCGTGCTTGAGCTTCACCTCGTCGGGCGCGGGTCCGAGCGGGGAGGCCTGCGTGGTGGCGAACTCCATCAGAACCTCCGTGCCCCGGCCGGCCAGATCGATGAGCTCGACGTTGTTGGTGAGCGCGCGAATGACGGGCAGGCCGATCCCGCCCAGAGCGTCCTCGCCGGAGGGCTCTATGTCGCGGGGGATCCCGCTGCCGTGGTCGCGGACCACAACCGTCACCCCCGTCGCCGAGGCGCAGACATCGACCTCCAGCGGCCCCTCCTCGCTGCCGTAGGCGTGCAGCACGACGTTGTTGCAGGCCTCGCTGACCGCCGTGCTGATGTCGTTGAGCTCGATCGGGTCCAGGCCGATGGTTTCGGCCAGACCGCTGAGCATCTGGCGCACCAGGAGGACGTTCTCGGGCCTGCTCAGGAGGTTCAGGCGAACGTGCGGGGTCCCGATCACCGACGCGCTAACCACCGAATCCCGCACGCCCGCACGAGGGCCGCCGCACGTTCTGGCTCTCACGCGGTCTCAGCCGCATCATTGGGCCCTTCTCTTAGCGCGCCGCTCGGCGCGCCTGCGTCAGGATGCTCAGCTGATCGAGCGAGCGTCGCAGCAGCCGCGACACCTGCATCTGGGAGATGCCGACCCGTTCGGCGATCTCGGTCTGGGTGAGGTTCTCCACGAAGCGCATCTTCAGGATCAGGCGCTCACGCGGCGGTATGTGCTCGAGCGCGCAGGCCACCGTGGCATCCAGCTCGACGAGCTCGTAGCGCTCGTCGTCCCCGCCGATCGAATCTGTGTAGGACGACCCGGCATCGTCGTCGGCGCCCGGTCGCGCGGCGTCCAGCGAGATCGTCTCGTACGCCTGGATCGCCTGGAGGGCGTCGATCACTTCCTCGGTGTCGAACTCGAGGTACTCGGCCAGCTGGTTGACCGTCGGTGCATGCCCGCGCTCGTTGGCCATGAGCTCCTGGGCGTTGCGGACCTTCAGGGCGCGCTCCTGCGCTCCGCGCGGCACGTGGACCGCCCAGCCGGAGTCGCGGAAGTAGCGCCGCATCTCACCGAGGATCGTTGGTACGGCGAAGGATTGGAAGGCGTGCCCGCGCTCGACGTCAAAGCGGTCGAGTGCCTTCAGGAGACCAAGTGAGGCGACCTGGAAGAGATCCTCGAACGGCTCGGAGGAATGCCCGTAGCGTCGCGCCAAACTGCGTGCGAGTGGCACGTAACGCCTGACGAGCGCCTCGCGAGCGTCATCGTCGCCGTGCTGCTGCCAGCGGAGGAAGAGCTCGCGGGAATCGTCGGCGATACCCGGAGGGTTGCGTGACGCCGGCGTTGCGAAAAAGGCTCCCGTGGGCATTTCGACCCCCTTTTGCTCGTCGTGCTCGATGGCCGCCTGACGCTACGCAGCGGCATGCCGGCGATCCAGTGCTCAGTCCATTGTATCGATCGTCTGCGCGGGGCACGCCGGTAGCTCGTTGCTCCTGCGTCGAGCCGAATTCGGTCTCCCGCGACAGTCGAGGTCGCTCAACGGGCTGGCGCCTGGGCGACTCCAGCGACAGGCGCGCGGGCAGGCGAAGCGGCAGGGAAGGAGTCCAGCGCCCTCGTGTCGGTGGGCTCGCCGGCGCTTCCCGTCGGGTCCGGCGCGGCGGTGACCAGGTTGCGTCCTGCCCGCTTGGATTCGTAGAGGGCCGCGTCGGCCGCCCTGAACAGCACGTCGTAGTCGACCTGCTCGCCGTGGGCGGCGCTCAGGCCGAGGGAGATCGTGACAGCGAGGCCCATCGGTCGCGACTGTTCGACCGTCACGCGCAGGCGCTCGGCAACGTCACGGCCGGCCGCTGCGTCGATGCCCGGAAGGACGACGAGGAACTCCTCTCCGCCGAGGCGGTAGACGAGCTCGAATGAGCGCAGCTGCTTGCGCAGCGCGTAGGCAACATCGCGCAGCACCGCGTCGCCGCGGTCGTGGCCGTGCAGGTCGTTGATCGCCTTGAAGTTGTCGACGTCGCAGAGCAGCAGGCATACCGGCTGCTCTGTCAGGCGCGCCTGGACGGAGATCTCGACGAAGCGCGGAACGAGCGCGTGCCGGTTGAGCAGGCCCGTCAGCGGGTCGAGGATCGCATCGCTGCGGTGATGCAGCTCGGCCGCCTGGAGCGCCCAGACGATCGAGACCACCCCGGTGAGGAGCGCGAGGGTCGTGAACACGGGCACCGGATCGCGCAGCGTCGCGGTCGGCCGCACGCCGAGCGTCGCCAAGAGGATCGCGAGCACGGTCAGGAGGAGCCCCGCGATGACCACCTGCGGCCGGAAGCGCGCCGCCACCAACGCCGCGGGCAGGACCATCCACGGCAGCGCCGGACTGGTCGGTCCGCCGCTGAGCACGACGCCGGAGGCGATCAGCGCGAGCGTGATGAGGATCGCGCACGCGCTCACTCGCTCGGGATGTGGGCTCTCGTCCATCCGACGGTCGACGTTCAGGAAGTTCGCGACGGCCAGCGCGAACAGGACGAGCGTCCAGGAGCCGAGCCAGGGAGCCGAGATCAAGAGCGCCGCGCCCACCGCGCCCGAACCGACCATGCGGATGGTGCGCACGCGGGCGTTGGCGTCCACCACGCGGCTGCGGTCCAGCTCGGTCGGACATAGCCACGACGCGCCCATCATGTGAGCGGCTTCGGTCGCTTCCAGCAGGTGCTTGAGGGCCGCAGGCCTCGCTCAAACGGATGCACGGCTAAGACGGTTGTCTGTGGCGGCTCAGACGACTGTCGGTGCTGACTCTACGGAGTCATTCCGGTCAGCGGCATGCTCGCCGCGTTCGCGGGCTCGGCCACCTATCTGCGAGCTAGGCTCACGAGTATGTCCGCTGAGCCCCTCCAGAGCGTGGGCGAGATCCTCGCCGCCCGCACCGGTGAGGAGATGGCGCTCAACGACCGCCACCTGAATCCGCAGATGGGACGCATCCTGCGCACGCTCGGGTTCGACAAGGTGTGGACGGGCGGGGAGGGTGCGTATCTCATCGACGCCGACGGAGAGCGCTATCTCGACCTGTTCGGCGGCTACGGAGTGTTCGCGATCGGGCGCAACCATCCCGAGGCGGTGGCGGCGGTGCGGGAGGTGATGTCGGCCCGAACCGGCAACATGCCGCAGCTCGGGGTGACGCTGCTCAGCGGCGTGCTCGCCGAGCAGCTGCTCGCGCGAGCCCCTGGGAGCGTCGCGGCGATGGTGCCGGCCAACACCGGCACGGAGGCGGTCGAGGCGGCGATCAAGATCGCCCGGGCCGCCACGGGGCGCCCGCGTGTGCTCTACGCCGATCACGCCTTTCACGGGCTCACGCTCGGCTCGCTGTCGATCAACGGGAATGTCGAGTTCCGCGACGGCTTCGGACCGCTGCTGCCCGGATGCGACCCGGTCGGATTCGGGGATCTGGAGGCCCTCGCACGCGAGCTCGCCGCGGAAGACGTGGCTGCGTTCGTGGTCGAGCCGGTCCAGGGCAAGGGGGTCAACCTCCCGGCCGAGGACTATCTCCCGGCCGCTCAGCGGCTCTGCCACGATGCCGGCGCGCTGTTCGTCTGCGACGAGGTCCAGACCGGCATCGGGCGCACCGGGCGATTCCTTGCGCTCGAGCACTGGGGCCTCGAGCCGGACATGATCTGTCTCGCCAAGGCTCTTTCCGGGGGTCTCGTCCCGATCGGAGCGGTGCTGGTGTCCCGCGCGGCGTTCGAGACGGTGTTCGACGGCATGGAGCGGGCGGTTCGTCACGGCTCGACCTTCGGGGGCAACGACCTCGCCGCCGCCGCCGCGCTGGCCACGCTGCGGGTGCTCGACGACGAGGGTCTGGTGGCCAACGCCGAACGCATGGGCGCGTTGCTGCTCGAGCTGACCAGGCCGCTCATCGAGCGCTTTGAGATCGTCAGGGACGTGCGCGGCCTCGGGCTGATGTGGGCGATCGAGTTCGGCCCTCCCCGCGGAGCCGCGGCTCGGCGGCTGTGGGAGACCGTCGAGGGTCGCCAGCCGGGGCTGTTCTCCCAGCTGGTGACCGTGCCGCTGTTTCACGAGCACCGCATCCTCTGCCAGGTGGCCGGGCATCGCATGAACGTGATCAAGGCGCTCCCGGCCCTCATGATCGCAGAGGCCGACATCCGGGAGTTCGCGTCCGCGCTGGAGCAGACGATCGCCGCTGCAGAGCGCTATCCGAGCGCGCTCGCGCGCTTCGGATTACGCACCGGTCTCAGGGCGGCACGAGCGCGCCGCTAGCCTGTTTGACGGTGCTCGTTCCCAGAGATGACATCCGCAACGTCGCGATCGTCGCGCACGTCGACCACGGCAAGACCACGCTCGTCGACGCGATGCTGTGGCAATCGGGCGCCTTCAGGGTGGGCCAGGACGTGGCCACACGCGTCCTGGACTCGATGGATCTGGAGCGCGAGAAGGGCATAACGATCCTCGCCAAGAACACCTCGCTGCGCTACCGGGACGTCAAGCTCAACATCATCGACACGCCCGGTCACGCCGATTTCGGAGGCGAGGTCGAGCGCGGTCTGACGATGGTCGACGGCGTGCTGCTGCTCGTCGACGCGTCCGAGGGGCCGCTGCCGCAGACGCGGTTCGTTCTGCGCAAGGCTCTCAAGGCCAAGCTGCCCGTGATCCTCGTGATCAACAAGGTCGACCGGCCCGACGCGCGCGTGGCCGAAGTCGTCGACGAGGTGTACGAGCTGTTCCTCGACCTCGACGCCGACGAGCACCAGATCGAGTTCCCGATCGTCTACTCCAACGCCAAGGCAGGTGTCGCCTCGCTGCACTACGAGCCGGGCAAGCCGCTGGAGGGCACGACCTTGGCGCCGCTGCTCGATCTGCTGCTGGAGCGCATTCCGGCGCCGACGTACGACCCCGAGCACCCGCTGCAGGCGCTCGTGACGAACCTCGACGCGTCCCCCTATGTCGGACGCCTGGCGATCTGCCGGGTGCGCCACGGCAACATCCGCAAGGGTCAGCAGATCGCCTGGTGCCGCGCCGACGGGTCGATCCAGCGCGCCCAGGTGGCCGAGCTCTACGTCACCAACGCCCTCGATCGCATAGATGCGCCCGAAGCGGGTCCGGGCGAGATCATCGCCGTGGCCGGGATCTCTGAGGTGACCATCGGCGAGACGCTCGCCGACGTCGGGGATCCGCGACCGCTGCCGGTCATCACCGTCGACGAGCCGGCGATGTCGATCACGATCGGCGTCAACACCTCTCCGCTGGCCGGCAAAGACGGCGACAAGATCACCGCCCGACAGATCAAGGCGCGTCTGGACCAGGAGCTGATCGGCAACGTGTCGCTGCGCGTGAAGGACACCGCGCGGCCGGACACCTACGAGGTCCAGGGCCGCGGCGAGCTTCAGCTCGCCGTGCTCGTCGAGATGATGCGCCGCGAGGGCTTCGAGCTGACCGTGGGCCAGCCGCACGTGGTCGAGCGAGAGATCGACGGCAAGCGCCACGAGCCGGTCGAGCGCCTCTCGGTCGACGTGCCCGAGGAGCACGTCGGCACCGTGACGCAGCTGCTCGCGGCGCGCAAAGGCCGTATGGAGCACATGATCAACCACGGCACCGGCTGGGTACGCATGGACTATCTCGTCCCTGCGCGTGGCCTGATCGGCTTCCGCACCGAGTTCCTCACCGAGACGCGAGGCACGGGGATCATGCACCACGTCTTCGACCGCTGGGAGCCATGGGCCGGCGAGATCCTGACGCGCACGAGCGGAGTGCTCGTGGCCGACCGTCGCGGCGAGACGGTCACCTTCTCGCTGTTCACCCTGCAGGAGCGCGGCTCGCTGTTCGTCGGACCCGGGGAGGAGGTCTATGAGGGCATGATCATCGGTGAGAACTCCCGCTCGGAGGACCTCGACGTGAACCCGGTGAAGGAGAAGCACCTCACCAACATGCGCTCCTCGACCTCGGACGTGCTCGTGCGCCTGGATGCCCACCGCAAGCTGACGCTCGACGAGGCGCTGGAGTTCGTTCGCGAGGACGAGGCTGTCGAGACGACGCCCCTGTCGGTGCGCATGCGCAAGGTCGTGCTGCCGAAGGTCGAGCGCTTGAAGGCGGTGAGGAGTGCGCGCAAGTGAGCGCTTCGCGCTTTGCGACTGTAGGGTACGGCGATGATCCCAACGACTAGAGCGTCTCTCACCACCAAGATCGCCGTTTCCCTCGCATGCATCGCCGGCGCGGCGCTGATGCCGCTCACGGTCGCCGCGAGCGCCGCAGCCACCGTGGCCTCCCAGCACGAGAGCTTCACGGAATATCAGCACCAGCTCGCAGCGGGCCAGATTCAGGCCGCCAAGATCAACAGGCGACTGCGCTCGGTGCACCTGACGCTCAAGGACGGTCGGCACATGCTCGCCAAATACCTGGCACACGAAGAGCCCAAGGTCCTCGCCGAACTCCAGGCCAAGGGCGTGCCGGTGACGGTGGAGAAACAGACCGAAGCGGCCAAAGAAGCCGCCAAACCCGTACACCACAAACTCCGCTACATCGCCGGGGGGATCCTGGTGGTCGTGGTGATCGTGGTCGGGGGCGTGCTGTTCATCGATCGCAAACGCAAAACCGAAGCGGACTAGCAGTCGCGGAGCGTCGTCGGCCGCGTCTGGCGGCCGGCTGCCGCGCTCAGCAGACGGGACGCCGCCGCGCGCGGTGTGGGCGGCTGCCCTGCGCCAGGTTGCGCATCGAGACGCCCACGTCGTGGGCGAGCATGTCGACCATGTCGCGCGAGAAGTTCTCCTTGACGACCATTCGCAGCACCGTGATGTGCTCGGCGTTGGGCGGGAGGGTGTAGGCGGGAACGATCCAGCCGCGCTCGCGCAGCAGGTGGGAGAGCTGGGTGAGGTCGGTGGCTAGGGGATCGGAGGCGCGCAGGGCCACGATTGGGAATTCCGAGCCGTCGGTGAGCAGCCCGAGACCGTCGATGGCTCCGAGCTTCTTCGCCAGGGCCTGGGCGTTCTCGAGCACCGTGGCCACGATCTGCTCATAGCCTGAGCGGCCGAGCCGCAGGAAGGCGAAGTACTGCAGGATCACCGACGATGACGGCCGAGAGAAGTTGAGCGAGTAGTTCGGCATGTCGCCGCCGAGGTAGTTGATGTGGAAGACGAGCTCCTCCGGCAGGTCGGAGGCGTCGCGGAAGATGACCGTGCCCATGCCCGGGTAGACGAGGCCGAACTTGTGGTTCGAGACGTTGATCGAACGCACCGAGGGCAGGCGAAAGTCCCACTCCTCCTCGGGCCTGGCGAAGGGGACGATGAAGCCGCCTGAGGCCGCGTCGATGTGCAGCGGGATCTGCCAGCCCGGCTCGGTTGCCACCCGGGTTAGCAGGGCGTCGATCGAGCGCAGATCGTCCATCTGTCCCGTGAAGGTCGTGCCGAGCAGGCCCGCCACGGCGATCGTGCGCTCGTCGAGCAACGGCTCGACCTCCTCCGCTCCGATCGTGTAGCGGCCCTCCTCCATCGGCACCACGCGCGCCTCGACCTCGAAGTAGCGCGCGAACTTCTCCCAGCAGGTGTGGACGTCGGCGCCCATCACCATGTTCGGCCGGTCGGCCGCCAGGCCCGCCGCCTCGCGCCGGCGCTGCCAGGTGCGCTTGTGCGCCAGCATGGCGAGCATGATCGCCTCGGATGAGCCGATCGTCGCCGTGCCCGTGGGCCGCTGATGGGCGGGAGCGTGGAACAGGCGCCCGATCATCGAGACGACCCGCTGGTGGATCACCTCGCTCTGGGGGTACTCGTCCTGGTCGATCAGGTTCTTGGCGAGCGTCTCGGCGGCCAGCCGGTCGGCCTGCGGCTCCATCCAGCTGGTCACGAAAGACGCGAGGTTGAGGGCGGGGTTGCCGTCGAGGTTGAGCTCGTCGTGGATCAGCTGGTAGGCGGCCTCGGCGACGACGCCCTCGGTGGGCAGCCGGTACTTGGGGATGTCGTGCGAGAAGGAGCGTCCGGCGTACGTCGGCGAGAGGTGCTCCTCGGAGTCGAGGTTGAGCGTGTGCATCGAGCCCTCCTTGAGCGGTGACGGGCGCCGGGAGGCGTCCTGCGAGACGGGATGGTCGTGTGTCGGATTCCCGCAGATGATGGCGTGCGCGCGCGAACCGGGCCGCCCTCGTCTAGTGTCGGGGCCAGGCCGATGGACGCATGTGAGATAGCCGTGCGGCTCCAGCCGCGGGCCAGGGCGAACGAGATCGTGCGGGAGCGTGACGGCGTCCTGGTCGTTCGCGTGACTGCGCCGCCTCTCGACGGGCGCGCCAACGAGGCGCTGTGCCGCCTGATCGCCAAGCGCGCGCGGGTGGGCGTGCGCAGCGTGTCGGTCATCCGCGGAGCGGGCGCGCGCGCGAAGGTGGTGCGGGTGGAGGGGCTGGGCCTCGAGCAGCTGCGCGCCGCACTGGGCTTCGCGGTCGGGCCTGGCTAGCTCTCATCGCGGTCCGGTGGCAGGCGCGCCATCACAGTCGTGCTGGGCTGGCCCCATAGGTAGGCGAGCACGCAGCCGAGCGCGAAGACGGCCACCACCAGCAGGACCGGGCCCGAATCCTCGACGAGGGCTCCGGCTGTGCCCGCCGCGAGACCGCCGGCGAGCGCTGCGAGCCACGCGGGATCGATACCGACGGTGGCGAGCAGACGATCGCGGGCGCGCAGGGCGCCCACGCCGCACAACAGGGCGAAGGCCGTCGCGATCGGCATCGCGTGGTTCTTCAGCTCATCCCAGGCGGCGGTGTAGCGGCGCACGATGATGTCGCGAAGCTCGCCGGCCGAGTGCGCGTGCAGCACGCTTCCCGTGAAGTGGCCGCCGCCGTGCGCGGTGGCGAGATCGATCGCCGCCAGCGCGACGAGCCCGGCGACAGGACTGATCAGCACGATCAGCGTACGCCTGCGGGTGGCGGCGCCGGGGAGGAGCATGACCGCCGCCACCGCAAATCCGGCGCTGACGAGGATCACCGCGCCGACACCGGCGCCGATCCGCGCCGAGCCCTCGACCACCGCCAGCACGATTCCGGCGCCGAGCATCGCCATGGCCGCCCTGCCCCCGCGCGGCGCGGGATAGAGGGCGCCGGCGACCGCAGCGAGCACGAGCACCGCCAGCCCGGACTTCAGCTCGTTGCCGATGCCATAGAAGCGCGCGCCGAGGATCGGGTTCGGACCGAGCAGGGAGCGCATCAGCAGCTGCGTATGCGCCAGCGCGTCCGCGGTGAGCGCCACGACCGCCACGGTGGCAGGGGCGAGCATCGCGCGAGGCCAGGGCACCAGCAGGTCGGTGAGCGCTCCGAGCCCGAAGCAGGCAAGCCCGATCATCAGGTACTCAACGGGTGCGCTCGGCTCCAGCGTCGCCGGGATCAGAACCGCGACGGGTGCCCAGAGAACGCCGATCGAGCCCATTCGCATCGCACGCGCGCGCGCCGCCGGCCACCGAGCGGCGATGAGCAACAGCAGCGCCCAGGCGCCGAGCAGGAACCCCAGCGCCTTCAGCCGCCGCCCCCCGATTACGCGCAGGCGCGCCATCAGGGCGCGCAGGCTCGCTGAGTGCAGGGGTCCGTCCGTCTCGATGGGCCTGCCGCGCACCTCGGCCGGCATCGTCCGCTCGCCGAGATGAGCGAGGATCGTGGGTGCGACATCGACAGCGGCGATCAACCCCCGCTCGTTGGTGCTCGGCGAGCTCAGCTCCCGGCCGCCCCCGCCGGCAAGGCCGCCGACGGCGCTCCACAGCAGCTCGCCGCCGCTCGCCGCAGCGACGCGCTGCACGACGATGAGCAGCTCTCCGGTGCTGCGGCGCTCGCTCAGGGCCAGCAGGTCGGCGCGGCCTTGAGCGCCGTCCGGCAGATCAGCGACGAGGAGGCGCTCGCTCCGGTGCAGCGCGGCCACGCGCGCGACCAGCGTGGGGGCCCTTCCGAGTGAGATCGCCGCGATGTGACCATCACGGCCGGCTGCTGCTGCTGCGTCGAGCGAACCGGCTCCCGTGATGCCCGCATAACCGGCTCCGCCCGGGATCTCCCCGGCGAGCAGGCCCGGGCTCAGCAGTTGAGGCGCCGCTTCCGCGCGGCGACGCGCCGCCTGCCAGCCATCGATCGCGCCCCCGGCGCCGAGCGGCTTCAGCGAAAGGTCGGGAGGGCTGCTCTGCGGATAGGCCGAAGAGGCGATCCTGGTGCCCTGGGTGATGTCGAGCAGGAGCTGCGCGGTCGTGTAGTGGCCCTGTGTGGCCGACATGATCCCCACGGACAGGCTCCTGACGCTCGCAAGCTGCGGCTCGTCGGCCGCCACGAAGAGGAGCAGCGCGGAGCGCCGGCCGGGAGCTTCCAGTGCCGCGGCGACCGGCGCGCGCACGCCGAGCGCCGCCGAGCAGAGGAGGGCGAGCACCGCCCCCCACCTGATTGGACTCAGACCTCCGCTCCCTCGGTCGCCACTCCGCTCTGCCCGCGCGAGGGGACACCGCCGGGTGTGACGGCATCCGTCGTCGCGGAGCTGCCCTCGATGTTCATGCTCGGCAGGGCTCGCGCCAGCCGCGCCGGCAGATACCAGGTGGAACTGCCGATGAGGTGCAGCGTCGCCGGGAGCAGCAGGCAGCGCACGACCAGCGCGTCGAGGAACACGGCGCTTGAGAGGCTCAGCCCGAACTCCCTGATGACGCGGTCTTCGCCGAGCATGAACGACAGGAACACGCACACCATGATCGCCGCGGCAGCCGTCACCACCCGACCGGTCAGCGCGAGACCCTCCGCGACGGCGCGCGAGTTGTCTTTGGTGTGTGTCCAGCGCTCGTGGATGCGTGAGACGAGGAACACCTCGTAGTCCATCGACAGCCCGAACACGATCGCGAACAGCATCACAGGGATGAAGGACTCGATCGGTCCCTTCTGGATCCCCACCAGGCCCCTCAGCCAGCCCCACTGGAAGATCGCAACGATCACGCCCAGCGACGCCCCGATGCTCAGGAGATTCATCACCGCCGCCTGCAGCGGGATCAACAGCGAGCGGAAGACCACCATCAGCAGCAGCGCCGACAGCAGCACGACCACGCCGATGAACAGCGGGAGCTTGTGAGCAAGGGTGGTCGCGAAGTCGACCGAACCGGCGGTCACGCCGCCGACGTAGACAGTCAGCCCGGTGCGTGCGGCGAGAGGCGGCAAGACGCTGTTCCGCAGCCGTGTGACGAGCTGGGTGGTCGCATAGGCCTGCGGGGAGAAGCGCGGGTACACGGTTATCGTGGCCACGTTGCCTGTGGGGTTGATCCTCGCCGGTGCGACCGCCGCCACTCCGGGTGTGGCTGCGACGGCGCCGCGGAGGTGTTCGACCGCCGTCCGGCCGCCGCCAGGGGTCCCCACCACGAGCACCCCCCGTTCGGCGGCTTCCCTGCTCGCGTTCGGGACCTTCGCCACGACCAGCAGCGGCCCGTTGAAACCTTCTCCGAAGCCCTGCGCGAGCAGCTCATAGGCGCGGTGGGTGGTCTGGCCGGCGGGGTCGTTCGAGGCGTCGCTCGAGCCGAGTCGAAGCGCGGTCGCCGGTGCGGCGATCAGCAGCATCGCCAGCGCCGCGACCGCGGCGATGGTCCGGGGGCGGCGCTCGACGAAGGCGCTCCAGCGCAGCCACGCCGGGCTCGCCGCGAAAGCGCCGGCGGGCGCCGGCGCTCCCGTCGGGTCCTCGCCGCCGGCGTGCTCGGCCACACGGGCGCGCGCCTTCGCGCGGGCCCTGCGTCCACCGGCGGCCACGCGGGCCCCGGCGAGCGTGAGCAGCGCGGGCAGCAGCGTCAGCGAGGCGAGCATCACGAGCAGAACGCCGATCGATGCGGAGATCGCCACGCCGTAGAGGAAGTCGACGCCGAGCAGCATCATGCCGAGCAGTGCGATGACCACGGTGGAGCCGGCGAACAGGACTGCCCGCCCAGCGGTGTCGATCGCCTGCACGACGGACTCACGGGCGTTCTCGAACGTCCGGCCCGGCGTGGCATAGGCCTCGCGGAAGCGGGTCAGGATGAACAGCGCGTAGTCGATCCCGACGCCGAGCCCGATCATCGCCGCGAGCTCGGAGGAGAAGTTCGGCGTGTCGACCACGTGCGTGAACAGCGCGATCGCCCCCAGCCCGGTGCCGAGGCCGAACAGAGCCGTGACGATCGGAAGGCCCATCGCGATCAGCGATCCGAACGTCAGCAGCAGCACGACGATCGCCGCCAGCAGGCCGACGGCCGTCGACAGCCCGAAGCCCGTCTGCTCGGTCATCTCGATGGCCTGTCCGCCCAGATCCACCTGCAGGCCCGGGCGCCCGGCCGCACGCGCGACCTCCACGACGCGTTTGGGTGCGTTCTGGGGCAGCAGGTTGGCTTTCTCGTCGAAGACGACGGTCGCGAACGCGATCTTCCCGCTGGCGGAGATGGCCCTGCCCGCCGAGGCGCCCGTGTAGGGGCTGATCACCGTCGCGACGTGTGGCAGCTTTGCGACCTCGGCGAACATCGCGCTCATGCGCGAACGCACGGTCGCGTCGCGGACGCTGCCGGAGCGGACCTTGAAGGCGATCGTGTCGCGGTCGCCGGCCTGGGCGGGGAAGCTGCGCTGAAGCAGGTCGGCTGCGCGCTGCGCGTCGGAGTTGGGCAGCGTGAAGTTGTTGGAGTAGCTCGTTCCCGCCGACTGCGCGAACGCGTTGACGGCCACCAGCAGCACCACCCAGCCGAGGGCGACGTATATACGGTGGGTGGTCGACCAGCGGGCGAGTCTGAGCATTGCGGATCAGTCCTTGGCAGCGGGTTTCAGCAGGGCTCAGGGCAGTGTGTCAGTTGACGCTCGGATCGGTGGGCATGCGCGCGATCAGCGCGTAACTGCCGCCCTTGCGCGTGAGCACATGGCTCCACAGCTCCTCGGGGTCCTCGCTGAACACGTCCTCCGGTTGGGCGGCGAGCACGATCCAGTCGCCCTGCTCGAGCTCCGCCTCGAGCTGGCCCTCGCCCCAGCCCGCGTGCCCGGCGAACACCCGCCCGCGCGCCGTCGCGTCGGCCAGCTCGCCGATGTCCGCGTCGGGGGCCGGGAAGCCGATGCGCCCGAGCACCAGCAGCCCCGCCGGGCTCGGGTCCAGGAACTCCGCCAGCAACACGAGCGAATCGGGCTGAACGGGGCCGCCGAGATAGACCGGCTCGCGCTCGTCGACAGCCGCTTCGAGCTGCGGCACTGCCTCGCCCACGGATACCGCCGACGGACGGTTGAGCACGACCCCCATCGCGCCCTCCTGGCTGTGCGCGCCGATCAGCACCACGGTGCGTGCGAAGTTGGGGTCGCGCAGCGCCGGTGAGGCGAGCAGGAGCTGTCCGGTCAGCGATTCCTCCATGGTCTCCTGAGGTTCTAGCGCATGGCCGCCGCGCGCCATTGGCCGCGCCGGGCACGCGGCAGCGCGCGTTATGCTGCCTTGCGGGACCGCACGGAGGATCGGGACCGCACGGAGGGCCCATTCACTGAAGATCAGGAGCGTGAGCGAGGATGGCGAAGACCCCGCAGGTCGCTGAACAGGCGCCTGACTTCGAGCTGCCAGGGACGGACGGGCCGTTCCGGCTCTCCGAGCATCATGGCGAGCGCGTCGTGCTGCTCTTCTACCCGGGCGACAACACGATGGTGTGCACCAAACAGTTCTGCTCCTACCGCGATCGCGCTGAGGACTTCACGGCCTTGGACGCGACGGTCGTCGGCATCTCCTCGCAGGACCTCGCCTCGCACGAGGGCTTTGTGGCCAAGCACTCGCTCAACGTGCCGCTGCTCGCCGACGTCGAGAAGAAGGTCGCGGCGGCCTACAACGCATACTCGCCTCGTCTGGGGGTCAAGCGAGCGGTGATCGTGATCGACGAGCAGGGAGTGGTGCGCCACCGCCACGACCACCTGCTCGGGCTCGACTACCAGTCGGTGGACGAGCTGAAGAGCGTCCTGGACGCGCTTCCCGCTGCGGCTCAGTGATCGTCCGCGCCTAGCACGCCGACTGCCTCGGGTCCCTCCGACGGACGCTCGGTCGTCGCTCGCGCCGCATACAGCTCGGCCAGCTCCAGCTGCAGGCTGCGCGGCTGCTCACCCGGCTGGGGTGAACGCCGGTGCCAGATGCCTTCCCCGTCCAGGTCCCAGGAGCTCTGGTTGTCGGCGAACGCACGCTCGAGCGTGTCGAGCACCTCCGCGCGAAGCTCCTCGGACTCGATCGGCACCGCCAGCTCGACGCGGTGGTCGAGGTTGCGCGGCATCAGGTCGGCTGAGGCGATGTAGACGATGTGCTCGGAGCCGCGCTCGAACGCATAGACGCGGGAATGCTCGAGCAGACGCCCGACGATCGAGACGACGCGGATGTTCTCTGAGAGCCCCGGGACTCCGGGACGCAGGCAGCAGATCCCGCGGACGTTCAGATCGACCCTCACGCCCGCCTGCGAGGCTCTATAGAGGGCGCGTATGCAGGGACCGTCCACGAGCGAGTTCATCTTCATGGTGATCCTTGCGGGGGATGCCTCGGAGTGGGCGCCGGCCGTCCGCTCGATCTGATCGATGATGCCGTCACGCAGCTGGTTCGGGGCCATCAGCACCTTGCGGTAGTGCAGAGGCCGCCCGTAGCCGGTCAGGTAGTTGAACATGTCGGCCACGTCCGCACCGATCTGCTCGTCGGTCGTGAAGAGGCCGAAATCGGTGTACAGGCGTGCCGTGGCCGAGTGGTAGTTGCCGGTGCCGATGTGGACGTAGTTGCGCACGCCGTCGCCCTCGCGGCGCACCACGAGCACGCACTTGGCGTGTGTCTTCAGCGCCGGCTGGCCGTAGACGACGTGCACCCCTGCCTCCTCCAGCGCCTTGGCCCAGTGGATGTTCATGCGCTCGTCGAAGCGCGCCTGCAGCTCCACCAGCGCCACGGCCTGCTTGCCGCGCTCGGTGGCGTCGATCAGCGCGGGCACCAGCGGCGAGTCATCGCTCGTGCGGTAGACGGTCTGCTTGATCGCGAGGACGTTCGGGTCGGCCACGGCCTGCTCGACGAAGCGCTCCACCGAGGTCGAGAACGACACGTAGGGGTGATGTACCAGCACGTCGCCTTCGCGCATCGCCCCGAGCACGTCGGGCCGATCGCCCTCCTGGCGTATCAGCCGCGGGTGGGTGATCACATTTATGGCCTCCTCGCGCAGCTCGACATGGCCGGGCAGCCTCACGACCTGCCACAGCGCGCCCATGTCGAGCAGGCCATCGACCGGGTAGACCTCGTCGTCTGGCACCCCGAGCAGCCCGGCCAGAGCCTCTCGCAGCTGCTCCGAGCAGTGGGCGCCCACCTCGACGCGCACGACCTCGCCGAAGCGCCTTCGGCGCAGCTCATCCTCGACGGCCTGCAGCAGGTCGGCCGCGTCGTCGGACACCTCGAGGTCGGCGTCGCGGGTGACGCGGAAGACGTCGTAGTCGGCGATCTCCATGCCTGGGAAGAGGGCATCGAGGTGGTGGGCGATGACGTCCTCGAGCGGCACCAGCAGGGCGGGTTCAGGGGCCGGCGGCTTGAGCGTCACGAAGCGGGGCAGGATCTCCGTCGGGACCTTGACACGCGCGAACACGGTCTGATCGGTGATCGGGTCGCGCACGAGGACGGCGAGGCTGAGCGACAGGTTGGAGATGTATGGGAAGGGACGCCCGGGGGCGACCGCCAGCGGGGTGAGCGCGGGGAAGATCGCCTTCTGGAAGTGCCTGGCCAGCTCCGCGCGCCGGTCTTCGTCGAGCTCCTCCATGCCCACCACGCGCACGTCGTGGCCGGCCAGGGCCGGGCGCAGATGTCCTTCGAAGCATTCGGTCAGCCGTCGAGACTGGGCGAGCACCCTCTCGCGGATCATGGCGATCGTCTCGGAGGGGATGAGGCCGTCCTGGCTAGGGTTCTCCACGCCCGCATCGATCTGATCGCGCAGACCGGCGACCCGCACCATGTAGAACTCGTCGAGGTTCGTCGTGTAGATCGCGCAGAACTTCACACGCTCCATCAGCGGCACGCTCTCGTCCTCGGCCAGCTGGAGCACGCGGTCGTTGAAATCCAGCCAGGAGAGCTCGCGGTTCAGGTAGAGCGACGTCTCATCGACGCCTTCGAACACGGCTCCGATGAGCTTGGAACGGTCGTCCGTGTCGTGTTCGCGATCGCCGCCCATGGGCTCCTCAAGCTACACCCTGGGGACCGATTCGGGAGCGCCTGACGGCCCCGCGATGGTCTGCGCGTTAGGCTGCAGTCGATCGGTATGGCTCGTCAGCTCTGGCTACTTCGTCACGCGGACGCCGCCCGATTGCAGGGCGGCTCCCACGGCGTGCGTGAGGACTCAGAGCGCCCGCTGACCGAGCGGGGAGTGGCCCAGGCGCGCGCGGCCGGTGTCGCGCTGGAGCGGCTGGACGCGGCTTTCGAGGCGGTGCTGTTCAGCCCCAAGCTGCGCGCGCGCCAGACCGCGGAGCTGGCCGCCGAGGGCTGGCCGGCGGATCAGCGCGGACGGCTCGCGGTCCACGCGCCGCTGGCCGGCGGCTTCGACGGCGCCCAGGCTCTCGACGTGATGGCCTCCGTCGGCGCCGACGGGCGTCTGCTCATGGTCGGGCACGAGCCCGACCTCTCGCGCGTGATCGCCGAGCTGACCGGCGCGCGCGTGGACCTCAAGAAGGGCGGTCTTGCGATCGTGCGCCTAGAGGGCGGGCACGGTGAGCTCACCGTTCTCATGCGACCGCGCGAGCTCGCCCTCATCGCCGACCCGACCCTGCGGGTCGTGTGCCCCCCACCCGACGGGGATTGACGAGGGCACGTCGTTCGGGTCCACAACCTCGAGCGATTCCGCCGCAAAGCGGTAGCCGATGCCGAAGTGGGTGTGGATGTAGCGCCAGCTTGGGGAGGCCTTCTCGAGCTTCTGGCGCAGCTTTCGCACGAACACGTCGACCGAGCGGTCGCCGCGCACCATCGTGTAGCCCCACAGACGCGAGTAGATCTCCTCGCGCTCGAGCACGCGTCCCTCGGCGCAGGCCAGCAGCTCGATCAGCTCGAACTCGCGCCTTGTCAAGTCGATGCTCTGCTCGCGCACGTAGGCCTGAAAGCGGTCGGGGCTGATCTCGACTTCGCCGGCGATGACAGGCTTGGCGTCGGTCCTGCTGACGGTGCGGCGGCGGCGGCGCACGACGCTCTGCACCCGGGCGATGACTTCCTCGGGATGGCACGGCTTGGTGATCCAGTCATCGGCTCCGAGCCGCAGCCCGCGCACACGCTGGGCCACGGTGGAGGGGCCGGTGCAGACGACTATCCCGAGCTCGGGCAGCGCCTCGCACAGCCGCTCGAGCCAATCCCACGCCTGCGGTCCCAGCACGGCGAGGTCGACGACGAGCGCGCTCAGCCGCATCGACACGACGGCCTCGGTGGGCACGGGGCTGGCGAGCACTCGATGCTCCCAGCCGACACGGTCCAGACGCTTGCTGAGAACCTGGATGAAGCCGCTGTCGCGGTCGAGGACGGCGATCCGCAGAGAGGCTGAGGATGAGACCGTACCCTCGGGAGCCGCTGATGAGCCACCCGGAGCTTCGGCGCGCACGCTTGCCGTCATCGAGGCGGAGTGTAGGCGATCGACTGGTCGTGCTGGTTCTGCGCAAGGGAACACAACAGGATGTTCACAGGGGGATTGCGCTATTTGCGGGGTCCGTCCAAGCCACCCCGTGGGAGTCTCCGCGGGAGCCCGCGGAGAGGTCAGCCTGGTGGAACCCCGGGCTGCCGTGAGGAGTCGGAGAACTCGCGGAACAAGCCGGTCACCACGAAGGCCACCTGCTCGCCGATGTCGACGGCGTTGTCGCCCACCCGCTCGAGCGCTCGGGCCACGAGGGTCATGTGCATCGCCCACTCGCGCGTATCCGGATCGTCGCCGATTTCGATCGCCAGACGGAAGATCTCGCGATTGAGACGGTTGATTTCGCGATCCTGGCGCACGAGGTCCTCGGCCAGCCCGATATCGCGACCTGAGAACGCGGCCTTGGCCTGGACGACCTCCGAGCGCGCGAACGCGCCCATTCTGCCGAGCGCCTCGAGCAGGTCTCCGTGCACCGGCGGCTCGTGGCCGGACAGCGGGATCATCTTTGCGATGTTCACGCACTGGTCGCCCATCCGCTCGATGTGCTTGATGGTGTGCAGCAGGGCCGCGACGAGCCGGAGGTCCCCGGCGACCGGAGCCTGCAGCGCGAGCAGCGAGAGGATGCCCTGGTGGACCTCCAGATAGCGGCCATCCACGCGGTCGTCGTCCGCGATCACCATCTCCGCGAGCTCCACATCCTGGTGGCGGAGCGCCTCGAGCACGCGGTCGAGCTGCTCGACGATCAGCTCGAGGCCGCCGAGCGCGTTGGCCTCGAGCTCTTGCAGCTGGGTCTGAAAGTGCGCGCGCCCGCGGGCGCCGTCGGTTGCTCTCGGGCTCTCTCGCGGCGCCAGGGCGGGCGGGCGCGGATCCCCGCCGGCGCCGCTAGCCGAACTTTCCGGTGACATATTCCTCGGTTCGCAGATCGGCTGGGTTGGTGAAGATCTCCTGAGTCGGACCGACCTCGATCAGCCTGCCGTCGAGCATGAAGGCGGTGCGGTCGGCGACACGAGCGGCCTGCTGCATGTTGTGGGTGACGATGACGATCGTGATCCGGGTCTTCAGATCGGCGATCAGCTCCTCGATCTTCAGCGTGGCGATCGGATCGAGTGCCGAGCAGGGCTCATCCATCAGGATCACCTCGGGATCGACGGCGAGCGAGCGAGCGATGCACAGCCGCTGCTGCTGGCCGCCTGAGAGTCCTGCCCCCGGCTTCCCGAGCCGGTCGGACACCTCCCCCCACAGTCCCGCGCTGCGCAGTGCGGCCTCGACCTTGGGACGAAGGTCACCGTTTCGCCGAGCGGTCAGGCGCAGCCCCGCGGCTACGTTGTCGAAGATCGACATCGTTGGAAAGGGGTTCGGCCTCTGGAAGACCATGCCGATCGCTCGGCGAACCGCCACGACGTCCACCGATGGGCCGTAGACGTCGAGATCGTCGAGCATCACCCTGCCCTCCGCGCGCGCGTTGGGGATCTCCTCGTGCATGCGGTTGATGCAGCGGATCAACGTCGACTTGCCGCAGCCCGACGGGCCGATGATCGCCGTGACCTCGTTGGGACGGAATTCGAGGTCCACGCCCCTGAGCTGCTCCGCGTCTCCGTAGAAGGCGCGCAGCTGCTCGAGGCGCACACTCAGCCCGGGCCGATTCTCGACTGCGGCGTCGCCGCCTGACGCCGATCCGGGCCGGGCTCCCGCAGGCGGCTCGGGAGCCGGGGCGGGCGAGCGCCAGTCGTGGCGGCCGAGCCTGGGGTGGCCCTCGGAGCTCACATCAGCCACCCTTGCGCTCGATCGGGTGGGTGTCATGCAAGGCGACTCCTTCGCGAGACGAGGCGGGCGATGAGGTTCACGATCAGGATCATGACGACCAGCGTGAGCGCAGCTCCCCACGCCCTGTGTTCCACAGCGGTGGTCGGAGACGTCACGTCGCTGTAGATTTGCACGGGCAGCGAGTTCATGAACTGGCCAAGGTTGGAGCTGGTCTTCAGCGTAGCTCCCGCGGTGAACAGCAACGGCGCGGTCTCCCCGGCGGCGCGGGCGATCGCGAGTAGAACACCCGTCACCATGCCCGCAAGCGCCGTGGGCAGCACCACG
The DNA here is from genome assembly GCA_017882445.1 of Solirubrobacteraceae bacterium. GTDB lineage: Bacteria > Actinomycetota > Thermoleophilia > Solirubrobacterales > Solirubrobacteraceae > Palsa-744. Next base: position 21,160 of record JADGPK010000001.1, read on the forward strand.
CTTGAGATCATCCGCCAGCGCGGAGCGCCGAGCGCGAGCGCAGACTCGCGCAGAGCCGCGGGGACGAGCACCAGGACCACCTCGGCCGAGCGGATCACCACCGGCAGCATCAGCAGCGCCAGCGCGAACGCGCCCTTGTAGCCGGCATAGGTGCTGCCCGTGCCCACGATCAGGACGATGTAGATGAACAGGCCGAACACGATCGAGGGGACGCCGGTGAGCACGTCGACGAAGAAGCGCACCGTGTGCGCGAACCTGCTGGCCCTGCCGTACTCGACCAGCCAGACCGCGACGCCGATCCCGATCGGGATGGAGATCGCCGACGCGAGCGCGACGATCTCGAGCGTGCCGAGGATGGCGCTCTTGATCCCGCCGATGCTCGAGCTCTTGAAGAACGTGTTGCCCGTCGGGTCGGTCGTGAAGAGGCTCGAGCTCCACGAGCCCAGACCCCTGTGCAGCAGGTAGTAGATGATCAGGACGAGGGGAACGAGTGCGATCAGGGTCGCCGACAGGATCGTCCCACGGGCGATCCTGTCGCGGCGTCTGCGCGCCGAGCTGACGGCGAAGCGAGCGAGCGGATCGGTCGTGGCTCCGCGCGCGCTCACGCGCCGGCCGCCGTGTCGGTGAGGAGAGTCGCCGCGGCGAGCGGCGACTGCGTTGGGCGGGCGGACCTCGCGACGAGCATGCGCGCCACGCCGTTGACGAGCAGTGTCAGCACGAACAGGACCAGGCCGGCGGCGAACAGGGCCGAGCGATGCAGCCCCTGCGCCTCGCCGAACTCGTTGGCGATCACCGCCGCGAGGCTGTATCCCTGGCCGAACAGGTGCCTGCCCAACTGGGGTGCGTCGCCGATCAGGATCGTGACCGCGATGGTCTCGCCGATCGCGCGTCCCAGGCCGAGCATCGCACCGCCGACGATGCCCGAGCGGCAATAGGGCAGCACTGCGGTGCGGATCATCTCCCAGCGCGTCGCCCCCAACCCGAGCGCCGCCTCCTTCTGGTCGCTCGGCACGGTGCTCATCACCTCGCGGCTGATCGCGCTGACGATCGGCAGGATCATGATCGCAAGTATCAGCCCGGTGATGAAGTAGTTGGGAATGGTCACCAGGCCCCCGCCGATGAACGGGACGAAGGACAGCCGGTCGGCCAGCCACTGCTCTGCCCCCTGCAGTTTGGGAGCCAGGAAGAAGATGCCCCACAGGCCGTAGACGACGGACGGGACGGCGGCGAGCAGCTCGACCAGCACGGTCAGGGGGGTGCGCAGGCGCAGCGGGCACAGCTCGGTCGCGTAGATGGCGCCGGCGACCGCGACGGGAACGCCGATCAGCAGCGCCAGTGCCGAGGTGACGAGCGTACCGACCAGCAGCGGCAGAGCGCCGAACCGTTCGGCGCTCACGTTCCAGCCGTTGCCGAATGTGAACCCGAACAGGCCCGCCTTGGAGAACGCGGGGCCGGCCTCGCCGACCAGCCGGACGAAGAAGTAGACGATCAGGGCGAGGATGAGCGCCGCCAGCGCGGTCAGCCCGTACTTCAGCACCCGATCGGGTAGTCGTGCCAGTGGTGAGCGCTCGAGGGTCGAGCGCTCACCACTGGGAATCGAAGCGGCCTCCACGGCCCCTTGTCTATCGAATCTGAGCCCGTGTCGTCGCGATCAGCCGCCGAGCGAGGCGCCGTTGCACTGAAGGCCGGCGACCGCCTGCTTGGATTTGGCCAGGATCGCGGCCGGCAGCGCGGCATAGTCGGCCTGGGAGAGGATCGCCTGTCCCTGCCCGAGCCCGTAGTCGAGGAACTTGACGACGCCCTTGGCGGCCCCTTCGCCGCCGGGGATCCCTACCTTGCAGAGGTCCTTGCTGACGATGATGAACGTCTGCGACGTGATGGGGTAGCTCATGGCCCCGCCGGGGTTCTTGATCTTGATAGCGAGGTTGGTCGGGACGGTCACGCTCTGGGCCGCCGCGCTGGCCGAAGCGAGCGTCGGGGCGACGAACTGTCCCGCCTTGTTCTTCACCGCCGCGTAGGTGAAGTTGTGCTGCAGGGCGTAGGCCTGCTCGACGTAGCCGACCGCTCCGGCCGTCTGCTGGACGGCGCCGGCCACTCCGGCGTTGCCCTTTGCGCCCGTACCGGTCGGCCACTGCACGTCCTTGCCTTCGCCGACCTTGCTCTTGAATTCGGCGTCCACCGCGGCCAGGAAGCCGGTGAAGCCGGCGGTCGTGCCCGATGAGTCCGAACGGTGGATGACGGTGATCGCGGTGGCGGGGAGGCTGACGCCGGGGTTCAGCGCCTTGATCTCGGCGTCGTTCCAGGTCTTGACCTTGCCGAGGTAGATGTCGGCGATCGTCTTGCCGTCGAGCTTGAGGCCCGTCTTGACGCCCGGCAGGCTGTAGGAGACGGTGATCGCGCCCAGGAACATGGGGATCTGCACGGCGGGGCTGCCGTTCTTGGCGATCGCCTGTTCGTCGGCCGGCTTCAGCGGCGGGTCGCTGGCGCCGAAGTCGACGGTCTTGCTCTCGAACTCGGTGATGCCGGCGCCCGAGCCGACGGACTGGTAGTTGACGGTCAGGCCGGACTGCGCCGAGGCCCACTGCTCGTAGACGGGGGCCGCGAACGTGGAGCCCGCCCCGGAGATCGTCGCCGCTCCGCCGCCCGAGGCGGACGTGGTGGCGCTGCTCGAGCTGCTGGAGGAACTGGAGCTTCCGCATGCGGCGAGGCCCAATGCGAGCACAGCGCAACCTGCGAGTCCGGCCATCTTGTTCTTGGTCACTACTTCTCCTCTGGCTGGTTTGTCTCTGGACGGCGAATCGAGCACGCGGCTCTGCGCCGAACCGGCGTGCCAGGGGACAGTCTGTTCAGCCTTCGGTCCTCTCAATGTGAACATTTCGTGAAAGCTGAGGCTTGAATCGGTAGCCGAAGCCGGGGTGCGTGTGGATGAAGCGACGGTCGGGGAGCTCGGCCTCGACGCGTTGCAAACTTGTGATCTAGGTGTGAAAGATCCGCGAAAGACGCGGGCGAGGGCCGCGTGGGGCAATATTCTCGCCGGATGAGCCTCCTGCGCCCCGGCGTCGACAGCACCCTGATGGCTCTCGTCGAGGAGGCCGGACGCAACGTACAGCGCTGTGGCCTCTTGCTGCACGACCTGCTCGTCGAGTATCCCGAGCACGCCGCGCTCGCCCAGGACCTGAAGGTGTGCGAGCAGGAAGGCGACCGCATCACCCACGACATCATCCACCGGCTGGCCGGACGGGGGCGCGTGCGGGCTCCATTCGGCGCAGGCGACGGCTACGCCCTGGCGACGGCGCTCGACGACATCGTCGACCACGCCGAGCAGGTGGCCGCGCAGCTCGGGCTCTACGGCGTGGAGGCGCCGATGGAGCAGGCGGTCGAGTTCACCGAGGTGCTGGTCGGCGCCGGCGAGCAGATCGCGCAGGCGTTGCGCTGTCTGCGCACGGGCACGGAGCTGGGTCCGCATCTGGTGGAGATACATCGTCTCGAGAACGAGGGCGATCGCCTGCAACGCGACGGCGTGGCGTCGCTGTTCGCCGGGGGCATCGACCCGATGGTGGTCATCCGCTGGAAGGACATCTTCGAGTCGCTGGAGGCCGCCGTGGACGCCTGCGAGACGGTGGCCCACGTGCTCGAGGGCATCACGCTCAAGCGGCGCCGGCGGGTGCGCTGAGGCCGAGATAGAGCGAGGACGCGGCCCGCTCCCCTTTTCGGCGCCTCCCCGGGGCGAACGCTACGTACTGGGCTTCTGCGCGCGGATGATCGCTGAGGCCGCGCTTGGGTGGACGCGGTGCGTCTCGCGTATGTCGATGTTGGTGAGGCCGGCGTCCGTGAGCGCGCTCACGAATTCGCGGTGTGTGAGCGCTCCTGCGATACAGCCGGTCCACTGCTGCATATCCGCACGCGTGGCGGCATCCATGTCCTCGTCGGCGACCACGTCGGAGATCGCGAGTCGTCCGCCGGGGCGCAGGACCCGGGCGACCTCACGTAGGACCCTCGGCTTGTCGCCCGACAGGTTGAGCACGCAGTTGGATATCACGACATCGACGCTCGCATCTCCCAGCGGGATCGCCTCGATGTAGCCCTTGTGGAACTCGACGTTCTCCACGCCGGCCTTCTGCGCGTTCTCGCGCGCCAGGTCGAGCATCTCGTCGGTCATGTCCAGGCCGTGGGCTTTGCCGCTCGGGCCGACACGCCGGGCGGAGAGCAGGACGTCGATGCCGCCCCCGGACCCGAGGTCGAGGACCGTCTCACCCTCGCGGAGTTCGGCTACGGCAGTCGGATTGCCGCAGCCGAGGGAGGCGAGGCTCGCCGTATCGGGCAGCTGTTCGTGGTCGCTGAGCGCATACAGCGCTGCCCCGAACACCTCATCGCCACCGTCGAACGTCTCGCTCGGGCCGCAGCAGCCCGAGCCGGGATCGCTCGCTGTGACGCGGGTGGCGGCGGCGGCGTAGCGCTCGCGCACCCGCTCGCGCACAGCTGTGGCGTCCGGCGCCGTCGCAACGGCGTCCCCAGGGCAGCCACAGCCGGATGCGGCGTGCTGCTCTGGAGCGCAACAGGGAGCTTCGGTCAACTCAGCCATGCGGATAGCTCCTTTAGTGCGTCGGGGATGACGTAGTAGTAGGCCCAGAGCCCCTTGCGCTCGGAATCTACGATTCCGGCGTCGCGGAGCTTCTTCAGATGGTGGGAGAGCGTGGGCTGGGAGACCTCGAACAGCGGCACCAGCTCGCAGACGCAGACCTTGCCTGCGTGCTTGCGCAGAACGTCAACGAGCTGCAGGCGGACGGGATCGCCGAGGGCCTTTGCGACCTCGGCCAACCGCAGCGCGTCCTCGCGTGCCACGTCGGGATAGACGACCGGCTCGCAACAGCGCTCTCCGGTGCGCCGCTTCTGCTTGGGGGTCAGCGCCAGATCGATAGCCATCTATATACATATATCAATAACAATCACACTTGTCAATGTAATACGATCTGCGCCGTGTACGGAGACGAGGGAGCCGCGGTCTCCCCGAGGGCTGGGATTGGCTAGCGACACGGCGACCCCGACCGTAGGGACCGCGGCGCAGCGGCGCGCGGACCTGCGCAACTACGTCCTCGTGACCGGGGCGTACTGGACGGACACGCTCGTCGACGGGGCGACGCGGACGCTCGTGCTGTTCTACTTCGACCGGCTCGGCTACAGCCCGCTGCAGGTCGCCTCGCTTTTCGTGCTCTACGAGGTCGCGGGCATCGTCACGAACCTCGTCGGGGGCTGGCTCGCGACCCGCCTGGGCCTGAAGATCACGCTCTTCATTGGTCTAGCCATCCAGATCGTGGCGCTTGGCATGCTGGGCTTCGCGCCGGCGTCGCTGCTGGTGGTTCCCTACGTGATGGCCTCCCAGGCACTCTCGGGCATCGCGAAGGACCTGAACAAGATGAGCTCCAAGAGCGCCGTCAAGATGGTCGTGCCCGCGGGCGATGAGTCATCGCTGTATCGATGGGTCGCGATCCTGACGGGGTCGAAGAACGCGCTGAAGGGCGTCGGCTTCTTCCTCGGCGGCCTGCTGCTCACGCTCGTCGGCTTCCAGGCAGCGCTGCTGACCCTCGCGGCGCTGGTGCTCACCGCCCTGGTCCTGACCTCGAGCTTGATGCGTGGCCACCTCGGGCGCCCTGACGCGAGCGCGAAGTTCACGCAGATGTTCTCCAACAACCGCGCGGTCAACGTTCTCGCAGCCGCACGCGTCTTCCTGTTCGCGGCGCGCGACGTGTGGTTCGTGGTCGGCTTGCCGTTCTTCCTGTACTCCGTCCTGGGCTGGACGTTCTGGCAGGTGGGGACCCTCCTTGCCGTGTGGGTGATCGGCTACGGGGCCGTGCAGGCGGCCGCGCCGCGCTTCGTCCGCCGCCGTGTGGCCGGCGCCGGCGGCGGCGAGCCCGACGGCAGGACAGCGATCTGGCTGGCGTTCGGCCTGTCGGCGTGTCCCGCCGCGATCGCGCTGGCGCTGACCGCGCACGTCGACGCGACGATCGCGATCGTCGGCGGGCTGATCCCCTTTGGCGTCGCGTTCGCGATCAACTCGGCGGTCCACTCCTACCTCATCCTCGCCTACGCCGACAACGACAAGGTGGCCATGAACGTCGGCTTCTACTACACGGCCAACGCGGGCGGGCGCCTCGCCGGAACCGTCCTTTCAGGACTGATCTACGAATGGCGCGGACTGACCGCCTGCCTGTGGACGTCGGCAGGGTTCGTCCTCGCGGCCGGTCTGCTGTCGCTCCTGCTGCCCGCGGCTCGCCCGCGCGGGTCGCGGCGGGGCCCGGCGGTCGGCTACTCGATGTCCGGCTGAGGGGTGATGTCGGTGGGCGCGAGATCCGCGATCGCGCTCGAGCTCTGCCACGGGCGTCTGTATGCCAGCCAGCTCGAAGCGCCGATGAGCAGCGCGGCGCACAGGATCCACCCCAACGTCGTCGCGCCGACGCCGACGTACTTCAGGCCGGAGGCGGCGACTACGAACGTGATCACCGGTCTGATGTAGCGATCAGGGGCGCTCGAGGACAAGAGCGAACCGACCAGCACGGCCGGCACGCTGCCGATGACCAACGATGTCGTGACCCCGAATTCGACGTGGCCAAAGGCCAATGCTCCGAGCGCGGCGGCGACCGTCAGTGGCACCGCCTGGCTCAGGTCGGTGCCGACGAGTTGCTTGGCGCCGATGGTGGGGTAGAGGAAGAGCAGCAGGATGATCATCAGCGACCCCGACCCGACCGAGGTCATGCCGACGACGACTCCGCCGATCAGCCCGATCGCGACTGTGCGTGCCGGGTGCGGAACGATCTCGTGGACAACACCCGTGCGGCTCTCTCCGGTGCGTCGATCGAGGATGTAGCGCAGCACCATCGCCGCGGCGCCCAGCAGGAGCGCCGCGCCGAGGGCGGTCTCGATGTTCTGCTGGGCGGCCTTGGCGTGTCCCATGAGGTGCAGCAGGTAGGCGCCGACAAACGCCATCGGCACCGAACCGAGCACCATCCAGCCGACGAGGCGTCGGTTGACGGTCCCCTTGCGCAGATGCACGGCGGCTCCGACCGGGCGCATCAGCACGGCCGCGACCAGGTCGCTGGAGATGGCAGCCGACGGCTTGACACCGAACAGGAGGATGAGCATCGGCGTCATCAGGGCGCCGCCTCCGGCACCGGTCATGCCGACCATGAACCCGACGACGGCACCACCAAGAACTATGTATGGATCGACGTGCATTTGGCGGTTGCGGCCAGCGGGTCGGACAGCCTGCGATCAGGCTTCCCAGTGCCGCTCGCCCGCGGGGCTGGACACCATAGACGAATCTCCGGCCTGGCATGTGCGGCCGATCGCGTCACGTAACGGTGGCGATCTCTCAAACGGTGGCAAGAAATCAACCCGCCCGCGGGAGGGTCTTGCTTTAGGTGCATCTTGTGTTTATGATGCGAGACGTTCGTTAGTGGGGATCACGAAATCTCGACATTTGTTGGGGTTGCTTGGGTCGAGATGGAGGCCTGGGTCGTGGGCAAGGAGGCGGGAGTCGCTGTGAGTGTGGAGACCGGAGGGGGAACGGAGAAGGGGGTAGCGTGGGGCCCGCCTCTGGCTGGCTCGCGCGGATTCCTGGGGCTCGCCGGCCGGCGTCGGGTGATCGCTCCGGGGATCGCGGAGGATCGTTCGATGAAGGTGGGGGATGCTCGATGAAGGTGCTTGTCACCGGGGGCGCGGGCTTCATCGGATCGCATCTCGCGGACCGTCTCGTCGAGCTGGGCCATGACGTGCGGATCCTCGACAACTTCTCGACCGGCCGGCGGTCCAACCTCCAAGCTCTGGCCGGTCAGGTCGAGATCGTCGAGGGCGACATCCAGAGCGCAGAGCGCGCATACGCGGCGGTGCGCGGCTGCGAGGTCGTCTTCCACCAGGCCGCGCTGCCGTCGGTGCCGCGCTCGATCCAGGACCCGTTGACGAGCAACGCCTCCAACGTGACGGGCCTGCTCAACGTGATGCTCGCCGCGCGGGACGCCGGCGTGCGGCGTGTCATCTACGCCTCCTCCTCCTCGGTGTATGGCGCCAACCCCACGCTGCCCAAGAGCGAGGAGATGACGCCGATGCCGATCTCGCCATACGCGGTGGCGAAGCTCGCCGGCGAGGGCTACTGCCGCGCCTTCGGCGAGGTCTACGGCCTGCAGGCGGTCGCGATCCGCTACTTCAACGTTTTCGGACCCCGCCAGGATCCCCGCTCGCAGTATGCGGCGGTCATCCCTAACTTCATCACGGCGCTGATGCGCGGCGAGCGCCCGACGATCTACGGCGACGGCGAGCAGTCGCGCGACTTCACCTACGTGCAGAACGTGGTCGAGGCGAACGTGCTGGCGGCCGGCGCGCCCGAAGCGACGGGTGGCGTCTACAACGTCGCCTGCGGCGTTCGCGTGACGCTGAACGGCCTGTTCGCCGAGTTGTGCGACCTGCTCGCCAGCCAGATCGAGCCCATCTACTCCGATCCCCGTGCGGGTGACGTGCCCCATTCGCTCGCCGACATCTCGGCGGCCGGGCGGGACCTCGGCTATGAGCCCACCGTGCTCTTGCGCGAGGGGCTCGACCGCACGATCCAGTACCTGCGGGAGGAGCTCGCCGCTCAGGCGGGGCTCGTGCACGCGTCATGAGCCACACGCCGGTTCTGATCGCGACCGTCGCGCTCGCGGCGCTGTTCGCGGAGCGCGGCGGGCTGCTGGCGATGCGTGTGGCCAGAGGGACGAGCTTCATGGACCAACCGGGCGGCCACAAGGCGCACGGGATGTCCACTCCCTATCTGGGGGGCGTGGCGGTGCTGCTCGCGCTGCTGGCGGCGGTGGACCTTGCCAGCAGTGCCGCGATCGTCCACCTGCTGGTCATCCTGCTGTGCGCGGTCCTGCTCGCGATCGTAGGCACGATCGACGATCGCCTCACTGTCTCGCCGTACTGGCGTCTGCTGGCGGAGGCGATCGCGGCGGTCGCTGTGTGGGCGTCGCACCTCGGCTTCACCGTGTTCGACTCCGGCGCGCTCAACCTGGTGTTGACGGTTGTGTGGGTGATAGGGGTGGTCAACGCGTTCAATCTCTTCGACAACCTCGACGGGGCGTGCGCGAGCATGGCTTGCGTTTCGGCGACGGGCGCCGGCGTGCTCGGCCTGCTCCACGCAGAGTGGCATCTGGCCGTCCTCGGATTTGCCATCGCGGGGTCGTGCGGAGGCTTCCTGCGCCACAATCTCGCCGCGCCGGCACGGATCTTCCTCGGCGACGGGGGCAGCATGCCGCTGGGATTCCTCATCGCCTGCCTGGCGATGGCGACGACCGGCGGCCGTGGCCTGGGCGCGACGGAGCTGCTCGAGTGCGGGCTGCTGGCGGGACTGCCCGTGCTCGACACGACGCTCGTCGTGATCTCGCGCAGGCGTCGCGGTGCGAGCGTCCTCACGGGTGGCCGCGACCATCTCACGCATAGGCTGCTGACGCGGCTCCACGCCCCCTGGAGGGTGGCGCTGGTGCTCGCGGCCGTTCAGGCCGCGCTCGGCGCGCTTGCGCTGATCGGGGACGCGTACGGGCCAGGCGCGCTGATCGCCTTCGGTTTCGTGGCGATCGCGCTCGGCGTCATCGCGATCGCCGTGCTCGAGTCGCCGAGCTGGGCGCCCTCGGCGGCCGCCGACGTCCTGCAACAGGATGCCCCTGCGAGGGCGCTCGCGGCCGCAGGTCATGTCGGCAACGGGAAGCTCGTTCGTGACGGCGGGCTCGCGGCCGCCGGCCATACCGGAAGCCGGAAGCTCATTCGCGGCGGTGGGCTCGCCGAGCCGGCGGGCCTGAGCATGCAAGCGGGGCCCGGCGCGTCGGTCGACTTCGTGTGACGGCGAGCCCGAGCATGGCGGGCGATCCGCCGATACGCGTGCTGAGGGTGATCGCACGCCTGAACATCGGCGGGCCCGCGATCCAGGCGATCTCGATGACACGACTGCTGGACGAGCGTGGATATGAGACGACGCTCGTGCGCGGCAGCGAGGAGCCGGACGAGGGCTCGATGGACGGCCTGGCCGAGAAGCTGGATGTGCGTCCGCTCTACGTGCCCTCCCTGCGACGCAATCCCGGCTGGCACGACGTGCGCGCGCTGGCGGCGCTAGTGGGAATCGTGGCACGCGAGCGTCCGCGGATCGTGCACACGCACGCCGCCAAGGCGGGCACCCTCGGACGTGTCGCGGCGATCCTCGCCCCCGGGCGCTCGGAGCGGGTGCTCGTGCACACCTTCCACGGTCACTCGCTGAGCGGCTACTTCTCCTCTCCGACGGCACGCGTGTACCTGACCATCGAGAGGTTCCTCGCCAGGAGGACGGACCGGCTGATCGCCGTCTCCGAGGAGGTGCGCGACGATCTGGTGGCGCTGGGCGTCGCGCCGGCCGAGCGCTTCGAGGTGATCCGCCTCGGCTTCGATCTCGCTCCCTTCACGGTCGGCGAGCCGGAACGTTCGCGGCGGGGAGCGGCCGTGCGAGCGGAGCTCGGCATCCCCGAGGACGCGCGGCTGGTGACGCTGATCGCCCGGCTTGTGCCGATCAAGCGCGTCGACCGTTTCCTGCGGGTCGCGCGGCGGCTTGCCGACCGCGAGGACGTCCGCTTCCTGATCGTGGGGGACGGGGAGCTGCGCGACGAGGTGCGCGCGGGCGAGGATGCCAGGGCGCTCGGTGAGCGCGTGACGTGGGCGGGATTTCGCGGGGACATGCCGGACGTCTGCTTCGCCAGCGACGTGGTTGTTCTCACCTCCGACAACGAGGGCACCCCAGTCAGCCTGATCGAGGCGCTCGCCGCGGCCACGCCTGTCGTCAGCACGAATGTAGGAGGCGTCGCGTCCGTGGTGCGCGACGGGCAGACCGGTCTGCTCGCCGATCGCGATGACGACGAGGGCCTGGCGGATGCGATCGAGCGCCTGCTCGACGATGCCCAGACGGCCGAGCAGCTGGCCGCCGAGGGTCAGAGGCACGCTCTGCGCACGTTCGATCAGCAGCGGCTCGTGGACGACCTCGACGGTCTCTACCGGCGGCTGCTCGCGGAGGACCGAGCCGCCGCTTCCAAGCCGGCCTCGCGCCGGCGGCAGGCTGCCGTCCAAAGGGCCCAGCGGTAGGCGCGTCGCACCCGATCGAGTACGGCGAAAAGCACGACAGCGCGGGGGCCTAAAGGCACGACGCGTCGCGTCCAATGACCACATTGTTGTCGGGCCCTTCCGTCCACAGGGGTTTCAAGCCATGAGTAGATCGACCGGCTTGCGCATCACCTCCATGATCGCTGCGCTGGCCGCGCTGATGGTCACGGCTGCGCCGGCGCTGGCCGGAGAAGCATCACCGAGCGTCACAGACGAATCACTCAGCACAACACCGGAGCTGAGCCTGAGCGCTCAGGGCCCGGTGCCGGCCGGGCAGCCGCTGCAGTTCAGCGGCTCGAGCTCCTACGCATCCTCCGAACAGCTGTATCTGACGGTGTTCGCACTTCCCGCCAGTCACTGCCCGGCCGGGCCCGCGGTTCCGTCGGGAGCCAACCGGATCATGGCCAAAGACGAGGTGGACGACTTCGTATCGATAACCGACCTGTCGGGCAACCTGAAGGTGTCGGGCCAGTGGTACCTGTGCGGCTATCTGACCAACTCATCGTCGGCGATCCTCGTCTCCTCGAGCGTGCCGTTCACGGTCACCGGATCAGTCAAGGCCCACAGCAAAAGGCGCGCCTCCCGCCACAAAGACGGCAGGCGTCGCTAGTGTCCTGACACGCGTACCGATCGTTTTCCCTCATGCCGGGCGGCGCAAACTCACCATGGTCACCCCTCCCGCCGCAGGAACACCTCGAGCGTGAGCAGCGTCCAGATCGCGTGCCCGTGGTTGCGGGCGCGTGAGTCGTGCTCAGCGAGCAGCCGATCCAGCGCAGCAGGCGCGAGGTGCCGCTTGACGCGAGCGTCCGCCGCGCCCAGGGTGGCGCCCAGGTAGGCACGTAGATCCCCACGGAACCAGCGGTCGAGCGGGACGCTGAAGCCATGCTTGCGAAGTTTCGTCATCTCGGGTGGGAGTAGGTCCGCTGCGGAGGCGCGCAGCACGCGCTTCAGCGACAGGCCGCGTGCCTTCAATTGCGGACGCAGACCGCTCGTGAACGCGAGCAGCTCGGGATCCAGGAAGGGCGAGCGGACCTCCAGGCCATGCGCCATGCTCATCCGGTCCACCTTGGGCAGCAGGTCGTCAAGCAGATAGGTCCGCAGGTTGAGGTCGAGCAGGCGGTCGAGCGTGCGGGCGCCGTTCGATGAACCCCAGATGCGCCGGTAGCCCTCCGCTCCGTCGTCGTGATGGCCGTTGAGCAGCGCACGGCGCTCATGCTCCCCCACATAGCTGATCCACGCACCGTATGCATCCGGCAACCCGCGCTCAGCGACGCGGGCGAAGCGCTGCAGGCTGGCGGCACGCCCACGCAGGCTTCCCGCGGGAAGCATCTCCAGCCCACCCCGCAGCGCCCGCCGTGCGAGCGTGGGCAGCGCGGCAAAGCGCTGTGCAGCCAAGCCGGCGGCGAAGCGCTCATAGCCGGCGAAGAGCTCGTCGCCGCCGTCGCCGCACAGCGCCACGGTGACATGGCTCCGCGTGAGCTCGCTGAGCAGGTACGTCGGGATCGCGCTGGAGTCGCCGAACGGCTGGTCGTGGTGCCACACCAGGCGCTCCACGAGATCAACCGCGTCGGGCTTGACGACGAACTCGTGATGCTCGGTGTCATGCCGCTCGGCCACGAGCCGTGCGTAGGGACGCTCGTCGAAACCGTCCGTGTCCTCGAAGCCGATCGTAAACGTTTGCACCGGCCGGTCGATCTCCTGGGCCATGATCCCCACGATCGCGCTCGAGTCGATCCCTCCGCTCAGGAACGCTCCCAGCGGGACATCGGAGAGCAGCCGCCGGCGCACCGCCTTCTCCAGCAGCCGCCGCACCTCGCGGGCTGCATCCTCCATCGACAGATCAAGGTGCTCGACTCCATCGACGCCGGCGAGCGGCGGCGACCAGTAGCGCTCGATCCGCGGCTCGCGGCCGGGCTCCGCGATCAGCACGTGCCCGGGCGGCACGCTGCGGATGCCCTCGAAGAACGTGTCCGGCGTCGGCACGTAGCCGAACCTCAGATAGGGCGCGATCGACGCCTCCCGCAACTCACGAGGCACGTGAGGGTTGGCCAGCACCGCCTTGATCTCGCTGCCGAACACCAGCCGGCCGGCGTGGTACCAGTAGTAGAGCGGCTTCTTGCCGAACCGGTCGCGACCGAGCACAAGCCGGCTGCGGCGGTCGTCCCACACCGCGAACGCGAACATGCCGTCCAGCCGCCTGGCCAACTCGGCATGCTCCACATCCTCGGCGAGATGGGCGATCACCTCCGTGTCGCCCTCGGTCGCGAACGCATGCCCCCGCTCGCGCAGCTCCTCACGCAGCTGCCTGTAGTTGTAAATCTCGCCGTTGAGCGCGACGCCGATTGTGCCGTCCTCGTTGGTGATAGGTGGGTCGCCGTGCTCCAGGTCGATCACCGACAGACGCGTCTGGCCGACCCACGCGAGCGGGCGGGCGAAGGCGCCTTCCGCGTCGGGGCCGCGGTGGCGCAGGCACTGCAGCTGGGCAGCGACGTGCCCTGGCGCGTCCTCACGCGGCCTGAGTTCGCCAGCTATGCCACACATAGAGCGAAAGCCATCATGCCACCGAATGGAGCATCGCCGCCAGCTCGGGCGCCCAACGCTGATATGAGTAATGATGCTCGACGAAGTCGCGTGCAGTGGCGCCTCGCTGGCGCCGCTCCTGTGCGTCCTTGATGAGACATTCGAACGCGGGATGCCACTCCTCCGCCGATGTCGCAAGCATGCCTCGGTCCTGCCCGATGAGCTCGCGATCGACGCCAACCGGACTGCCTATCGCGGGGACGCCAGCTGCGAAGTATTGACGGATCTTGTATCCGCACTTCCCGCGCGTCCACTCCGTGTCGGGCAGAGGCATGATTCCGATGTCGAAGGATGCCAGGTCGCTCCGCTCGGTAGCCAATGACCACGGCCGATGCTCGATCCAGGGTGCGCTGATGGCGGGACCAGCACCCACCAGCGCGAGCTTGACTCTTTGATGAGTTCGGTTCAGGCTCTCGATCACAGGAAGGACAGATAGCAGGTACGCGGTGGTCGTTTGGGAGCCGATCCATCCGATTGTGACCGTGTCCGCATCTTGGTGGATTCGGAGCTGGTGGCAATCCGGATCCGAACTGTTTAGGTCTATAGCGGCTCGGCGACCGGCGGTGGTGAGGTAGTTGGCTGCCGAGACGGCGCCGGCCTGAGCAGGATTCGTTCGGTGGTTTTGCAGGGAAGTTTGCATCCGTCATGGGTGCAGCCATGGATGCAGAGCGATCGAGCTACGCGGAGTTCGTGGCGGGCCTCGCTGCGGCGAATGCGCGGATCACCGAGCTTGAGGCGCTGGTCGCCGAGTTGCGCCAGAAGCTGGGGAAGAACTCGCGCAACTCCTCCAAGCCGCCGGACCTGCCGCAGTCGGGCTTCTTCTGCGAGGTTTCGCGGGCGTAGCCCGTCGAGCGCCTGGGCTCGCGATGCCGTCTGCGCGGGCTGGGTCATCGGCGGCTGGGCGGAGTACCGGTGAGATGGCTGGCCTTCCTCGCTGCGCTCACCCCAGCCCGACACTCTCCAGCACCGCGTCCCAGCGCGCGAGCATGCGATCGCGGCTGAACTCACGCTCGGCGTAGGCGTGACCGCGCTCGCCGGCGATGCGCCGCGCGTCCGCGTCTGCCGCGTAGTGACGCAGCTTGTGCGCCCAGTCGTCCGCGCTCGTGCAGCTCATGTCCACGCCGGCGGCTCGCATTGCGCGCTCGTACGCCGGCGTCGCCGAGCAGAGCGCGGGCAGTCCCATGCGCCACATCAACAGCAGCTTGTTCTCCGGCTTGTCTCTGGCGAAGGGATTTGACAGGTCGAGCGGGATCACGCCGAGGTCGCAGCCGCTTGCCACCTGGCTTAGCAGCAGCTCGTTCCACTCGTATAGGTAGGCGCGGCTGAAGAGCTTGTCGGCAAAGTTGCGAGTCTGGCCGGCACCGATGTGGCGACCGAGGCGACCGTAGCTCAGGTCGGTCATCAGGTGCAGCGCGACCGGTCGCTCGTCGGCGAGCTCGCGCAGCACGTCGCGGAGGCGCCCGAACTCGGGAAGCGTGTAGGGCAAGCCCTCCCAGAAGAGGTTCAGGGTGTCACCGGCCGTGTAGTCGGACTTCACCCCGTGCACGGCGTAGTCCTGGATGTCGAGCACCACGTGGACGTTCGGGCAGAGCGGTTCGATCGCGTGTCGCTGCTCCTCGGTGACGCACACGACGGCGTCCGCGCGGCGGCACATGCGCTCGACTGCTTGCCTGTAGCTCGGCACCGGCCTGCTGAGTTCGCCGATCACGTACTTGCCCACACCGCGGAGGCGGTCCTTGAAGTCCGGCGGGACCGCCAGATGCGGCGAGATCAGGTCGTAGACGATCTTCGTTGGGTGGTCGCCGGCTCGCGCCCAGCGGGCTATGTCCCCGGCGTCAGAAACCACCACGAGGTCATAGTCGCGGTTCGGCGATGCGATCTCCAGCTCCAGGCCGCGGGCAAGCGCATACGCACAGAAGCGCCGCCGGTCGCCGGGCGCCGTCAGCGTGCGACTTACGGGCGAGTACCCGACTCTGATCACGGGCGTCATCTGCGGTTCAGGGGGACCTCACCGGGCGTGGACGGCGTGGTGGAGGGCTGTTCACGCCACCAATCGACCGTCTGTGCGATCCCCTCCTCCAACCCGATCATGGGCCGGAACCCGACCTCATCGTGCAGACGCCGCGCATCGCCGGCGATGATAGCCGGCTCGCCGGCTCGCCGCGCCAGCACTCCGAAGCGCACGCGCTCCAGGCCGCCGGCCCGCTCGGCGATCAGCGTCACGACATCGCGTACGGCGACCGCCCGGCCGGAGGCTATGTTCACCGGTCCGCGCACCTCTGCGAACAGCAGCGCCACGAACGCCGATGCCACGTCGTGCACGTGCATGAAGTCGCGCCGCTGCAGACCGTCAGTCGTCGGCACCTCCTCTCCGGCGAGCAAGCCGCGCGCCACGCTGGAGACGAGCCGGTCGGTGTGCTCGCCGGGACCGTAGAGGAAGAAGACGCGTCCCCAGGCGAGCGATATCGCTAGCTGGTCTGCGACCGCCCTTGCGGCCACGTGCGTGGCGTGCTTGCACGCGCCATAGAGGGTGGCCGGCTCGAGCGGCGTATCGTTCTCGCGCATCACCTCGGCTCCCCAGGCGTACTCGCCGCAGGTGCCCGCGATCACTGCGCGCTGCCCGCCGGCTTTGCCGAAGGCGCGCAGCAGCCGCAGGCTCGCGCCTATCCAGCGCTCGTTCTCCGGCGCGCTCCAGAACCGGCCCGGCAGCGCATACCACGCCATGTGCAGCAGATGGGTGGCCTGGGCCTCTCGCACGAGAGTCGAAGCGGCGTTCTCTGCCAGCAGGTCAGCCTCATGCCAGCTGACCCCCTCCCGCGGAGAGGGCGAACGCCGGCTCACCGCGTGAACTTCGTGACCGCGGTCGAGGAGCACGTCCAGCGCGTTGCGACCGATGAAGCCGGTCGCGCCGGTCAGCAGGACTCTCATGGCACGAAATCCGGGTAGGAGCCGTCGCGCTCGGAGATGATGAGCGCTCCGCGCGGCTCGGGCCATTCGATCCCAAACGCCGGATCGTCGAAGCGCACGCCGCGCGCCGCCGCGGGCACGTGATGGTGGCCCATCTGGTAGAGCACCTCGCAGTCGTCGCTGAGCGTCTGAAAGCCATGGGCGAGGCCCGCCGGAATGTAGAGCGCCCGTCCGTTCTCCGCGCTCAGCTCTACGCCGTACCAGTTGCAGTGGGTGGGCAGCTCGCGGCGCAGGTCCACCGCCACGTCGAAGATCGCTCCCCGCACGCAGCGCACGAGCTTGGACTCGCCGTGGGGGTCTGCCTGGTAGTGCATCCCGCGCAGCGTGTCCCGGACGGCGTTGTAGGAGGCATCGCACTGCACCACCTCGGGGCTCATGCCGTGCTCTCGGAACTCCTCACGGTCAAAGGTGCGCGCAAACCAGCCGCGCTCGTCGCCCAGGCGGTTGAGCTCGATCACCCACACACCGGGCAAGGGGGTCTCTGTGAACTTCAACGTCGTCCCCGCTTGCGGGTCTGGTCGCGCGGGGGCGTGCGTGATGCGGACGAAACGCTCACGGGAGCAGCGTCAACTTCGGCGTGCGCGCGGCGAAGCGCCCGTCCCACTCGCGGATGTAGCTGAGCTGCTCCATGATCTCGTCCTTGAGGTTCCAGGGCAGGATCAGCACGACATCGGGCCTGTCGGAGCGGATCACCTCGGGCGAGCGGATGGGTATGTGGCTGCCCGGCAGGAAGTGGCCCTGCTTGTGCGGGTTGAGGTCGCAGGTGTAGTCGATGAAGTCGCGGCCCACGCCACAGTGGTTCAGCAACGTGTTGCCCTTCGCGGGCGCGCCGTAGCCGGCGATCCGCAGCCCCTGCTCCTTGAGCTCGATCAGGAAGCTCAGGATCTGGCGCTTGTCCTGCTCGACGCGGCGGCCGTATTCCAGGTAGGTGTCGATCCGCTCGTAGCCCGCTTGGCGCTCGCGTTCGGACAGTTCCGCCGCCGCGGCGCTCTGCGGCTTCTCGCCATCGTCGCCATGGCAGCCGTAGATGCGCAGCGAGCCGCCGTGGGTGGGCAGCTCTTCGACGTCGAACAGGCGCAGCCCGTGTGCCTCGAACACGCGGCTGACGGTCAAAAACGAGAAGTATGAGAAGTGCTCGTGGTAGATCGTGTCCCACTGGTTGTCACCCATGAGGCTCATCAGGTGTGGGAACTCCATCGTGATCACCCCGCCGGGCTTCAGGAGGATCTTCATGCCGGCGACGAAGTCCTTGAGGTTGGGGACGTGGGCCAGCACGTTGTTGCCGAGCAGCAGATCGGCCGAGGACTCGCCGGCGAGCGATCTGGCGGTCTGCACGCCGAAGAACTCCACGAGCGTCGGGATGCCCTTCTGCAGAGCCACCTTCGCGACGTTCGCCGCCGGCTCGACGCCGAGCACCGAGATGTGGCGCTCGTGGAAGTACTGCAGCAGGTAGCCGTCGTTGGAGGCGAGCTCGACGACGTGGCTGGAGTCGTCGAGGCCGAAGCGCTGCACCATCAGCTCCGCGTAGCGGCGACTGTGCTCCAGCCAGCTCGACGAATACGAGGAGAAGTAGGCGTAGTCGGAGAAGATGTGCTCCGGCGTCTGGAACTCCTCGAGCTGGACGAGGAAGCACTGCCCGCACACCAGCGCCCTGAGCGGGTAGAACGGCTCCATGTCGTTGGCGCGCTCGGGCGGCAGGTAGGAGTTGGCCAGCGGCGACATGCCCAGGTCGGCGAAGACAGCGTCGACGGCCGAGCCGCAGAATCGGCAGGCGGTCTCGGTCATGACGGTGGAGCGGCGAGTTCGAAGTCCTCGATCTGCTCGAGCGTGACAGCGCGCATGTCCCCATCCTCGCGCAGGCGCCGGTACCAGTCCACGACGGCGTCGAGCCCCCGGGATAGGCCCCAGAGAGGCCGCCAGCCGAGACGAGCTCGCGCGCGCGAGGAGTCGAGCTTCAGGTAGCCGGCCTCGTGTGGATGGGGGCCCTCATCGTGGATGAAGCGCAGCCCACCGGGCCACAGCGTCGACATCCGCTGCACGATCCAACCCACAGCCCGCGCATCCTCATCCGCCGGCCCGAAGTTCCAGCCCGTCGCGTACTCCTGACTCTGCCACAACGCTTGGGCCAGCACGAGATAGCCGGCGAGCGGGTTCAGGACGTGCTGCCAGGGCCGGATGGAGTTCGGGTTGCGCACGCGCAGAGTCTCGCCGGCGAGCGCCGCGCGCATGATGTCGGGCACGAGGCGGTCCTCACCCCAGTCGCCCCCTCCGATCACGTTCCCCGCGCGGGCCGAGCCCACGCGCGTGGAGTCCGAGTCGAAGAAGAATGAGCGTCGGAAGGCGTCCGTGACGAGCTCCGCGCAGCCCTTGGAGTTGGAATACGGATCATGGCCGCCCATGGGCTCGTCCTCGCGGTAGCCCCACACCCACTCGCGATTCTCATAGCACTTGTCCGAGGTGACGTTGACGAGAACCCGCACATCCCCATTCAGGCGCACCGCATCGAGTACGTTGACCGTGCCCATCACATTCGTCTCATAGGTCTCGCGCGGCTCGACGAACGATCGGCGCACAAGCGCCTGGGCGGCCATGTGGATGACGATCTCAGGCTGTGCGCCGGCAACCGCACCGGCCAATGCCTCCGGGCTGCGCACGTCGCCCTGGATGTCGTCCATCTCCTCTCCGACGCGAGCCAACTCGTACAGACAGGGCTTGGTCGGCGCGCCGAGCGAGAGCCCGGTGACGCGCGCCCCGAGCGATTGCAGCCATAGAGCCAGCCAGGCTCCCTTGAAGCCGGTGTGGCCGGTCAACAGGACGCGACGTCCGCGCCAGAAGGCGGCGTCGACCACTCGAGCGGCGTCTCCCGTTCGTGACACGCCCGGCACGGGCCCCATGCTCACCGGGTCACTCCCATGTGCGCCAGGGCGCGCCACCGGCGGCCCACAGCTCCTCGAGCTGGTTGCGGTCGCGCAGCGTGTCCATCGCCTGCCAGAAGCCCTCGTGGCGGTAGGAGGAGAGCTGCCCATCGCGGGCCAGCGAGCTCATCGGCTCCCCCTCCCACACCGTGCCGTCGTCCTCGAGGTAGCGGCCGACCTCGGGGGAGAGCACGAAGAAGCCGCCGTTCGTCCAAGCCCCGTCGCCGCGCGGCTTCTCCTCGAACCGGCGCACTCGCTCGCCGTCCACGTCAAGCGCACCGAAGCGCCCGGGCGGCTGCACCGCGGTGACGGTCGCGAGCGTGCCCTGCCGGCGGTGGAAGGCGATCAGCGCGGTGACGTCGATGTCGGCTACGCCGTCGCCGTAGGTGAAGCAGAAGTCCTCGTCGCCGAGATATGGCAGCACGCGCTTCAGGCGCCCACCCGTCATCGTCCGCTCGCCGGTGTCGACGAGCGTCACGCGCCACGGCTCGGTGGCCGAACGGTGCACCTCCATGCCGCCGCTCGAGAGGTCGAACGAGACATCGCACGTGTGCAGGTAATAGTTCGCGAAGTACTCCTTGATCAGATACCCCTTGTAGCCGAGGCAGATCACGAACTCCTCGATCCCGTGGGCGGCGTAGATCTTCATGATGTGCCACAGCATCGGCTTGCCGCCGATCTCGACCATCGGCTTCGGGCGCACGGCCGTCTCCTCGCTGAGACGCGAGCCGAACCCGCCCGCCAAGATCACCGCCTTCACGGCAGCGGAGACTACCGATCCACGCCCGTGTTGGGCAACGAGATCAGGCGGTCCTCGCATCGCCTGGTCAGACGCCGGCCAGCCGCGCGAGCCCACCTCCCGAACACGCTCTCAGGAGCGCGCGACATCCGGGAAGTAAGACAGGGAGATCGGCTTATACGCCGTGCAGTAGAGTTCCTCACAGAGCACGTCGCGCATCAACGGCACCTCCGTGGATAGGACGTCGACGAGATCGCGGCGCCCGAATCTCCGCAGCGGCGAGTAGTGAAACACGACCGTTTGGAAGCCCGCTACGGTCAGAAGGCCCGACAGCTCCTGCCTCGTCGTGAGCCCGACATGGGCGTCGGGGCTCGTGCTCTCGGTGTGCGGAATCATCAGCTGCCTCGGGTCGGCGCCTTTCAGGATCGCCCTCACGCGCTTGTAGGCAAGCGATGCCCTCAGGTAGGACAGGTTCGGCGTCTTGATCACCAGCCTGCCGGCGGGCTTGAGCACTCGCAGCGCCTCGCGAAAACTGCGCACCTTGACCTCGCTGTTGACGTGCTCATAGAAGTCCGAGCTGAGCACTACGTCGAACTCATTGTCACCGTAGGCGAGCTCCTGAACATCTCCGACCTTGGCCTCCCCCGCAAGACCGAGCTTGGCGAGCTTCCTGTTGGCCGTGTCGATCCTTTCACTGGACAGGTCCTGTCCATAGACCTCCGCTCCCAGAAGCCCGCACAATGTCATCTGGGCGCCGGCCGCGCAGCCGATGTCCAGAATCTTCATCCCCGCGCGCGGGTCCACCAGATAGAGCGCGAAGTCCTTCCGGCGCAGGAAGTCGAAGTCGCGCCGCCATGTCGTCGCCTTGGGGTGCTCACCGCGATGGTCGTCGTCGCGCACCCCGAACCAACCCTGCTCGGACCCGAACAGCGGATCGAGGTCAGCCACGGTCCCCACCGAGCCGAACCTTTGCTCGCTCATACTCGGAGCATAGCTGAGCGTGCAGGACATGAGCCGCGTCGGGGCTCCTCGCGACGAAGCGCTCGCGAACGAGCCACCGCCCCGGGTCAGCCGGTGACGAGACAGTTCACTTGGGCGCCCCGCTCATCGCGCCGGCGGCCTGCGGCGCGGCCTCCGGTGCCGCGTCGCCATCCGGGGTGAAGTCGCCGAGCAGCAACTGGCGGTATAGATCGAGGTAGGCATCCGCGCCGTCATCGACGTCGTATCGCTCTGCCGCGAGGCGGGGACCGCGTGCTCGCACGCCGGGATCGGCGGCCAGCGCGAGCGCCTTGGCGGCCGCCAGCGCGAGACCGGCCTCGCTCTCGTCCTCGATGCGCACACCGAGATTATGGCTCTCAACCATCGCGTCGAGGTCGCCGACCCCAGGGGTGATCGCCACAGCCATGCCCGCCGCCAGATACTCGGCCATGCGGGTCGGCGCGCTGGCGACGTTGCCTAGATGGTCGCTCACGAAGAAGGCCAGGCCGATGTCACCCGGGCGAAGCTCCTCGGGGATCGTGTTGTGTGCCACCTCCCGGACATCGGCCTCGCGCTCGCCGAGCTGGGCCCTCGCCGCGTCGACTTGCCGCGTGAGCACGAGGAACGGGATTGTCAGTGCATCCACAAAGCGCACGGCCAGCTCGAAGCGGTAGAAGGTCCCGATCGAGCCGCACCAGACGGCACGCGGGCCGTCGTCGCGCGGCCCGGCTCCGCGCCGATCGGCTTCGCCGAAGCGCTTGACGTCGGCGCACGTTGGGATCACCCGCACGGGCACCTGGCGGGGCTCCATCCATCTTCGTATCTGCGGCACAGAGGCCTCCGTCAGAGTGACCACCGCATCGGCCTCTGCGAAGAAGCGCCGCTCGCAGCGCTTGGCCACGCGGAACAACATCGAGCGTTCGCTCCAGGCGCCGGCGAGCACCCGTTCGTCGGCCCAGAAGCCGCGGATGTCGAACAGCAGCCTCCAGCGGCGCTGCCCCGGCCAAGCGGCCGTCAAGGCGATGAGAGCCGGCACGTAGCTGCGGACGTGCACGATGTCCACCGCGGTTCGGCGACAGGCCCGGCGCACCGCGAGCGCGCCGACGAACGTGTCCCATAGCGTGCTGAGCGCCGGCGGGCGACGATGATATGAGCGCGGGATCCACTCGATTCCCGCCTGCCGAAGCAGATTCGCGGTCTCGGGCCGGCTTGCGCGATCCTTCTCGAATGAGATCAGCGTTATGTCGCAGCTGCGCGCGAGCCGGACGAGATAGGCGAGCACCTGCGAGCGGCCCAGCGGCTCGCCCGCCCCGTCGTAGGAGATGTAGATGATTCTCGGTCGGGTCGGCGTGTGAGCGCGGATCCCAGCGCCGTCCCGCCTGCCTAGTGGCCCGAGCACGTGAGCTCTCCCTCGTCAGCCGCCTGCTCCTGACTGGATGCACGGTCCGTCACGGGCCCCATCATGCGCTCATAGACGCGCCGATACCCGGCTGCCATTCCCTGCATCGTGTAGGTAGCGCGCACCTCGACTGCCGTAGTCGCGGCTTCGGCGCGTGCGCGCACCGGATCATCCAGCAACCGGCAGATTCGGTCGGCCAGCGCCCCGTCATCGTATGCGTCGATCTGTGGGTGCCAGCCCCTGGTCATATCGGCGAGGGGACCGACCGTGGTCGTGGCCACTGGAACCCCGAGACCAGCCGCCTCGATGACTGTCTGACAGAACGACTCATCAAAAGACGATTGCACGAACACGTCCGCGGCCGCCATCAGGTCGTAGACGTCAGGCACCCAGCCGAGGAACTCGAAGTGGTCTTGCACGCCAAGGGACCTGGCGGTGGAGAGAAGTTCGCGCCGGCGCTTGGGAGCACCGGCTCCCGCCAGCAGCAGTCGCACGTCGGGATGACGGCTCAGAACTCTCGCCAGCGCCCTCAACATGGTGTCATGGTCCTTCATCGGAACGAGGCGTCCCGCCGCGACAAGAAGACGCTGTCCCTCGTATCTCGACCGCCACGAGTCTCTCTGCTCGGGGTTCACACGCACAGCCCGCTCCCAATCCAGGCCGTTGTACACCACCTCGACCCGGTCGGCCGACACCTCCTCGCCTTCGACCAGCGTGCGACGCACCGCGTCCGACACCGCCACGACGCAGTCGGCGCGTCGGGCCATCCAGCTATCGAGCATGACATGCAGGCGCCGCCTCTCCAGATGCTGGATGGCGTTATGGTGGCGGACCAGCAGCACGGCCCCCGGGTATTTCATCGTCGCGCGAGCGATCGCGGTGGTGAGGCTGGCGTAGAAGAGATATGGCTGGATCACGTCGGGCTTCGTCTCCTGGATGAGCCGTCGCAGGCGAACGACGCCGAGTGGCACCGTCTCCATGGTCACATGTTTCAGTCCGAGCGAGTACAGCCTCACGCCTCTCTGCTCCAGCTGCTGCGCGAGAGGTCCAGGCTTGCCCGAAAGAGCCACAACCGAGTACCGGATCTCGGAGGACGGCGTGCCGTCGATCAAGGCGGCAAGCAGGCGCACCCTGCTGTTCTCCTGCGCGACGAGCAGCACCTCCAGTGGCTTGTGCCCATCCGAGCCGCACCGCTGCGAGCCGCGCGAGGGCTCCTCGCTCATATGGAGTCTCCGCGCTCCGTGTAGAGCGAGCGCTCCCTAAAGGACCGCACCGTCGTCGAAAGCCTTGCGCCGAGCCATGTCTGCAACCACAGGCGCCCCGACCACGAGATCGCTTCGCGCAATCCCAATTGGCGTCGCACCTCGCGAAGATGTCTCCGCGCATCGCGCATGCGGCCGGATCGGTAGGAATGGGCCGCGCAGAAGCGGTGGGTGCCGGCGATCGCGCGCGTCTGCTCAGCCGCGTCCAGCCGGCGATCGGCCACCTGACCGTCGAGCAGTATGCGCAGCGCCGCCTGGCGGCTGGCTTCGCGCGCTCGGTCGTCGTTCATCGAACGTCCCGGATGCTCCCGCACTCGGACGGCGGGCCTCGGAAGAATCTCGATCGGCAGGCCGGTCGCGATGACGCGGACCTGAAAGACCCAGTCCTCACTGCCGGCGCACGCTCGCTCCTCGGGAAAGCCGCCGACCGCGAGCGCGGCGCTGCGCGGAACCGCGGCAATGCTCGCGTTCCCTATCGTCCCACGCAGGCTCCTGCGCCAGACGCTCTTCTCACCATCCAGCCCCAACGGCCTATCCTCGATGACACCTGTCTCAGGCCACCAGCGCCGCGTCTCGCATAGGTAGAGCCTGTCGCTGTGGCCGCAACGCCGCCACCGCTGGATGACCTGTGAAACGTACCAAGGCTCGAGTATGTCGTCGGCGTCGAGGAACACGACGAAGCGGCCGGTCGCGGCGCGGAGTCCGGTGTTGCGGGCGACTCCTCGCTCACTGTTCTCCTGCCGGATCACAGTGACGGAGGGCCGCTCAGATTCCAGATGGCCCGCTGTGCCGTCCGTCGAGCCATCGTCGACAACTATCACCTCGATCGGTCCCTCCGTCTGCGCGAGTGTCGAGTCAACCGCCTCGGTAACCATCGGCCAGCGATTGTAGGTCGGTATGATGACCGAGATAAACGGAGTGGCGTCGTGCATCGGGGCTGTGCTGTGGCGGACGGAGGCGGTGTTGTGTTGCAATCAGATCGATCTGGTGCAACTGTAGCATGGAGCGATTCGAGCGAGCGCCGGGTGCAGCACGTAGGTTCGCCCCACAATCTGCTCGGCGCGCACGCCCACCCTCACCGCCGGAGAAGACCGGCGCCCCAACGCCTGACCCCCGCGCGCGGGGGCAGGAGCTGGGGTGTAGGGCCTCGAACGGCGCCGGCAGCTGCCCGGGGTGGCGCAAGTTTGGTGTATAGTCAATCGGCCGATGTGCCCCAAAGACCATCTCATCTCATCGCCGACCGCGATTGGCGGGCGATTGGCGGGCGATTGGCTGGCGCCCATCCCGTCACCTTTCCCGGCGCGTCGTGATGGCAGCGCGCACCGGCAAGACGCAGGACGCGATGACGCACTCGTTTAAGCGATGACGCACTCGTTTAAGTCGACACTCAAGGCGTTCCGCGCCTCGCAGCCATTCAATGTGGCTGCGACGAGCACCGTACGGTCGATCTCTCGCCTGCTTGGGCGCGACTTGGAGCCGGCGATCAAGCATCTGCACCGTGTGGGGTACACGAGCGCAAGACTGCCGGACGGAAAGACCATGAGGCTATGGTCGCGTGGCGATGACTGGGTTCCCAATCAGGTCTATTGGCGCGGTTGGTCGGGCTACGAGCCCGAGACGTCACCAATCCTCTACCGACTCGCCCGCTCAGCCGATGTAACCGTCGATGTCGGAGCGCATATCGGCTTCTACTCGCTTCTGGCCGCCTATGCCAATCCACGTGGCCAGGTATTCGCCTTCGAGCCCTCTCCGATCGTATATGAGCGTCTGCAGCGAAACGCCGCGATCAACAAACTACCGAATCTGACAATCATTCAGAGCGCGGCCGCATCCACGGCTGGAGAGGCGGACCTCTTCCATGTAGAGGGCGCACGCATCCAGAGCAGTTCAGGCTTGGCGGCGGGGCATTTTGTGAAGATCAGCCCCGATCGCATCGCATCGGTGCGAGTGCCGGTGGTGAGGCTGGACGAGTATCTGCGCGATCATGGCGTCGCCCGTGTCGACCTCGTCAAGGTCGACACCGAGACGACTGAGGTCGACGTGCTGGACGGTATGCGCGAAACGCTGCGACGGGACCAGCCGGCCATCTTCTGTGAGGTTCTTCCGCAGGGTGATGTGGCGCGACTTACCGAGTTGCTTAGCCAATATAATTATCGGTACTACCATCTGACGCGTACCGGACCGGTAGCACGCACTGAGATCATCGCGGATGCGGATGTAAGAGATCTAAACTATCTCTTTGTGGCACGCCCCGAGCACTGTGCCGAGATAGATCGGCTCGTGGCTGCGGCCAGGTAGGCGCACGACACTGCTGGCCCGAGTCGGCGCGTCAGATGGTCGGTTGCAGCCGGTTGGGGCCACCACCGGCTGCGCTGACACCGTCTACTCGGTGATCAGGTCCTGAACCACGTTCATGAGGCGGCGACGAGCCGCATGGGGGATGGCGGCACGTACCGCCCGGCGCGTCGTCACCTTCCAGCCACTCGTTTCCGCCTCGGGCGCTCGGCTGCGCAACTCGTCAATCAGCGGCCGCGATTCGTCTGGCGTGAGAAGGCCCGCTCGTTGTCCCGACTCGAGCACCTCGATGGCGAAATCCGGATAGCAGAAGAGCTCGGCAAGACTGGCCAGCTTCACCAGGGCGCCACTCGCCAGTCCGAGTGCATCGCCGGCATCCAAACGCGCCGGCAGGTCACGCAGGTAGAGGGCATTGCCATACATGACCTGGCCACTGCCGATCCAGGAGTCCGGTCTCTCGCCCGCCAGCGACCTGCGTCGCCATCGGGTCAGCTGACGTAGATCAAAGAGGGCGAAGCCAAGCCGGCGGAGGTGCGCGTCTATGTCGCTGAACAGCGGACGACCCGTGTGCTCTTCCTGAAACCACACCTCGACGCTCAGGCCGAGCAGCGAGTGGTTCAGTGCGTTCTCCGCCCCTCTGAGCACCTCCAACTCAGCGCCCTCGACATCGAGCTTCATAAAGTCGATGTACTCGAGGCCGCGCCGCTCGAGAAACGTGTCGACCGACGTTGTCTCCACCTCTGCTGAGCCCACCTGCTCCAGGTACGATGCCATGGCGAATCTGCGGACCAGGGCCTCGTTGTTCGGCAACAGCGAGCTGGAGTCGGCATATCGCGCGATATTGATCGTCGCGCGGCCTGGTGCTTGAGCCAGCGCGAGTGGTTCACACCCAAAACGAATCTTATCTGGACCGGACTCGACCGCGGCCATCATCCTTTCACACTCGTCCTTGTCCGGCTCAAATGCAAAAAGCTCAAGCTGATCGCCATAGACATCCCAATGGGTTTCCGCACCCCAGCGAGCGCCGCCGTCGATGACACGCACCGGCCGGCCGCGCCAAGTTCCCGCACGCAAGATCCGCCGGGTCATCAAGGGCTCGGGATTGGTCAGCGGCTGATATATCATCGGACGATGCTTTCTTTCTCTGAGGTTCGATTGTTTGTGCCAACCATATAGCACCGCCTCTACGACTGCAACCGGTCCGTCGGTTGCGAGCCGGTTGGGGCGGGCGCCTTACGAAGAGCCTCGTCGTAGCCCCATAGCGCCACCAGGTCGCGCTGAAGATACTCGCTCAGAGCCACGACCTCGGGTCTGAAGCGGTCGCGCAGCTCATTGATCAACTGAGCGTCCGAACGCTGGGGCGCGCGGCGAAGGAGCAGCCGCTTGGTCGCGGCGAGCGTTGCGTGGCGCATTCGCCGGCTCGTCACCGCCATGACAGCCGACTTCATCGCGCGCAGAACGGGCCCCCGTCCCTCGGCCATCGCATAGAGAAGGTCATCGGCGGCCTGCGAGCGTATGCTGAAGGCCGGATTGATCTCCACCGCAGGCAATGAGAAGGTGGGATCCACGTCCAAGAACTCGAGGATCCGCCGGACCACCGCCCGGTTGTCGCGACGGAAGTCGTCGTAGATCAGCACCAGCACCTGCTCCGGGCCGAAGACCGCGTGATAGCGGCGCAACTGATCGACATAGCGGACATGATCGCGGTATAGAAGCAGCGGAGATGCCGATTCCGACGCGCTCGACAGCCGCTCACGCCTGTCCTGTTCAAGGGCGAGCGCCTTCCTGAGGTCCGGCTCAGTCTCGATTTTGTGCGCGGCGTTCAACGTGCCGGCGTTCACGCGAGACCTGAGAAACTGCAGATGTAGAGACTCTATGAAACTGGCCGGCTCGCGCAGGATCGCGATGATCCGTGCGTCGGGCCGTGCTTCGCCGATACGGGGCGCGGCGACCCGTGAGGCGAGATAGAACACCGACGTCTCTCCCACACGCTGGCCGGGCCCAGCGCCCTCGAAGAGGGAGTAATACTCATCGGCCGACAGATCGCGGGTGCGGAGATCCGGTGAGAAGAATTCAGGCTCCTTGAGTGCCGGCATGTAGATTTCTGGGTGCTGGCGCAGCATCTCGTGCAGTGCGGTGGTCCCGCTCTTCGGATGCCCCACGATAAAGAAGTCGGGCACCCGCACGCGTCGTGCCTTCACTGGTGAATCGTTCTGCGTGCGAGACGCCATCGCCGCCAGCCCACCTTCAGACCCGACTGCAGAGCCATGAGCGCGAGATCTCCCCATTGGGGGTATTGTACTGTGTCGTCGATGTCAGACACGCTGAATCCCGCTGAGCCGAAGTAGTCCCGATGCGCCGACTGATGAGCGCGACTCGCTGGCGGGCGCGGCGCGTATCTGGGTCGTTGGGCGGCTGGATCATGGATCGCCTCTTCAACCGGCTCGCCTATGCGAGGTTGCGCGGGCGCAGGCACGTGCTCTGCGTCGGCGACAGTCATTTGCGGGT
Source organism: Solirubrobacteraceae bacterium (assembly GCA_017882445.1). Taxonomy (GTDB): domain Bacteria; phylum Actinomycetota; class Thermoleophilia; order Solirubrobacterales; family Solirubrobacteraceae; genus Palsa-744. The sequence continues at coordinate 49,945 of JADGPK010000001.1, forward strand.
CATGCGACACGTGTGCGTTCCGGGAGCGTGGATTCGTGTCACGTCGGTGGACGGTGCGACGGCGTCTGGAGTGCTGAACCCCAACAGCCAGACGCATGCGTTGTCGATCTTCACCGCCCGCCTGAGCCGTGCCAAGCCATGGCAGGTGGTGCTCGTAGAGCTGGGGGAGGTTGACTGCGGCTTCGTGATCTGGCACCGAGCCCAGCGGCACGACTTGAGCGTCGAGGAGCAGCTTGCGTACACGCTTGACAGCTACGTGGCCTTCATCGAAACGGTCCGAGGCATGGGATTCCGCCAGGTACTGGTGCTGAGCGCCCCGCTTCCGACGATCGGCGACGATCCGCTGGAGTGGGGGGAGGTGGCGAATCTGCGCGCAGAGGTGACAGCGACGCAACGCGAGCGAACAGATCTCACGCTGCGTTTCAATGCACAGCTGAGCGAGCGATGTCGAGCGCTGGGCGGCGTCTGTTTCGTCGATGCGACGACCGGCCATCTCAATCCGGTCACAGGACTGGTCGACCAGCGGTTCGTCCGATCTACGTCCTACGATCACCACCTGGCCGGTGAGCCATATGCGCGGCTCATCGCTCAAGAGCTTGGGGGTATGTGGTCGTCGGCAGAGCGTGATTCTCGGTGACTGGGAGCCCGTTCACCTCGCTAGACCACCCGACCGCCAACGAGAGCACGCTGGGCACCTTGACGCGGTCGTACCCGGGCACCGGGCCAGCGCCGGCCCACCCGATGGGCGCCGGGAGCGCGCTGGGTAAAGTCAGCAGCAAAGCACACCGAAGCACCGTCAGGACCGGCAGTGGGACCCGCGTATGGTCACGTCCATGTGCTTCGGAAGCCGCGGAACAGGTACAGGCCCAGCTGGAGCCGGTAGAGCTTGTACAACGCACGATCAGGGAGATGCGCGGCTTCAAATAACCGCGTCAGTGGACGAAGCGTCGCAAGCACTGGTCTGGTCGCGAGGGATGTCTTTGCCAGCTTCTTGATAATCAGCTGTATGGAATCGCCCTGCTCTATCGGCCTGTTCTCGCTTACGTAACGGAGATGGTTAAACTCGTCTGGATGTTTGCGCGCGAGAAACGGCATCGTCTGAGCTTTTTGTTCTTCACGCGCACAATACGCTCTGAGGTCCAGTCTCCAGTCGTTATGGAGTAAACGGATCTGCGGGGCGACGAGCAGGAGGCAGCCGGCCATCCGTGCCCGAAGCGAGAACTCTTGATCCTCCGCGCCCGCGCAGGGAAAGCTCTCGTCGAAGCCGCCAAGCTCCCAGAAGAGCTGCCGGCGCAGAGCGAAGCTGTTGGCCGCGATCGATCGCACCTTCAGGCAGCCGTCATCACATAACTCGCCAGGGCTCACTCGCCCGTCACGCGCGATGCGAAAACGGCCAAAGGGCGTTGTGCGGAGGATCGTCAACATCTGGGGCGGGAACTCCCAGACACCTTTGACGATCGGATCATGGTGGTGCTGGCGAATGGTCAGATGTTGGCGGAGCACGCTGGGCGCGACGATTGTGTCGTCGTCACAAAACATCAGCAGTTCGCCACGTGCAAGGCGCGCGCCGTGGTTGCGTGCCGTCGCCACACCGAGCCGAGATTGCGCAGCGAACGTGAACGGGATGTCGCGGCCGGCGAATTCCCGGGCCACATCAGCTGTGGTTTCGTCTTCACCGTCGTCGATGACAACGACCTCATAAGGCGGCGACTCGGGGTCTAATGCAAAGATAGCCGTCAACGTCTCACGGAGGATCGCCGGTCGCTGGAACGTCGGCACGACGATCGAGAATAAAGGAGCACTCATGTGATGTCGCCTTTCATTGACGCGCGCCACGTCAAGCGATGCCGGTGCGTCAGACGGAGGTATAGGATGTTTTGTTGTCTTTGATCCATGTCTCAACGCTACTCGCCATACGTGGTTCGTCAGCGTACAGTTCACGCAGCAAGCGATCGGAGGAATATGTGGGGATACCGTAGATACGGGCCAACGTGTGCAGCGAGCTCGAGCCGATGCCGGCCGCGGCTACGACTCTCATCGCGCTTGCGGCGATCTCGACCGGCACGGCGGAATACCGTGAGATCGTGACTACGCTCGCCTCGGGGACAGAGGCCCGGACAGCATCAGCAACCGTCGTTATCCACTGGTCGCTGTTAAGGGGGTGAGGCTTTATGATGATCCCACCGACACCGTGCTTGGAGAGGAGGTGGGACGCAAGCTCGCCGAAGCCTCTGAGGTCGACCTCGTATGGATAGTCCGGACCCCGAGTATCGGCCGGTGTCAGCAGCAGCAGGCCGGCTGCCGCGTCGCGGTCGGAGCTGTGTGCCTCGTAGGCCTGCCTGATCTCGTCTGGCAGGGCGGCGAAGAGCCTGGCCATCGTGTCCGTTGTCATGAGATGCGTCAGATCGTGGCGTTCATGCCCGAAGAGCGGATATCGATGGAAGCTGTGGGATCTGAAGATGTCGAGAGAGAGCGGTGGGGTGGAGGCGCGGCCCCAAAGCGGGCGCTTCACGGCTTCGAGTGCTGCGTGCCGCGCGCGCCGACCGAGCGACGCGCTCTTCGTGATCGCAACGTACGTGTCGTTCTCCGCATCGTGAAGACTCCCGAAGCCGTGCGGGTAATGTGAGAGGGTGGCGGCTGGGAGGACTTGCGAGAGGAGCCGAATATCGGCATGGTTGAGGCATGTCAGGAACAGCTCGTCGACCGCGTCTGGCTGGATATGCCCGGCGATCGTCGTGCGCAGCATGTCAAACGACTCGCGCATGGTGCGATAGAGGTCACGACGCGGCGGACGAGGCCGCATCCGATCAGGGTCGTTGATCGGCAGTCTGCTGATGTCGATGATGTCGAGCCACCGGTGCGCGCGCGCCATAGCTCGCATCACCTGCAGGTACTCGCGGGGATCGGCGGCCGCGTAGTCGGCGCTGATGGCCAGGTAGTCCCGCGCGGGCGACAGTCCAGCGACAAGGCACGCGCTCGCCACGTCGTGCGGTGTGTCGGCGCGGAAGAGCCGGACGCTTTGAGGATTGAAACGAGGGTATGACGTCGCAGACTCGGTGGCTGTACCAATCATGCTGTCGCCCGGGTGCCCACAACGACCGGTATTCTACCAAGCGCTGCGAGCGCCCGGCGGTGGCATGCGGCTGCGCTCACATCGGTAGTATGGCTCCAGTGATGGCGTTGAGACAGAGGGCGAGGGTCGAGCTGCGCAAGCTGAGAGCCGACTCTGGGGATGACGACGAGAGCGCGGTCGCGAGAGGCGCCGGCGGTGACACGCGGCCGGTGAACGTCCTCCCCGGCCCCGGCACGGCGCCTGCTCAAGCCGGTGCGAAGCAGCGGGGGGCCGGGTGGTCGACCCTGCGTCCGCTGATCGCGGAACGGCGACGGGCAGTCGTGGTGCTGGCAATCACCTCGTTGCTGTCCGGCGTCACGGAATCCGCGATCCTGGCGATATTGGCGGAGACGGCGGCGGCGCTTGTCAATCGGACGTCGCACGTCCACGCCAGCCTCGGTTTTCTGCGCCTGGACGCATCCATCGGTTCGCTGATCATCGTGGCTCTTGCCTTTGCGGTCGTCCGCTTCATCCTGCAGGTGATCGCCGCAGTGGTGCCCGCCCGTATGGCGGCCGGCCTGCTGACACAGCTGCGCAGCAAAGCGTTCGCGGCCTTCACGAGTGCTTCCTGGGGCATGCAGTCGCGCGACCGCGAGGGATACCTGCAGGAGATCATGACCAACCAGAGTATGCAGTTCCTCGTGGGCGTGATGCAGGCCACCCAGCTGGGCATCGCATTGCTGACCTTTCTCGTGCTGGTGGCCTCGGCGCTGTTGTTCAACGTCCTGGCGGCCCTGCTGGTGCTTGTGATGGCTGCTGCGCTGTTCGCTGGGCTGCGTCCCCTGAGCAGTCTGAGCAGCCGCCGCGCGCGAGCGACCTCGCGAGCGTCCATCGAGTACGCGAGTGGCGTCAACGCGACGGTGCGACTGGCCGAGGAGACCCACGTGTTCGGAGTGGCCATGGCTCAGCGCAGGCGGATCGGTGAATTGATCGCCGCGGTGCGCGCGCCGTACTTCGACGTGCAGCTGCTCAGCCGCCTTGTCCCGGGGATCTACCAGAGCTCGATTTATCTGCTGCTTGTGGCCGCGCTCGCTGGCCTCTACGCCACCAGCGCCGGACACGTCGCGTCGCTCGGGGCGGTCCTCCTGCTGCTCGTGCGAGCCGGCACGTACGGACAGCAGGCCCAGAGCGCATACCAGTCGGTGCGCGAAGCGCTGCCGTACCTCGACCGGGTGCAGCAGGCGCAGGAGCGCTATGAGGCGAGCAGCGCCGATCGGGTGACGCTGCATCATGTGAGAATTCCTCTCAACAGCGTCAATACACTGGCCTTCGAGAAAGTCTGCTTCGCGTATGAGCAAGCCCGACCCGTGCTATCAGACGTCGACTTCGAGGTCGCCGCCGGCGAGACGATCGGCGTCGTCGGTCCGTCGGGCGCCGGCAAGTCGACGCTGGTCCAGATCCTGCTCGGGTTGCGAGTCCCCGACTCGGGTCATTACCTCGTCAACGGCGTCTCGGCCGACCACTTCGATCGGGAGGACTGGCATAAGCGGGTCTCCTACGTGCCGCAGGAACCGCGCCTGCTGCACGCCACGGTGGCCGACAACATCCGCTTCCTCAGAGACAACATCGGCGATGACGAAGTCGAGCGTGCCGCCCGGCTCGCCGGCATCCACGACGACCTAATGAAATGGTCGAACGGCTACGACACGATTGTCGGACCTCGCGCCGATGCAGTCTCCGGTGGTCAGCAGCAGCGCATCTGCCTCGCTCGCGCGCTGGCCGATCAACCGGAAGTGCTCGTGCTCGACGAGCCGACCAGCGCGCTCGACCCGCACTCAGAGAAGCTCATCCAGGAATCACTGGCCGGGCTCAAGCGCGAACTCACCCTGTTCATCGTTGCGCACCGCATGTCGACGCTCGACATCTGCGAGCGTGTGATGGTAATCGTCGACGGTCGCCTGCAGGCGTTTGACACAGCGGACGCGCTGCTCCGCAGCAATGGCTATTATCGGTCGGCGTCCACACTCGGCGTGGGAGCGCCAGGCATACCGAGCTAGCGTCGAGAAGCGATTTCCCCTCAGTCGCCGCGGACCATTTCGCGTACGCTGACACTCTCACGATACCGATAGCGATGAAGCCAACACTCGATTTCCTGGTCATAGGAGCCGCCAAGTCGGGCACCTCGTCGCTGTTTGAGTATTTGCGCCACCATCCCGAGGTTGCGCTTCCACCGGACAAGGAGGCGCCATATTTCAGCAACGACATCGTCTATGCCCGCGGCTGGCAGGATTACTTCAGTGCCAATTTCGCCACTGCCGATCCCGCCTTGCGATGGGGCACGATAACGCCCCAGTACATGTTTGGCACCGTGTTCGTGCGAGCGGCCACGCAGGTGACGAAGGGGGACGGCTACGATGAGCGCACGGTGCCGCAGCGAATCCGGGAGCTCCTGCCGTCCGTGCGCCTCGTAGCGATCCTGCGCGACCCGGTTGAGCGTGCCTGGTCCGATTACCACATGTACGTGATGCAGGGTCGCGAGACACGCTCCTTCGCCGAGGTCATCGACGAGCTGCTGCGCCCCGCGGTGCTCGAACGCTGCCGTCGCCAGTACGAGATCGGCGAGCGTCACGTGACCTGTGGCGAGTACGGGCGCATTCTGGCCGGATATCGCGACATCTTCCCAGCCGAGCAGCTGCTGGTCATGTTCACGGCGGACCTCGAGAGCGCTCCGCACGGCGTCCTGGACAGGCTCTACGAGTTCATCGGACTCACGCCAGGCTTCGTGCCGCCGAACCTGGGCAGAAGATACAATGTGGGCGCCGCCGCCGCTCGGACCTCTCGGCTCACTCCCAACCAGGCCGTGCGCGCCACGCGACGTATAGGGGCCGCGCGCGCACTCTGGAAAGCGATCCCCGATGCGGGTCATAAGCGGGCGTTGGCGATGTTCGCACGTTTCGACTACCGATTCACGATGTGGAACCGCCGCGGCGCCGTGGGTCCGCCCTCCGCAAGCGATCTGTCTGCCGGCGAGCGTCTTCGCGAGCATTATGAGGCAGACGCCAGCCTGCTGCGGTCGCTGGGCTATCCGCCGCCGTGGGCGCAGAAGGAAGTGGTGGCCGGCGGCCATGCGTGATTCTGAGGCCACGGGAGGCGGCCGCGCAGGGGGCGCCTCGGAGGAGGCGCCCGTGAGTGGCGGCTACATCACCGAGCAGGAGCGCTTCTGGGCCGGGGGCTTTGGCGATGCCTATATCGAGCGCAACAGCGCTCCGCAGTTGCTGGCTGGGAAGACTGCATTGTTCTCGCGAATCCTGGAGCGCACCGACAACGTTCACTCGGTGATCGAGTTCGGATGCAACATAGGCCTCAACCTCGCCGCGATGAGATGGTTGCTGCCGACCGGCGAGTTCGCGGGACTCGAGATCAATGCCACCGCTGCCGCCGAGGCGGAGAGGGCCGGCTTCTCGGTGCTCAGGCGCTCGCTACTCGGCTATCGATCCGAGCTGCGGTTTGACTTCGTGCTGATCTCAGGGGTGCTGATTCACATCGATCCCACGCACCTCGAGGATGCCTATGACGCTCTCTACAGCGCGTGCGGGCGTTACCTGTGCATCGCCGAGTACTACAACCCCGAACCGACCGAGATTCCCTACCGAGGCCACCGCGACCGTCTCTTCAAGCGTGATTTCGCCGGGGAGGTTCTCGATCGGTTCGGCGATCTGCGCCTTGTCGACTACGGGTTCGTCTACCACCGGGCGAATCAGTTCCCAGGCGACGACTTCACCTGGTTTTTGCTCGAGCGGGCGTGAGGTATGGCTGCAGGCGCGCGCGCACCTCGAGCTCCACTGGCCCCCGTGTGGGCGATCGTGGCCGGTCGCATGGGCTCTTCGCGCATGCCCGGCAAGACCATGGCCGACCTGGCCGGCAAGCCGTCGCTGCTACACATCATCGAGCGACTGCGGCAGGTGCCCAGCATTGATGGCATCGCGGTGGCGACCACCACGGAGCCGGTCGACGATGTGATCGCCAAGTGCGGAAGCATGGCCGGCGTGCCGGTCTATCGCGGCAGCGCCGACGATGTGCTCGGGCGCGTTCTCGAGGCGGCCTCCTTTGTTGATGCCGCCACGGTGGTGAGGATCACCGGCGACTGTCCCATGACCGACCCGGCGATCGTCGAGCACGTGATCGCCGAATACCGCCTTCACGGCCCCGATTACGCGTCCAACTGCCTCAACGGGTACAAGTACCCGATAGGAATAGCGGTCGAGGTGTTCTCCCGGGGCCTCCTCGAGCTGATCGCGGCGGAGGCCGTCTCGCCTGCCGATCGCGAGCATGTGACGCTATTCATCTACGAGCATCCGGAGCGGTTTCGCCTGCTCGGCATCGAGCCCTCCGAGCGGCATCGGCGCCCAGAGCTGCGCCTGACCCTGGACACGCCCGAGGACTACAGGCTGATCTCGGCCATATATGACGCCCTCTACGACGGCGATCCGTGCTTCGGCCTCGACGCGGTGCTCGACTACCTGGAGAGCCACCCCGAGTTGGCGACGCTCAACAGCCATGTGCAGCAGGTGATTCCTTGAGGCTCGCCCGACGGCGCTGTCGTCAGACGGCTCAGGCGCGCTTCATGCGGCCGGCGGCTCTGAATGCCACCGAATCATCGTCGTCGCATTGTGGGGATTGAAACCCACCGCGTCGTGATCGATGTGGTCAATCCGCAGCTTGCTCGCACTCTCGGCTGCGCGTAGCTCGGCCACGAGGTTGCGATTGTAGTCGTGCGCCTGCGCGTACTGCTCGGACGAGCCATCTCTGCCGTCGGCCGGTATGCCCAGCTGCCAGCCGACGGGCTCGAAGTGCAGGCAGGTGACGCTTTGCCCGCTGGCCATGATGCTCTCCAGCAGCACCGGCGATATCTGCGGGATCTGCTCCACGCTGTGGGCGGTGAAGACCACAGCGTGGCGGGCGTCTTTCGCATTCGGGAGCCGAGGAGAGTGGTAGTCAAAAGGATGACTGACGTAGGAGAGCCGCGGCTCGAGGTCGGCCAGACGCGAAGCGGCGCGCCTACCCGAATCGGTCAGCTCGGCGCCAATGTAGGTGGCCGCCGACGGACCACCGCCGAGCCACACCCTGAACAGGTTGCGCCCCCATCCGGAGCCCAGCTCGATGACCGTGTCGGTCGCCTCCGTGCATGCGTCGACGACGGAGTCGACGACGAACTGCTGATATGCACCGAAGGCGATGCTCCGCGCAACCTCGAGCGTCACGCCGGCCATCACCGCCCGCATCCTCACGGTCGACTCGGCGTTCGAGTAGACCTCCGATCGAGAAACCTGGGCGACTGCTCGCGCAAGGTCGTGGACGCGGTCGGTTGAGCCGAGAGCCGATATCAGCCGCTCGATGTTTGGCCACTTTTCGGCGCCATACTCTCTGTTGACCCACTCGGCGTCTCTGGTGACAGTCATGTGCTCAGGACCCCTTCGGTGTCGGCCCGAGCAGCGCCCGGGATCGCTGTGGCGTCCGGCCGAACAGGCGACACGCCGATGCCTTTGCGCGCCCGGCGGGCATTCAAACCATCTCCCAGGTGACCACGTCGTCCTCCTCGATGTCCACGGCGGCGCGGCGCCCGATCACGAGCTCCAGGTGCTTGGGCGCTATGCCGTAGCCGGGCCGCTTCGCCACGAGCATCTCGGCCGTGATGATCGTGCCGGCCGGCATATCCCGGGTGGCCACGAGCGAGCGCCGCCCGAGCGTGAACATCTCGACCGACTCCGCCTCGCTTGGCCCCTCGAGCCGTCCGTTGCCGAGCGCCGACTCGACGTCGCGGATGGCCGTCACGGCGGCGCGCAGCTCATCCGGCTCGAGTGCGAAGGAGTGGTCGGGGCCCTCCATCGAGCGGCTCAGCGTGAAGTGCTTCTCATACACGTGGGCTTCGAGCGCGGCCGCCGCTGCGGCCATCGCCACCCCCAGGGTGTGATCGGAGAGTCCCACCGGAACCCCGAACGCCTGGCGCATCGTCGCCATCGCGCGCAGGTTCATGATCTCAGGGGCCGCCGGATAAAGCGAGGCGCAGCGCAGCAGCGCGACCGCCCGGTTGCCCGTCTCGGCTACCGCGCCGAGAGCGTCCTCGACCTCGCCGTAGTTGGCCATGCCCGTCGAGATGATCAGCGGCACGCCCGCCGACGCGGCCTTTCTGATCAGCTGGAGGTCGACGATCTCAAACGAGGCGATCTTCAGGACGCCGACGCCGATCTCGGTGAGCGAGTCGACCGCCTCGCTGTCGAACGGCGTGGAGAAGAGGTGGATGCGGCGGGTGCGCGCGTGGCTCATCAGCTCCTCCTGCCAGTCGCGCGGCAGCGCGATCGCTTCGATCAGCTCGCGCGGCGAGCGCTCGTCCGTCATGTGGCTGAAGCGGGGCGCCTTCGACGAATAGAGACCCGCGCCGGTGTAGGTCTGGAACTTCACGGCGTCCGCGCCCGCGTCGGCGGCCACGTCGATCAACTCGCGTGCGATCCCGAGGTCACGGTTGTGGTTGGAGCCCGCCTCGGCGACGATGTAGCAGGGATGCCCAGGGCCGACCGGCCTTCCATCGATCTCAAAGGTGGGCTCAAAGTTGCTCATGGCTCGATCCTGCGCGCCGACGTCCGTTCCACCGCCCGGGTCCAAGGACGGCTCGACCCCGACCCGGTGGCGCCGATACGCTGTGGCAGTCTACCGATGTGTCGCTCCTTCTCATGCCGGGCCGCTCGCCAATGACACTGGTCGCGTTGATCGCCGACGGCGGTCCCGAGGCGGGCCTGGGGCATCTCAGCCGCTCCTCGTCGCTGGCGCTGGCGCTGCGTGAGCAGGGCGCCTCGGTTCGGACGCTCGGCCTCGGGCTGCAAGTGCCTATCGAGCGCTATGGCGTCCGCTGGGAGGCGGTTGGCGACCCCGACCCGCGCGGCGCCGATGTGATCGTGCTCGACAGCTATCTGGCCACAGGGGCGCTGCGCGCGAGCCTCGGGTCGAGCGCGCCGCTGGTTGCGTTCGTCGACGATCAGCGGCCGGCGGCCGAGGTGGCCCTCATCGTGCGCTCGGGAGCGCGGGGTGGCCGTGTGGGCGAGCTTGCCGGCCTCAACTATGCCTGCCTCGGTCCCGAATACCGGTCCGTTCCGCCGCGCCGGCTGCGGCCGGAGGTGGAGCGGGTGCTCGTGGCCACCGGCGCCGGCGACCAAAACGGCATCGGGGCGGCGCTTGCGAGGGAGTTGAGGAGGATTGTTCCCGACGGTGGCGTCTCTCTGGTGCGTGGGCCGTATGCGCCGCCGACGGACATCGCGCCGGGCGTTCAGATCGTCTCGGCTCCCGAGGGCCTGTTCAGCATGCTCGTGGAGGCCGACATCGTCGTGAGCGCGGCCGGACAGACGGTGCTCGAGGCGCTCGCCGTCGGCGCCCCCTGCGTGGTGGTGGTGACGGCCGAGAACCAGCGACGCCAGGCTGCTGAGCTGGAGGAGGTCGGGGGGATCACCGTGGCGGCCACGGTCGAGCAGGTTGCTGTCGCGGTGGGTGCGCTCGCCGGCGATCTCAGCGCCCGCCGTCGGCAGGCGCGCGTCGGCAGGCGCCTGGTCGACGGTCAGGGCGCCATGCGCGTCGCAGCGGCGGTTCTCGAGCTCGCCGGACCGCCGGCCGGCGCCTGAGCCGTCGGGCCGGCGTCCGGCGCGTGCCGAGGCGCGTGCATCCCGACGACGCCCCCGACCGGCGCCGCCTCGAGAGGCATTCCGACGACGCCGCCGACCGGCGCCGCCTCGAGACCCATCCCGACGCCCATCATCCGGTCCCCTCCATCTCGATCACCACATCGGGCACATCGGCTATGCCCGCAATCGTGCGCTCGGCGTCCTCCGTCGCCGGAACCGTGACCGAGCGGTGGCGACCGGTGAGCACGCGCACCGTGCGGACGCCGAGCGGCTTGAGCCCTCGAAAGTCCTTGCTCGGATCGTCTCCGACATACACGACCTCCTCGGGACGGCAGCGCTCCCGGCGCATCATCAGTTCGAAGACATGGACCGAAGGCTTGCGGTTCTTGACTCCGTAGCGGTGTGTTATGTAGGCGTGCCGGAGCCATGGAGCGAGGCCGAGCGCGTCGATCTTGTTCTGCTGGACGATCTTATGCCCGTCGGTGACCACATAAAGCGGGCGTGGCGTCAGCCGTTCCAACGCCGTCGCCGACTCGCTGGGCAGCGAGATCGACGGAGTGTGGTGGCGATATACCTTGATCAGCTCCCTCACGGATTGTCGCCCGGAGAGCCCGAAGGCGGCGAGGACGTCATCGAACTGCGTCCCGCGCCCCCGCTGCTCGAGCGACGCCCACATAACCGCGCGAGCCTCGTCCTCGTCGATCCGAAAACGCTGGTGCAGTGCCTGCGCCACCGCGCGGAAGCCGCTCTCAACGAACTCTTCCTCCGGGTAGAGCGTGTCGTCGAGGTCGAAGGCGACGATCACTGCTCGATCAGCCGATCGGCTGGATAGCGAACGAGTCTCAGGCCCCGGCGGTAGGCGCCCATCCGCGGCTCGACAGTCTCGCCCAGGGCTTCGCGTATCGCCCATCGCGGGGACTCCACGCCTGCGTGAAAGCCTAACGTCGATGCGCCGCCCACCCGTGGATTGCACTCCAGCAGGCTGACGCCGTGATCGTCGGCAAACGCCTGGACCACGACGTGACCTCGCAGCTCGAGGCTCCTCGCCAAGCGCACGGCCACATCGACAAGCCCGGCATGCTCGACCGTCTCGGTCACCGTCGACTCGCCGTCGTGCACGCGGATCCGCGCGCGAGGCGCCGCGTCGACCACCTCTCCACGCCGGTTCACATAGAGGTCTACGGAGTGCTCGACCCCGGCGAGCACCGGCTGGAAGATGGGCTCGGATAGCCGCTCTCCGTGCTCTCGCGCGCGGCGCCGGTCCAGGCCGACGGCGATATCGCGTCCACCTGCGCCTCGTCGGTCCTTGACCACGAACCGGTTGCCCTCGAGATCGTCGAGAGTGCTCGCCGTCGGCGCCGTCGGAATGCTCTCGCGCCGGCAGTGCTCGTAAAAGCTCAGCTTGTCGAGGCACACTTCGATCGCCTCGGGGCTCCCGACCGGAGCATATGTGCCCTGCCCGGCGAGCCGATCGCGTAGGCCGGCGAAGAAGGGCAGCTCGCCGTCCCTGGTGGGAATCAGCAAGCCGATCTGCTCTCTGGCGCAGAAGTCGAGCAGCCGATCTGGAGCATCGCGGTGGTCGAGTGACGGCATGTTCCAGAAGCGATCCGCGAAGTAGTGCCCTACGCATTCGGGGTCGGAGTCCGCACCCCACACGACCCCGCCGCTCGCCGCTTCGACGAGCGCCTGACGAACCGCCTCCAGAAGAGGCACCTTCCGCGAGAGGCTGGTGAGGAGGATGTTCAAGGCTTCAATTACGCAGTCGTGCTCAGCCCGTCGGTGGAGGGCTGTGCGACTCGAGCAGCCGCCTCAGCTCCGCGACGACCCGCTCGACCTCGGCGCGGCTGAGCGCCGGGTAGATCGGCAGCGAGATCGCTCCCCGGTAGTACTCCTCGGCATGGGGGCATGTGTCCTGGGGGTAGCCCAGCGTGTCGCGATAGTAGGGGAAGCGGTAGATCGGTATGTAGTGGACCTGCACGCCGATGCCGGCGGCGCGCAGGCCCTCGAAGACCTCCAGGCGCACGGCGGGGCCGGCCAGGATGCGCACGACGAACAGGTGATGGGCGTGCAGCGAGCCCTTCGGAGCGGGCGGCGGAAGCGCGAGGAGCGGCTCATCGGCGAGCAGCTCGCGATACCAGCCCGCTATCTCGTTGCGTGCGGCCACCCACTCCTCGAGACGCTCCAGCTGGCTGAGGCCGAGCGCGCACTGGAAGTCGGTCAGGCGGTAGTTGAAGCCCAGCTCGCGCACCTCGTAGTACCAGCTGCCCTCCTCCGGCGACGGCCGCAGGCCCTCGCGGGCGATGCCGTGCGTGCGGAAGCCGCGCAGGCGCGCGGCCAGCCGGTCGTCCTCGGTCGTGACCATGCCGCCCTCGCCGGTGGTCATCGCCTTGACCGGGTGAAGCGAGAAGGTCGTCATGTCCGCGCCGCCCGGTCCACCGACGCGCACGCCGTCGCGATGGCCTCCGAGCGCATGGCAGCCGTCCTCGATGACGACCACCCGGTCACGCACGCCCTCAAGCGGGCCCAGGTCAACCGGCAGGCCGGTCAGGCTGACCGCCACTATCGCCCGCGTGCGATCCGAGAGCTGCGCCGCCGCCACGGCAGTGTCGAGGTTCCATGTGGCCGGGTCCACGTCTGTGAACCGCACCGTGGCCCCCATGTAGAGCGCGCAGTTCGCCGACGCCACGAAGCTGAGCGGGGTCGTCAGCGCCTCGTCTCCCGGCCCCAGGCCGGCCGCATGGGCGGCGCCGTGCAGCGCGGCCGTGCCGTTGGCGAAGGCGACCGCGTGCTTCGCCCCCACGTGCTCAGCGAAGCGCCGCTCGAACTCGGCGACCGCCGGCCCCTGCGTGATCAGCTCGCCGCGCAGCGCCGATGCGACCGCCTCCACGTCGCGCTCGGAGATTTGCTGGCGTCCGTAGGGCAGGAACGCTGGGCTCATGCGGCGGCGGTGACGCCGGCGGCCATCTCGCGCAGCTCGGCGACCGTCAGCCACCGGTCGTTGGAGTCGCTGGCGTAGCGGAAGCCGTCGGGAAGCGTGCCTCGCGGCCCGTGGTCGCGCATGGTCCAGGAGGCATACTCGGGGAGGATCACGTAGCCGAAGTCCGCGTCGATCGTGTGGCGCGCCTCGTCGTCGGTGACGAGCACCTCGTGCAGCTTCTCACCGGGGCGGATGCCGATGATCTTGCGTTCGCACTCGGGCGCGAGCGCCTCGGCGATGTCCAGCACGCGCATCGAGGGTATGCGCGGCACGAACGTCTCCCCGCCGCCCATCCGGCCGAGGCACTCCAGCACGAACGCGACCGCCTGCTCGAGCGTGATCCAGAAGCGCGTCATGCGCTCGTCGGTGATCGTGATCGCGCCCGTCTGCGCCTGCGCCAGAAACAGCGGTATCACGCTGCCGCGGCTGCCGACCACGTTGCCGTAACGCACCGAGGCGAAGCGAGCCTGCGAGTCCGCCGCATACGCGTTGCCCTGGGCGAACACCTTCTCGGCGGCGAGCTTCGTCGCCCCGTAGAGGTTGACCGGGTTGACGGCCTTGTCCGTGGAGAGCGCCATCGTCACCGGCACATCGTTCTCGATCGCCGCCGAGACGACGTTCTCGGCGCCGATCAGGTTCGTCTGCACGGCCTCGAACGGGTTGTACTCGCACGCCGGCACCTGCTTCATCGCCGCGGCGTGCACGATCACGTCCACGCCGCGGCTCGCCCGTGTCAGGCGCGGCAGGTCGCGCACGTCGCCGAGCATGAAGCGCAAGCGGTCCTCGTCGGCGTAGTGGCGCTGAAGCTCCGATTGCTTGAGCTCGTCGCGGCTGTACAGCCGCACGGCCCTCGGTTCGTGCTCGTCGAGGATCCGCGCGATCAGCGCCTTGCCGAACGAGCCGGTGGCGCCCGTGATCAGGATCGTCTTGCCGTCGAGGTTCACTGACGTCTTGCCCATGCGCTTGACAGCTCGCTCCGGTCAGCTCTTCTGCTTGACTCTGCGTGGGCGGCCGAGATGCGCCAGCCGGCCGGGGAGACGGCCGTTACCGTTGGCATCCTCGCCCGCCGTGTAGTCGTGGTAGTTGCCGTAACCGTAGCCGTAGTGGCCGTACAACCCGGTGAGGACGGCGCCCGTGGCAACCACGCCGAGCAGGTTGCCGCCCGTGTTGGCGATCGTCTTCTGCAGTCTGAACAGCGCATCTCTGCTCGTCGAGTTCAGCCTGGCGATGAGGACGATCCCGGAGACGGCGTCGAACAGCGGCAGTGAGTCGCTCACGCTCAGCAGCGGGTTCGTGTCGATGATCACAAGCTCGGCGATTCGCCCGAACTCATCCAGCAGATCGCGCATGCGCCGCGAGGCGAGCAGCTCCGAGGGGTTCGGCACCTTGCCTCCGGCGGGCAGCAGTCGCAGCCTTCCGCCTTCGGCCCGAGCCACCTCCGGCTCATCCTCATCCGAGGGCTGGAGCGGCACGCTGACGAGGGCGTCGCCGAGCGCGAGCTGACCTGTGAGCACGCCCGCAAGCCCATGTCCGGACTTTGTGACCTCGCCTTCCACGTGCAGGCGGGTCGCCACCTGCGGGCGGCGCAGGTCGGCGTCCACCAGGAGCACGTCGCGCCCCACCCGCGCCGCGACGAGCGCCAAGTGCGTGGCGACCATCGTCTTGCCGTCCCCCCTCAGGGGACTGGAGACCATGATCGACGAGAGCGGCTTGTCGATGTTGAAGTACATCAGCGCCGAGCGCAGGGTGTGAAACGCCTCCTCGTGGCTGTGGCCAGCCACATCCTCTGAGAAGGCGCCGTTCGGGATCACCGCCAGCAAGGGCAGCCCGGTCAGCTCCTCCAGGTCCTCGGGATGACGGATGCGCCTGTCGGCCGACTGTGCCACAGCCACCGCTCCCATTCCGAGCAGCAGGCCGGCAAGCAGTCCCAGGCCGACCGCCCGATGCACCTTCGGCGAGATCGGCGTGGCGCTCGCCACGGCCGGCTGCAGGATCTGAGCATCCGCTCCCGCGGAGGCGCGCATCGCTCGCAGGCGCGCGAGCTGAGAGGTGAGCTGTTCGCGTTCGTGTTCGGAGCCGCCGGACCTGTGCTGGGTCAGCTGCTTGCTGATCTGGTTGACCGCATTGCTCAGCAGCGTCCGCGCCTGATTGGTGCGCAGCGCCACGACCGCATCGGCGTACGCGTTTGCTATGGCGGCGGCGCGCTTCCCGTTGGCGGCCGTCGCCGTGAGCAAGATGAAGCCCGTTGCCGTGTCGGGCTTGGCCGAAATCGCTGCCTCGAGTGCGCCGGGCCTCGCCGGCGGGGAGATGTACTGCGCGGCGATCTTGGCGACGCTCGGCGTTTCGATCACGCGCGCCTGCCCGCTCAGCGTCTGCTTGCCCACCGAGGAGCCCGCGGCGCCTTCGCCGAGGAGCAGCGCGCTGTTAGTCGGTATCGCCCCCTCCTGCACAAGCGCGCTGGACTGGAACACCCTGGGTTCGCGTGAGGTGACCAGGTAGGCCAGCAGCGGGACCACGACCACGCAGGCGAGGAACAGGAACTTCCAGCGCATCAGCGCCTTCAGGTACGCGCGCGGATCCGAACGTTCGACGTTCACGTATCGCGCCTGGACTGGATCTCGATGGTTTTCACGCTCGCTCGAGCCCAGGCTGCCGGCGGCAGCGTTCCGTGGGCCTGCGGCCGAGGATATCGAAGCGCGGCTCGCCCGCCCGCGGGCCATGGCCCGCGGGCCGCCACGTCAGTCGATCGCTCGCCCGACGGTTCGCGCCGCTCCATCGCCCTCACGCGCAGCACGACCATCGCCGCGACGGCAAGCGTCACGAGGTGCGTGCGGTAGCGGTACCCCTGGCCGGCGTTGCCGTCCGCGAGCGCGTAGGCAACCATGATGAACAGGAACGGGTAGATGAGCGGTCCGGCGCGGCTCATCACCTCCCCGCGACATACGATCGCGAAGCGGATCAGCAGGAAGAAGACGGTCAGCGCGAAAAGGGAGCCAGCCGCGCCGATCGTCTGGTTGATGTTTCCCACCTTCCATGGGTAGGGTTGCAGCAGCAGGTTTTCCACGCCCTTCGGCAGGCTGGTGACGATCGCGCCACGGGTCGTGTAGTTGAGCTGCCCCAGTGCCAGGTTGTTGCCCCCCGGTTGGCCGTTGCCGGCGGTGGAGCTGGACAGCTGGTTGTGCAGTGGCTGCAGGTTTACTTCCAGGCTCCTGTGGGAGGTTGCGGCCATGATCGCCGGCGTGGCGATCACCGCCCCGATCGCCACGGCGTATATCAGCGGCAGCGAGCGCAGCCGCCCGCCGGCCAGCCCGCGCATCGAGGCGTGCAGGATCACGAACACCGCGCACGTCACGAGAAGCCAGCCGACGTACCATCGCCCGCCGAGCCCGATCGCGGCGCCCGCACCCATGATCGCGATACCGGTGAGATCCAGGCGCCGCCAGACCCTGGTCGCGCCGAAGACGACCAGGCCGGCGGCGAGCTCCATCAACGGCTCCTTGACCAGCAGGCTGTTGAAGAGCAGGCTCGCCGGCTCGAGCGCGAGCAGCCATGCGGTGAGGCGAGCCGCCTTGGCGCCGCTGAGGTCATAGACGGCCGCGGCGATCAGGATCGTTCCCGCGAGCGAGATACCGACTTGAGTGACCCGCAGGGCGTCCTCGGGCGAGCCGAGCACCTTCAGCTGTGAGGCGAAGACGAGCACCTGGAGGTAGGATTTTTGGTGAAAAGGGATCCATTCGGCAGCGCCGAACGGCAGCGTGGCGAGATGATGGGCGAACGCCATCCAGGTGAGCTCGTCGGGGGCGTCTCTGACCTTTGCGCCGATCCCGAACGCCGCCAGCAGGGCGATGACCAGCAGCCGCATCGTGAAGCCGACGGCGAACGGTGTGGCGATCGACAGCTGCGGGCGGCTGCGCGAGATCACTCGCAGCAGCAGCATGAGCGCGAAGGCGACCACCAGCGTCGTGACGATCACGTACTCGACGGCGATTACGGTGTTGCCCATGGCGTGGATCTCTGCCGTTTCCGAGGTGGCGGGTGCAGTCCGAAGGGTTCCGAAGCGGTTCCTCTCAGCTTAGCCTGGATTCGTCGCGCGCCCAGAGTTGGAGGTGGTTGATGTTGTTGACCTGATCTGACATAAGCTCGTCGTTGCCAGCGGGTGTGAGTCCCGTCCGAGTAGCTGCCAGGAGGCTCGGTAGCAGGCTGGCGGCTCGGTCTGAACCAGTGGCGCACCTCGCGCGCTCGCTTGCACCGGAGGACTTCCAGACGGTCAGCTTCCGTGGGAAGGGACGCAAGCGGCTCCGCTCGCGCTTCTCATTCCAGCGCGTCACCGCCGCGCACCCCGTCACCCGTGATAGCCAGACACCCCGCGAGGAGTGGCTGATTATCGAGTGGCCCGCAGGCCGCGACGCACCCAGCGACTACTGGATCTCAAACCTCCCCGCCGACACCAAGCCCGAGCGCCTCGCGTGCCTCGCGCGCCTGCGCTGGATGATCGAGCTCGACTACCGCCAGCTCAAGGGGCAACTCGGCCTGGACCACTACGAGGGACGCTCCTACCTCGGCTGGTACCACCACACCGCGCTCGTCACCACCGCACACGCCTTCCTCACCCTGGAGCGACAGAACCCAAAAGCCCAGCGGCGGGCCTCACACTCCCCCAAACGGTTCGCCTACTCGAGCCCATCTTCGACTGCTGGGCCAGGCACTGCCACACCTGCCACCAGCCGATAGACCTCACCAACCTGCCCCTACACCACCCACCACAAGATGAGTAAAACAGCCACAAACCGCCTAACAAAGTACTACTAGGTGGCCCTTGAGGGTTTGTTGGACTGCAGCAGGAAGCTCGTCGTGCGTGGCGAATTGGGATGCATCTCGAAGATGGAACGCCGACTTTGCCCTCGCCCCACCACATCACCCATCGCAACGGCGATCACACCGCGACCGCCGCCTCGCGACCCGCCGAGACCCGCCAACGCATCGCCGCCTGACGTGCCATCACGACGACTCCAACCCAGCCTCGAGGGCCACCAGTGGGTCGTCCGTGATCCTTCGACCGAAACGGGGCTCCCAAACCCGAGTGCCGGGGCGGGACTCCTGTCGAGGTTTCGGGTCGAACCTCTTCGGGTGGTCCACTAGGCGATCGCGGCCTGTGCGCGCGCCCATCACGTCGACCACGTCGGCGAGTATCGCATCGAGGTCGCGCGTCCGCTCCCAGCCGATCGCGCGCTCGAGCTTCGAGGTGTCGGGCACGCGCCGCAGCATGTCCTCGAAGCCCTCCTCGTAGGCCTCGTCGTAGGGGATCGTGACGATCTCCGACTCCGAGTCGCAGATGCCCTGCACGCGCCGCGCCAGCTCCATGATCGTGACCTCCTCACTCGAGCCGATGTTGAAGACCTCCCCGAAGTGGTCCTCGCGCTCCATCAGGTCGGCGAGCGCACAGACGACGTCCTTGACGTGGCAGAAGCAGCGCCGCTGCTCTCCGTCGCCGAACACGGTGATCGGCTCGTCCGCGAGCGCTTGGCGCACAAAGCGCGGCACGACCATTCCGTAGCGGCCAGTCTGGCGCGGTCCGACCGTGTTGAACAGGCGTCCGATCGTGACCGGCAGACCCTTCTCGCGGTGGTAGGCGAGCGCCAGGAACTCGTCGATCGCCTTCGAGCAGGCGTACGACCAGCGGCCCAGGCGCGTCGGCCCCATCACCAGGTCGCCGTCCTCGCGGAACGGGAGGGCCGCCGACTTGCCGTACACCTCGCTCGTGGAGGCGATGAACACTGGGCGCTTCTTCTTGGCGGCGTGCGCGAGCACCACCTCGGTGCAGTGGACGTTCGTCTCGATCGTGCGCACGGGGCTCTCGATGATCAGCTGCACGCCAACCGCCGCGGCGAGATGGAAGACGGCGTCGGCCTCGTCCACCAGCTCGGCGACCGTCGCGCTGTGCACGCACGTCTCCAGCGTGTAGTCGAAGCCCGGCTCGTCTTTCAGATGGCGAATGTTCTCGATCGAGCCGGTCGACAGGTCGTCGAGCACATGGATGCTGTGACCGCGCGTGATCAGCTCGTCGGCCAGGTGCGATCCGACGAAACCAGCCCCTCCCGTAATAAGAAACCTCATCCCCTCATCTCCATTCTCATCCTTGATTACTTCACCCTAGTCAGAGGTTTAAACCTCTCACCCCGGGCGTAGGGTACACCTCGCGGCGCCTGCGTGCAAGCGATTCACGGGATCGTGACACCAGACCAGCCGCCCCCACCGCCCGTATCCCACCACCCCTATGCTCCCCGGGTGACCGTATCCCCAGCGCAGGAGCCACCCGAGCGCACATCGCCGCGCTCCGGGCCGCGCGGGCTGCGCGCGCGGCTGCGCGCGCGCGTCGCCGCGCTGCTCTCAGACCCGCTCGCTCCGGTCGTCGTTCTGTGTGTGATCCTGGCCACGAACGTGGCGATCAGGAAGTCCAGCAGCAACAGGCCGAGCTCATCAGCAGACTAGCGCGCCCCGGAGAAGAAGTAGTGCGCGCGGCTGTGATGCCAGACGCCCTCATGATCAAGGGATGGCACGGAGCATGAGTCGCTCTTTCCGCACGTCCGCTCGTCTATTTCTCCCCCCACTCCTCGGCTTCGGCGGCGGCGTTCAGCGAGAGCGCGTGAAGCTCTGAGGTGAGCTGGCGCAGGCGCCGGTTGTCCTGAAACCACGGCCCGTAGCGGCGGGCCTGCTCGGGGGTGAGGTTGCGCGTGACGGTCTTCTGGTTGACCTTGCGTGTCCAGGCGATGTAGGGGCCGTGCAGCTTCGGGGGATCGGCGTGGCAGTGGCAGCCTGGCCTGGGGCAGCGGATGTGGCGCTCGGCGAGAGAGCCGGGCAGGCAGAAGCCCAGTGCCGCGAGCTCGGTGAGGATCTCTCCGAGGCGGCGCTGGTGCTCGGGGGCGATCGGCGCCGGCCGCTTTCCGGAGGTGGTTTGGGTGGGTTCGTTGGGCATCGTGGCGGTTCTGTCTGAAAGCTACGATACTAATACCGTAGCTACGGGACGGGTCATTGATCGTGATGGCCGAAGAGCAACTGTTCGAGCTTTCCTCGCAGGCGCTGGGCGCGCTGCCGATCGTGCGCCACTTTCTCTGCCGGCTGGGGCTAGGGCCGGCGCTGGAGCGCTGCTTGGCGGATGAGGACGCGCGCATGCTGATGAGCGCCGCCGAGGCGATCGGGGTGCTGGTGGCCAACCTCTGCGTGGAGCGCGAGCCGCTCTACGGGATCGGCGAGTGGGCGCGCCGCTTCGAGCCCGCCCTGCTCGGCCTCGCCTGCGCCGAGGAGGTCGAGCTGCTCAACGACGATCGCGTGGGGCGGGCTCTGGATCAGCTGTTCGACTGTGACCGCGCGTCGCTGCTCACAGAGCTTGTGCTGCGCGCGATCTCAGAGTTTCGGATCGACTGCTCCCAGCTTCACAACGACTCGACGTCGATCACGCTCTATGGCGAGTACCTGCAGGCTGACGGTCGGGAGCGGGGCGGCCAGCCGACGGCCGCCGCGGCGCGCGGCCACAGCAAGGAGCATCGCGGAGATTTGAAGCAGCTGCTCTCGATCCTGACCGTGACGGCCGACGGCGCAGTGCCGCTCGCGCACCGCCTCGCCGACGGCAACGTGACCGACGATCAGACCCACATCGAGACCTGGGAGGGCCTGGTCGCGCTGGTCGGCCACCCGAGCTTTCTCTACGTGGCGGACTGCAAGCAGCGGCTTGACAATACGCTGACGCCCCCTAAAGTTGACCTGCCCAGCGCGACCTTGCCCAGCTGAGTCAGACAGCACGGATGCCCGTCACCTACCACCTAACTCACCTGCGCGCGCTCGAGTCCGAGGCCATCCATGTGATGCGCGAGGTCGCCGCGGAATTCGAGCGTGCGGTTCTGCTGTTCAGCGGCGGCAAGGACTCGATCATCCTCCTGCGCCTCGCCGAGAAGGCCTTTCGTCCGGCGCCGCTGCCGTTTCCGGTGATGCATGTCGACACCGGCCACAACTTCCCCGAGGCGATCGAGTTCCGCGACAGGCGGATAGCCGAACTCGACGAGAGGCTGGTCGTGGCGTCGGTCGAGGAGTCGATTCGCAGCGGACGGGTCGTCGAGCAGACCGGTCCCAGGGCCTCTCGCAACGCCCTGCAGACGGTAACGCTGCTGGACGCGATCGCCGAGCATGGATTCGACGCGGCGTTCGGGGGAGCACGCCGCGACGAGGAGCGAGCGCGGGCCAAGGAGCGCATTCTCTCCTTCCGGGATGAGTTCGGCCAGTGGGAGCCGCAGCGTCAGCGCCCGGAGCTCTGGAGCCTCTACAATGGCCGTATTCGCAAGGGGGAGCACGCGCGGGTCTTTCCAATCTCCAACTGGACCGAGCTTGACGTGTGGCAGTACATAGCCGAGGAGGAGCTGGAGGTGCCGTCGATCTACTTCGCGCACGACCGTCAGGTGTTCGCCCGCGACGGGATGCTCTATGCGGTCAGCCCGTTCATCGAACTGATGGAAGGAGAGCAGCCGTTCATGTCCCGCGTGCGCTATCGCACCGTCGGGGACATGAGCTGTACCGGAGCGGTCGAGTCCAGCGCTTGCACGCTAGCGGAGGTCGTCGCGGAGATCGCCGCCACCGACATCACCGAGCGCGGCCAGACCCGCGCGGACGACAGGGTGACCGAGGCGGCCATGGAGGATCGCAAGCGGCAGGGGTACTTCTGATGGATGTGCCCGGTCAGTCATCCGGCGTCGTGACCAGCGGCAACGGCAAGGCTCACGCGTCCGACGCGCAGGCCGCGCCGCTCGTGGGGGAGAGCGCCCAGGAGGCGTTTCGACGGCTGACCGAGCGTCCCGCCGACCTGCTCCGCTTCGCCACTGCAGGTTCGGTCGATGACGGCAAGAGCACCTTGATCGGGCGGCTGCTGTACGACTCCAAACAGGTGCTCGTGGACCAGCTGGCCCACGTCGAGGAGACCAGCCGTCGGATGGGTCACGACTTCATCGACCTCTCGCTGCTGACCGACGGCCTGCGCGCCGAGCGCGAGCAGGGCATCACGATCGATGTGGCCTACCGCTACTTCGCCACGGCCCAGCGCCGCTTCATCATCGCCGACACCCCCGGGCACGAGCAGTACACGCGCAACATGGTCACCGGCGCATCGACCGCGGACCTTGCGATCGTGCTGATCGACGCCCGCAAAGGCGTGGTCGCCCAGTCCAAGCGTCACGCGTTTATCAGCTCACTGCTGGGAATCCCGCACGTAGTGGTGTGCGTCAACAAGATGGACCTCGTGGACTTCGACGAGGCGGTGTTCGACGCGATCGTCGAGGACTTCGATTCGTTCGCCGCACGGTTGGAGATGCCCGACGTGACGTTCATACCCATCTCGGCGCTGCTCGGCGACAACGTGGTCGACCGGTCGGAGTCGATGGGGTGGTATCAGGGGCCACCGCTGCTCTACCACCTCGAGCACGTCCACATCGCGTCTGATCGCAACCTGATCGACGTGCGCTTTCCCGTCCAGTGGGTGATCCGTCCGCCCGCCACGAGCGTGGCCGACTACCGCGCGTATGCCGGCCAGGTGGCAGGCGGTGTGATGAGGCCCGGCGACGATGTGGTCGTACTGCCTGGCGGCCACCACACCACCATCGCGGGCATCGACTCCTTCGACGGACCGGTGCAGGAGGCGTTCCCGCCGATGTCGGTGGCTGTCAGGCTCACCGATGACATCGATGTCGCGCGCGGCAGCATGATCGTGCGCACCCACAACCAGCCGTCGGTGTCGACGGGGTTCGAGTGCCTGCTGTGCTGGATGTCCGAGCAGCCTCTGAGCCCGCGTCGGCGCTACCTGGTCAAGCACACCACGCGCACGGTGATGGTCGGCGGTGTCGATGTCCGTTACCGGATCGACGTCGAGACCCTCCGGCGCGACGAGGATGTCAGCACGCTGGAGCTCAACGATCTCGCCCGCGTCCATCTCCAGCTCAGCGCCCCGCTGGTGTTCGACTCCTACCGGCGCAACCGGGTGACCGGAAGCCTGATCATCATCGACGAGGCGACCAACGAGACGGTGGCGGCCGGGGTCGTCCTGGACACGGAGGTCGAGGGAGAGGAGGAGCCGAAGAGCGAGCGCAGCCCGAACGTGATGTGGCAGGGATCGCAGATGACCCGCGCGAGGCGCTGGGAGGCGCTGGGACACGGCGGGTTGACGCTCTGGTTCACGGGCCTGCCCGGCGCCGGCAAGTCGACGATCGCCTCCGCTGTGGAGGAGCGCCTGATCGCGGCAGGCCGCACGGCATTCCTGCTCGACGGCGACAATCTGCGTCACGGTCTCAACGGCGACCTCGGGTTCGACGAGGAGGCGCGCAACGAGAACGTGCGCCGCACGGCGCATGTCGCGAGGCTGCTCGCGGAGTCCGGGACGATCGCCCTGGTCAGCCTCGTCAGCCCTTATGCAGCGGATCGGCGGGCGGCCGCGGCCCTTCACGCCGCCGACGATCTGCAGTTCGTCGAGATCTTCGTGGACGCGCCCCTGGAGCTGTGCGAGCGGCGCGACCCGAAGGGTCTGTACGCCCGGGCACGCTCGGGCGAGCTCGCCGGTCTCACAGGGGTGGGGGCGCCTTATGAGGTGCCCAGCGAACCCGATCTCGTGCTCGGCAGCTGCGAGGAAACGGTGGAGGAAGAGGTCGAACGCGTGATGGACCTGCTAGCCGCCCGCGGGTTGACCTCCGGGTCCTAGAGCCTCCGCCTACCCTTTTCGCTTCGTTTTCTTCACGGTGGTGGGGGCCGCGTGAAGCACCACGGTCTGGCTGTAACCGGACGCCAGTGCGCCCGGGCTCACCTTGACGAAGGCGCGGTAGCGGCCGCCGAGGCGGACGCTCACCACCGTGCTGAAACGTGAGAATGTTCGCCCGGCCTTCTTCACCACTGTGGCGAACTGGCTCTCGAACCTCGTTGTCACTTCGGGCTGTTCCGTGGTCGCTTCGGACGGTTTCGGCCTTACGGCTTTGCGCAGTTGGAAGGAGACCTGTGCGCCCACCTCCGCGGGCGTGACGGTCCCGTAGAGCCGCACCAACCCCGGCTGTCCGCTCGAGTGCACGTGCAGCGTGACCTTCACCGCCGCGTGCACGGTCACCACCGGGCTGTACAGGGGACGCTGGTCGAGCGTGCCGACGCGGAACTGCGTGCTGGAGGCAAGGTTCGCGACGCGGAACGCGAAGCGCCCGGCCGCGTTGGTGACGGCGGGAACGCCGATTTCCGTGAACGCTTCCAGGTAGGGGTAGGGGCTGGCCTGCAGAGCGACCTGATGGTTCGCATTGCCAAACCCCGTCAGGGTGCCGCTCAGGATGAACGGGGTGCCGAACGGAACCGGGGGGACCTGTTCGACTTCGAATCTGAGCGGCTGCGTCTTGGTTGTGAAGCTGCGATCCAGCCCGAGGACCACCACGCCCTTGCTCGTCACGGCCACCACTCGATAGTGGTAGGTCACGCCCGTTTGCAGCTTGGAGACGGGCTTGCCCACCTTGACCTCCGCCACGCCGGCGCCCACGCTGACCGTGGGTGTCTGCGAGCCGTAGGCGGTGGTCGGCCCGTACTGGAAGTAGTAGCTCGTTTCCAGGCCCTCGGGGTTGATCACAGCGGTGAGCATGGCTGAGGTGGCGAGCACGTAGGCGGCCGTGGTGGTGGACGCATGAGGCGCCGGCGGCGGCGCGGGTTCGGACGCCGCGGGGGAGCCGGCCGGCAGCGCCAGCGCGATGCTCGCCAGCAGCGGCGCGCTCAGGGCCATTCGACGGCCGATCTTGCTGGGGCTCATGTTGGACTCCCTTGCGGTTCTCAGAAGGTCTATGCGCTCGTAAGCTCTTCGCCACCGGCTGGCGGGCACGT
Organism: Solirubrobacteraceae bacterium; assembly: GCA_017882445.1. Lineage (GTDB taxonomy): Bacteria > Actinomycetota > Thermoleophilia > Solirubrobacterales > Solirubrobacteraceae > Palsa-744. The sequence goes on from JADGPK010000001.1 coordinate 75,515, forward strand.
GCCTGCTCGTAAACTCATGGTTCCCAACCCGGCTTGCCCTCGTTCGATGCGGTGAGACGAACGATCGCCCCCGGCCGAGCGCGTTGCATTTTAGACCTTCACAGGATCATCACGCCGCGACGGGCGGTAGCCGCGCAGCCCGTGCGTCCTGCGCGGCGCCGGCGAACCTCAGCGCGGGATCGGCGCGCCGAGCAGGCCGGCGGCCGCCCCGACGCAGCCGGCGAGCAGGAGCGTCTCCACGACGCCACGGCGCAACAGGAGCACCGAGACGGCCGCGGCTGCGAGCAGCGCGTACTGCCAGGTCTCGCCCAGAGCGCTCGTCAGGGGCACGGCGGCGCCCACGATCGCGCCGGCTGCGGCCGGCGAGGCGCCGGCGAGGAATGCGAGCACCCGGTCGTTCACCAGCAGCCGCTCGAAGCGGGCGCCGCCGAGCAGGATGAACGAGAACGAGGGGGCGAAGGCGACGAGCGCGGCCAACATGGCGCCGGGGAGCCCCGCCGCGGAGTAGCCGACCGCCGCCACCGTCTGCGTGACGGGTCCGGGGGTCACCTGCCCGATGGCGACCGCGTTGAGGAACTGCCCGTGTGTCATCCAGTGGTAGGCGCCGACGGCGTCTGACTGCATCAACGGGACGATCACGAACCCGCCGCCAAACGCCAGCGCCCCGACCTTCAGGGCGGTCCACACGAGCGCGCCCGTGCCGCCGGGGTCGACGGTCGCGGTGACCGATCCGAGCTCCGCCAGCAGACCGGGCCGCTCCGAGCGGTTGAGCAGAGCCGCCGGGCCTCGTGCCAGGAGCCACCAGGCGGTCAACGTCCACGCCCGCGGCCCCGCAGCGCCGCGCGCCAACCGCTGCCTGCTCAGCTCGATGGCGCCGCACGCGAGCAGGACGAGCACGAGCGACGGGCCCGCGAGGGCCGCCGCGATCCCGCCGGCGAGCGCGTAGGCGAGCACGCGCGGGCGCTCGCCGCCCACGGCGCGTCTCCAGATGGGCCGGGCGACGCCCAAGCCGGCGCGCACCGCGACCGCGGCAACGGCCGCGCCCGCTCCCATGCCCGCGCCGCGGAGCCACGCAGGCGGCGATCCAGACAGGAACAGCACGGACAGCCCGATGATCATGATCAGACCGGGCAGGACGAAGCAGAGCCCGCCCAGCAACGCGCCGCGCGGACCGCGCAGCCGCCAGGCGCAGTAGATCGCAAGCTGCGTCGAGGCAGGGCCCGGCAGCAGGTTGGTGGCGGCTATCGCCCGCTCGAACTGCTCGTCGGTCAGCCACGCGCGTCGCTTCACGCACAGCTCTCGCAGCAGCGCCACATGCGCGGGCGGCCCGCCGAAGCCGATGCAGCCGATCCGGCCCCACTCCCGCACGATCTCCGCGAACGACGGCTCCGTCTGAGGATCCCCGGGGCGCATCGACGGGAGGGTACGGCGCGGCGGTCTGGAGCGCGGCGGCGGGGAGCCTCGGCACGCCATAAGCTGTCGCCTTCGATGCACGTCCTAGCCGTCGTCAACCCGATCTCCTACTTCCAGGCAGTGATCCTGGGGCTCGTGCAGGGCGTCGCCGAGCCCTTTCCGATCTCGAGCCTCGGGCACGGCGTGGTGCTGCCCCGCCTGGCGGGCTGGAACATCCATCAGAACGACAAGTTCTTCCTCACCTTTCTCGTCGCCACCCACCTCGCCACCGCCATCGTGCTCCTGGGGCTGTTCTTCAAGGACTGGGTGAGGATCGTCAAGGGGCTGTGGCGCTCGCTGGCGATCCGCGAGATCCGCGACGACGACGTGGATGCCCGTCTGGGCTGGCTGCTCGTGGCCGGGACGATCCCCGTCGGCGTCATCGGCCTTCTCCTGGAGACGCCGCTGCGCAAACTGTTCGCCTCCCCCCAGACGGCGGCTGCCTTCCTGATCGTCAACGGGCTCTCGCTGCTCGTGTTCGAGCGACTGCGTCAGCGTCCGCCCCGTCCCGGGGACTACCTGGGCGACAGTGACGAGCGCATCGCCAAGCTCAGCTGGCGGCAGGCGATCGCGGTCGGCACCTCGCAGGTGGCCGCGCTCGTCCCGGGTATCTCGCGTTCGGGCTTCTCGATGGGAGGCGGCCTGCTCGTGGGCCTCTCCAACGAGGATGCCGCGCGCTATGGCTTCCTGCTCGCCACCCCGGTGATCCTCGCAGCGGCAGCGCTCAAGCTGCCCGAACTGCTCGGCCCGGAGGGAAACGGGGTGCGCGGCCCGGCGCTGGTAGCGGGCGTTTGCGCCGCGTTCACCACCTTCTTCGCGGTGAAGTTCCTGCTGCGCTATTTCCAGACCAACCGCCTCACCCCGTTCGGCATCTACTGCGTGGGATTCGGCTCGATCTGCACGCTGCTGTTCGCGTTCGGCGGATAGAGCCGAGCGGCGCCTGACCCGGACCGACCGGGACCGAGCCGGGGCCGCGCTCCCTACGCGCGCGACTCGGTCGGGCCGCTTTTTGGCCCGGTCTGAAACCAGGCGAAGGCGAAGCACGCCAGAGCGACCACGAGCGCGGCGATGCCGTGCTTGGTGTGGTGATGGTTGGCTTCCGCGCTCGTCGCGGAGGCGTGGCCGGGGAAGAAGGAGGGCAGCGAGTGCTCCGGCTGGACGAAGTAGATCACGGCCACGACGATCAAGAGGACGCCCACCAGCACGGCCGGGAGGATGAGCTTGCGCAGGTTCGGGTTCATCGCCGCAGGATCCTAGAGCACGATCGCGCCCACGGCGTGCCTCCTCGCCACTTCTCGCCATCATGGAGGCCGATGCCCGCACCCAGGACACCCTCGAAGATGTTCGAGACCCGCAGCCACGCCTGGCAGGAGGTCGGACTGCTCCGCCAGATAAGCCCGCGCGTGGTCAAGCGGGCCCGCCTGGAGGCGCTCGTGCTCGTGCCGCTGTTCATCGGCGTTGTCGTCTTCTACGACAACCGCGTGAGCCTCCTGGGCGCCACGGGGCGGCACGGCCACGCGGCCAAAGGACTCGAACCCGCGCTGGAAACTCCTGTGACGGTGGTGACCGTCATCGTGCTCGTGATCCTCGGCTGGGCGATCGCGCGGGACTTCGGACGCGGTCTCGGTCCCGCTCTGTTCCGGCGGCTGGACCCCGCCACGGCGGGGACGGTCGGATTCGTGATCCGCCTGACGACGGTGGTGCTCGCGCTGTTCGTGGCGCTTGGCGTGGCGGGCATCAAAGCGCAGACGCTTGCGCTCGGCGGCGCGTTCACCGCGGTGATCTTCGGCCTCGCCGCCCAGCAGACGCTCGGGAACCTGATCGCCGGCACGGTCCTGTTGAGCGCCCGCCCCTTCCGCGTGGGCGAGCGGGTGCGCCTCCAGGGTGGCCCGCTGGCCGGCCAGATCGAGGGCACGGTCAGCTCGTTGGGGCTGCTGTACACGACGTTCGCGACGGGCGATGACTCGATCCTGGTGCCGAACAGCGTGGTCCTCAACGTCGCCGTGCTCCCGCTGCGCGAGCCGGAGGCGGTCAACCTCCGCGCGCGCCTGCGCGCCGGGATGACCCCCGGCGACCTGCAGGAGATCCTCGAGAAGTCATTGCAGACGCCGCTGCGCGACGCTCCACGCATCACCCTTGAGGAGCTAGATGGGGAGGAGGTGGTGGTGCGCATCGCCGCCACGCCACGGGTCGCGGCGCAGGGCCGTCAACTCGCCAGCGAGCTGCTCAGCATCGTCTCGCGCGAGACACGCTCGCGTGCACAGACGCCGTAGCGCAGGAAGACATAGGAGTCGCTCTGCATCACCCCGAGCAGCTCCAGATCGACGGGGGGCTCGAGCTCGCCTCCCGCGAGTATCCGCAACGCCTCGCCCGCGGACTGCGTGCCCCCCGCAAGCTTGGGCGAGACCGACAGAAACAGCTCGTCGACCAGACCGGCCGCGAGCAGCTGGCAGGAGAGGTGGGGTCCGCCCTCGCACAGCAGGCTGCGCACCGCGAAGCGCTGCCTCAGCTCGGCCAGCCCCGCCGGCAGGTCGAACAGCCCCGAGCGCTCGGCCCGCACGTAGTCGATGTGCGCGGCGCTCGCTGGGAGGCTGTTCTGCGAAGAGGTCAGGATCACAACCCGCGCCGCGGGCTCGCCGAGCAGCGGGATGTCCTCTCCAAGCGCCAGGCGCCCCGAGACGATGCACGCCAGCGGCTCCTCGCTGAGGCCCCGCCGCCGTCTCAGATCGCGGTGCGACCGATCGGAGATCAGCCGCCCGTAGCGCTCCGTGCGAACGGTTCCCGCTCCCACCAGCACGGCGTCCACGGCCGTGCGCAGGCCGTGGAAGAGCTCCCTGTCGGCGCTGCCGCTGATCGGTCCCGAGCGACCAGCCATGCTCGCGCGACCGTCGGCGGTGCTGATCATGTTGAGCATGACGTGCGGACGCCCCCCGGGCGGGTCGGTCCGATCCCACAGCCCGAGCTGCTCGACGATCTCCGGAATCGTGGCCGGATCGCCCCCCGGCAGCAGGCGTCCCAGCCGCAGCTCCCCGCCACCCGCGGGTCGAGCATCGGCGTCCGTTTGAGCGTTCACGGCCCTACCCTAGCTGCGCGAGCGTGACCTGTTCGCGGAGCGCCGAGCGTCGCGTTGCAACATTTCGACAACACGCGAGGACACCGACGTGCTACGGTCGTACCGTATGGCCGGCAGATAAGACCGGCGAAAGTAGTGCAAGCGCTCGCAGGTCGAAGCTTTGAGAAGCATCCTCCGCGTAGCAGCACGCACATACCGTGGAGGAGTTCACAGCATGCCAACTGGCACCGTAAAGTGGTTCAGCGACGACAAGGGGTTCGGCTTCATCACCCCCGATGACGGCGACAAGGATCTCTTCGTGCACCACACCGGGATCAACGGCGAGGGTTATCGCTCGCTGCAGGAGGGGGCCAAGGTCTCCTACGACCCGGAGCAGGGCGACAAGGGCCCCAAGGCCGTAAACGTCCAGGCGATCTAGGACTTTCGTAGATCCGTGCTTTGAGGGCCCGCTTCGGCGGGCCCTCAATGTTTAAGACAGATACCCTGGCGTCGCTCAGCATGTCGGGCGACGCCACCACCATTCCCCTCCGCGAGACGCCCGTAGGCGAGGAGAGCGCGTGGCGCGGCCGTTGGCTTCCCGGCAGGCGCACGGGGGAGCTGGCCGGCGCGAGCGTCGGCGTGCGCACGGGGGCCGTGGCGCTCCTGGCGATCGTGGGGCTGAGTCTGCTGGTCGTGGTGATGGCCGCCGATCGTCCGAGCCTGCTCTCGCCCACGACCCACACCGCCTACTTCCCGCACTGGATGGCCGGCCCGTTGGGCGGGCTGTGGCCGGGGCTGACCGGCAACGGCACCACGCTCAAGTACCTCTTCACGGGCGCGATCGCGTTGATGTACGGCGGGTATGTGGTGGCGCTGCGCTCCGCGCCGCGGCTGCCGGCGTCCTGGGTCATCGGCGCGATCCTCGCCGTCCATGTGGTCTTCGTGCTCGCCCCGCCGCTCGCACTGACCGATGTCTTCAACTACATCAACTACGGGCGCATGGAGGTGGTGCACCACCTCAACCCGTACACCACGATCCCGATCTCAGAGCCGCACAGCGATCCCAGCTTCGTCCTCAGCAACTGGCACCAGCTGCTGAGCCCGTATGGGCCGATGTTCACGCTGCTCACGTTCGCCGTGGTCCCGCTCGGCGTGGCGGGCTCCTTCTGGGCGCTGAAGGGCATTCTCGCCGCGGCCAGCCTCGCGACGATCTTCCTGGTGTGGAAGTGCGCACGCCTGCTCGGCCGCGATCCGCTGAGCGCGATCGTGCTCGTCGGCCTGAACCCGATCGTGCTCGTGTGGGGGCTGGGGGGCGACCACAACGACTTCCTGATGCTCTTCTGCATCATGCTCGGCTTCTATCTGCTGCTCCGGGCACGGGCGGGAGCAGTGGCATCGGGCGCGGCGGCGACAGCGGGCGCGGCGACGGCGGCGGCGACACAGTCACAGGCGCGGACAGACGGGGCGCTCGCGTGGGCACGAAGACGTGTGAAGGAGCCCTCCGCGGCGGAGATCGGCGCCGGTGCGGCGTTTCTGATCGCGATCGCGATCAAGGCCTCAGCCGGAGTCCTGATCCCCGTCGTGCTGGTGGGCCTGCTGCGGACCCCGCGCACGCTGGTTCGGGTCCTGCTGGGAATGCTCTTGGCGGGCACGGTCGTGGGCGCGGCCAGCCTGCTCGCGTTCGGCCTGCACATCCCCGACCTCAACACGCAGAGCCGCCTGGTGACCAACGAGAGCATCCCCAATCTGATCGGGCTCGCGGTCGGAGCGGGCGGCGAGAACGACACCGTACGTGTCGTGATGAGCGGCGTGCTGGCGATCTCGGTGCTCCTCTGCTGTCGGCTCGCTTGGCGGCGCCGCGACACGATCACGGCATCGGGCTGGGCGAGCGTGGCGCTGCTGCTCACGCTCAGCTGGGTGCTGCCGTGGTATGTGCTGTGGATCCTTCCGCTCGCCGCTCTGTCGAGCTCGCGCAGACTGCGGGCGGCCGGGCTCGTGGTGGGCGTCTATCTGATCATCGCCTGGGCGCCCGCGTCCGGCCTCTTGTGGAACGCGATCGGCTTCCACCCTGAAAAGACGCCCCTGGGCCACCTGCATCAGCGTTACGTCAGGGAGCTTCTGAACTAGTCGCCGTCTCTGCTCGGAGGGCGGCGCTCCAGCTTGCGCCGCGCCGCCCGGCGCTTGGCCTCCAGACGGCGTGTGCGCGATGCACCCGTCGGGCGGGTGGGCCGCCGGCTGCGGGGCAGCGCCAGAGCGCTCGCCAGGCGCTCGGCCAGCCGTCCGAGCGCGAGCTCGCGGTTGCGTGACTGCGAGCGCTCATCCTGGGCGATCGCCACGAGTCGCGGTCCGCGGCGCGCCAGGACCCGCGCCCGCTGCGCCTCGCTCAGGGACGACGAGGCGAGCACGTCGAAGATCGCTTCCACGCGCGAGGCGGTGACGTTGGCGTGCTGGCCGCCGGGGCCCGAGGAGCGGCTCGCCCTCAGTGTGATCTCGGCGAGCGGGATCGACAGATCGCCGTTGATTCGCAGCCGCCGCCGCGGGTCCTCAGTGTCGCTCACCAGAGCCGCCGATCGGCGACACCCGCTGCTCCTCGCCGGGGCGGACGCGTCCGTCGCGCCCGATGTAGCCATCCTTGCCGCCCGCGCACAGGTAGACGGCGTCCACGTCTCCCGTGTTGCGGATCTTGCGTACCGTCGCAGCGTCCACCCGCGCCATGGCGCCCTCTGAGAGACGCTGCACCGAGCCGTCCCCGAACTCCATCTCGATCACGCCGCGGTGGACGAAGTAGAGCTCCTCCTGGAGGTCGTGGTAGTGGAAACCAGTCTCGATGCCCGCCGGCAGGACGATCGCGTTGACACCGAAGGCGGTCACGCCCAGGCCCTTGCGAACCTTGCGAAAGCCCGCACCCTCGCCGAGGTCGTCGAGGTGAGCGACGGCATAGCCCTCGCCTCTGGTCACCTTCGGGAAGTCGCTCGACGCCTCCATCTGCCTCCTCCGTTCAGTGGTCCGCCACGGATCCGCTCTCGGGCGAGAGCGGCCGACCCTCGCGTGCCCACCGCATCAGGCCGCCGGCCATGGAGTATGCCTCGAAGCCGGCCGTGCGGAATGCCTGCGCGGCCATCTCCGAGCGAACGCCCACGCGGCAGTAGAAGACCACCGGGCGATCGCGCCCGACGGTGCTCGCCTCGGCAGAAAGCCTGCCGAGCTCGATGTGGCGCGTCCCGGCGATGTGCCCGGCCTCGCGCTCGTGGGGCTCGCGCACGTCGATCACCTGCAGATTCGGGTCCTCGGCGAGCCAGTCGGCGACGCGCGTGGGGTCGATCTCGATCTCCGAGCCGTTGTTCTGGACGCTCATCGCATGAGCGTAGCGTCACGCCGTCGTGGCCGGGTCTGCCCGCGAACCCGCCGAGCGCCTCGACGCGCGCGCGAGGAGCGACGCGAGCACGACAACTCATCACTAGCATCACCGTGCATGCAAGCCGTGAGCGACACCTACACGATTCCCCAGGAGAACCTGGACTTCTGCCAGACGATCGGGCAGATCGCGCGCGAGAAGATCGCGCCGCGCTCGGCGGAGATCGACGAGCAGGCCGAGTACCCGTGGGACATCCGCAAGATCCTCGCCGAGCAGGACATCCTCGGCCTGCCGTTCCCGAATGAGTACGGGGGCACGGGGACGGGCACGCTGATGCTGAACATGGCGGTCGAGGAGATCGCCAAGGTCGACGCGGCGTGCGCGCTGATCCTGATGGTGCAGGAGCTGGGGACGCTGCCGATTCAGCTGTTCGGCACCGACGAGCTGAAGGAGCGCTTCCTGCCGAAGTGCGCCACGGGCGAGTGGTCGCCCGCGTTCGCGCTGAGCGAGCCCGAGGCCGGGTCTGACCCGGCGGGCATGAAGACGACCGCCGTCAAGGACGGCGATGAGTGGGTGATCAACGGCACGAAGAACTGGATCACGAACCTTGGTGTGGCCGACTTCTACATCTGCTTCGCCGTCACCGACCGCGAGAGCAAACGGATAACGGCGTTCGTGGTGGAGGCCGACCGGCCGGGGTTCAGCGTGGGCAAGCTCGAGCACAAGCTCGGCATCAGGGCCTCGCCGACGGGCCAGCCGATCTTCGAGGACGTGAGGGTTCCGCAGGAGAACGTGATCGGCGAGGTGGGCCGCGGTCTGCGGGTGGCGCTGGGGACGCTCGAGCGCACGCGCTTGGGGGCGGCCGCCCAGGCGGTGGGGATCGCCCAGGGCGCGACCGACTACGCGGTGGCCTACGCGCGCGAGCGCAGGCAGTTCGGGCAGGCGATAAACGAGTTTCAGGCGATCCAGTTCAAGCTGGCCGACATGGAAATACGCACCGCGGCCGCCCGCGAGCTGCTGTACAAGGCGTGCGCGATGGCAGATCAGGGTCATCCGGAGCGGGCGAAGTACTCCTCGATGGCGAAGGTCTTTGCCTCCGATACCGCGATGGCCGTCACCGTGGAGGCCGTCCAGGTCCTGGGCGGCTACGGTTATGTCAAGGAGTATCCGGTCGAGCGCATGATGAGAGACGCCAAGATCACCCAGATCTACGAGGGCACCAACGAGATCCAGCGTCTCGTGATCGCCCGCACGCTCAAGTAGGGAGGCATGATGCGCGGGCCCTTCTCGCCACGCGCCCACGGTCAGCTTCGGCATGTCGGCCTGGCGGCGCTCGTGGCCATGTCGCTGGGGCTGGTGGTGCTGGTCGTCGGGCAGGGCTTCAGCTCGATCGGCGTCGTCAGAGCGCTCGAGGACATTGCGCTGGGGGTGATCGTCGCCGCGGCCCTGATGGGGAGCGTGGCGTTCGTGGCGGTGCGCTTGGCGGGCTGGCGTGACCCAGAGTCCGAGACGGAGTTCGAAGAGATCGTCCGCCACTCAGAGGCGCTCGCGCGCGAAGGCCTCGCGGTCGACCCCGAAGAAAGCGAGTTCATGGAGCTCGACCCACTCGACGACGAGGACTTCGAGGAGCTCGTGCGCGACGCGCTGGACGATCTGCCCGACCTGCTGCGCAACGCGCTCGCGCATGTCGCCGTCGTGATCTCCGACGGAGGGCGCCAGCGGCGCGCCTACGGCCTCTACCAGGGCGACGGCGCCAGCCGCGACAACGCCCACGACCGCATCGTCATCTTCCGCGACACGCTGCGGCGCGACTTCGGCCACGACGCGGATCTGCTGCGCAGCCAGGTCACCCGCACGGTGCGCCACGAGCTCGCCCACCACGTCGGCTTCGACGAGCTGGGCGTCAGCCGCCTGGACCTCTGATCTGACGCCCGTGGACGCGGCACGATGCTGCGTCCTCGGTCGCTCGCGTGCGGAGCACGCCACGCTCCCTGCGTCCTTGCCTCGTTTGGTCCACGAACGTCATATTGCGTGAGATCCCATAGGATTTCCGTAAGTCGCGCCTCTGGCGGCACCTGTCGCCCGCGCACCAACCGACCAAGGAGAGAGCCCCAGATGCCTGAAGCCGTGATCGTCGACGCCATCCGTACGCCCATCGGGCGCGCCGGCAAGGGGTCGCTCAAGAGCGTGCGCGCCGACGACCTGGCGGCGATCCCGCTGCGGGCGCTCGTCGAGCGCAACCCCGAGCTCGACCCGAGCACGATCGTCGACATCATGATGGGCTGTGGCTTCTGCGAGGGCGAGCAGGGCTACAACGTGGGGCGCGTCGCGGGCCTCTTGTCGGGCATCGACCACCACGTTCCCGCGACCACGGTCAACCGCTTCTGCGCATCCTCGCTGCAGACCGCGAGGATGGCCTTCCACGCGATCAAGACCGGCGAGGGCGACACCTACATCGCCGCCGGTGTCGAGGCCGTCTCGCGCGCCGGCGGCGGCGCGCCGTTCGAGTTCAACCACGCGGTCGACGGCTCGGAGGGCTCCGCCTATGACGTCTACATCCCCATGGGGATGACGGCCGAGAACGTGGCCGAGCGCTGCAACGTCAGCCGCGAGTCCCAGGACGAGTGGGCGGTGATCTCTCAGGCCCGCGCTGTGGAGGCGGTCGCCAGCGGTCACTTTGCGAGGGAGATCGTGCCGGTGACGGTCCCGGCGCACAAGGACGTCGACAAGGAGGGCAACGAGATCGACGTGCCCGAGACGCTCGTCAAGGACGACGACGGCCCGCGCGCCGGGACGACGATGGAGAAGCTCGCGGCGCTGAAGCCGGTGTTCAAGGAGGGCGGCACCGTGACCGCCGGAAACGCCTGTCCGCTCAACGACGGCGCGGCGGCGCTGCTGATCATGTCGGCCGATCGCGCCAAGGAGCTGGGCATGAAGCCGCGCGCCCGCATCGTCGCCTCGTCCGTCGCCGGCCTGCGTCCCGAGATCATGGGCCTGGGCCCGATCCCCGCGATCCAGAAACTGCTCGAGGCGACCGGCATGACGATGAGCGACATCGACGTGGTCGAGATCAACGAGGCCTTCGCCGCGCAGATCGTCCCCTGCAAGGAGGAGCTCGGCATCGACGACGACAAGCTCAACCCGTTCGGTGGCGCTATCGCCCTCGGTCACCCCTTCGGCATGACCGGCGCGCGCATCATGACCACGCTGCTCAACGACCTCGAGACGCTCGACAAGACCTACGGCATCGAGTCGATGTGCGTCGCCGGCGGCATGGGCATGGCGATGCTCGTCGAACGGCTCTAGCGCGGCGGCATCCGCAGCGCGCCGTCGAGACGGATCGTCTCGCCGTTGAGCATGCGGTTCTCGACGATGTGGCAGGCCAGCTGCGCGTACTCCGCGGGCTGGCCCAGCCGCTGCGGGTAGGGGACGCCGGCGCCGAGTTTCTCACGCGCGACCTCCGGGAGCGCTGCGAGCAGCGGTGTGTCGAACAGCCCCGGTGCGATCGTGTTGACGCGGATCCCGTACTGCGCGAGGTCGCGCGCGGCCGGCAGGGTGATCGCGACCACTCCCCCCTTGGACGCCGCGTAGGCGATCTGGCCGATCTGACCGTCGTAGGCGGCGATCGAGGCCGTGTTGACGCACACCCCTCGTTCGCCGTCGGAGAGCGGCTCGTTGGCGATCATCGCGGTGGCGGCGAAGCGCAGCGCGTTAAAGGTCCCGATCAGGTTGATCGAGATGATCGTCTCGAACGGCATCAGCGGGTGCGGCCCCTTCGAGCCGGCCACCTTCTGCGCCCAGCCGGTGCCCGCGCAGCAGATCGCGACGCGCAGGCCGCCCGTCGTGGCCGCGGCCCGCTCGACGGCCGCCTGCACCTGGCTCTCGTCGCGGACGTCGCAGGCCGCGAACTGAAGCCCGAGCTCCGCGGCGAGCGCCTCGCCCTTCTCGACGTTGACGTCGGCGATCGTCACGAGCGCTCCCTCGGCGTGCAGCCGCCGCACGGTGGCCTCGCCGAGCCCCGAGGCTCCGCCGACGACGATCGCTGCCGAGCCCTCGATCTGCACGCCGCGGAGCCTACAGCGAGGAGCGCCGGGACAGCGTCAGCGCGAACAGTTCGTCGGGGTCGGTCAGCCAGCTGGCGAGATCCAGGCCCGCGGCCGCCAGGTCGCCTTCCAGGCGTGCGGGGGTGAACTTGGCGCTGATCTCGGTCCGCAGCTCCTCGCCCTCGTCGAAATGGACGGCCAGGTCGAGGTCGCGCACGAGCACCGTGTGCTCGCGGCGCGCGCGCAGGCGCATCTCGATCCACTCGTGCTCGGTGTCGAACAGCGCCACGTGGTCGAAGTCCTGCGGGTCGAAGTCGGCCCGTAGCTCGCGGTTGAGGACGAGCAGCACGTTGCGGTTGAACTCGGCCGTGACGCCCTGGGCGTCGTCGTAGGCGGCCACCAGGACGCGCGGATCCTTCACGAGATCGGTCCCCATCAGCAGGTGGTCGTCTCCTCCGAGCATGCGGGCTATCCCGCGCAGTAACCGTCTGCGGCTGCCGGGCGGAAAGTTCCCGATCGTGCCGCCCAGGAACGCGATGATCCGGGGCCCGATCGCCTGCGGCAGGTGCTGGAGGTGGCGCTCGAAGTCGCCGATCACGCCGTGCACGCGCAGGCCCGGGTACTCGCTCGTGAGCGCCTCCGCGCAGTCGCGCACCATCGTCTCGGTGACGTCGACCGGCACGTAGCGTTCGAGCGTCCCGGCGGCGCTGAGCGCGTCGAGCAGCACGCGCGTCTTCGCCGCGGTGCCGGAGCCGAGCTCCACGAGCTCCACCGCTCCGGTCAGCTCCGCGAGCTCCTCGGCGCGTTCGGCGAGGATCGTGCGCTCGCAGCGAGTGGGGTAGTACTCGGGCAGCTCGCAGATCTGGTCGAACAGCTCCGCACCGCGCGCATCGTAGAAGTGCTTGGGTGGCAGCTCCTTGAACGGCCGCGTGAGGCCGTCGAGCACGTCGTCGGCCAGCGAGCGCTCCGCCGAGCCCGCGAGGTGCGAGTCGATGCGGATCGCCTCCCCGGCGATGCCCTGGCGCGGGACGGCCGGCGTGCTCACGCGTCCCTCGCAAGCCGCACGCCGGCGAATATCTGGCGCCGCTGGGGTAGATCCCAGTTGCGGAACGTCGGTCCCGCGACGCGCGGGTGGGTCGCCCACGAGCCGCCGCGCAGCACGCGGTAGCCATCGCCGAAGAACACCTGCGAGTACTCGCGGTAGGGGTATGCGATGAATCCGGGATAGCCCTCGAAATGGGACGCCGTCCACTCCCACACGCTTCCCAGCGCGGCGAGCTCATCGCCTGCCTCCCGGGTCCAGGTCGCCGCCTTCTCCCACTCTGCCTCGGTGGGCAGTCGCGCACGGTGCGCTCGCGCGAAGGCGTCGGCCTCGAACCAGGAGACGTGGCAGACGGGGGCCTCGGGGTGTCCGGCCGCCACGTCTGGATGCTCGGAGATGTCGTACTCCTCCTTCCACGCCCAGCCCTCGTGTGACCACCACTCGCGGCGTTCGTAGCCGCCCCCCTCGCTGAAGCGCATCCAGCTCGCGTTGCTCACAGGGCGGCGCGCGATGCGGAAGGCGCCCACGTCGACCGTGTGGCGCGGGCGCTCGTTGTCGTACGCGAAACCCGTCGGTCGGGCACCCATCGAGAACGGGCCCGCGGCGATCCGCAGCCAACCCTCGGACGCCTGCGGCGGGTGAAGCGGAGGCTCTCCCGGCGGGAGCAGTCCGGCGATCGCCATCGTCTGGCGCATCGTCTCTGAGTGCTGGAGCTCGTGTCGCAGCACCATCTCGCACACCAGGCCGCTGGCCGATCTTCGATCGGTGGGCCGGCGCCGCTCGCCGATTCCCGCGCCGGCGATCGCCTCGAGGCCACGCTCTCGAACCGCCGCCATGTACGCGCGCGCGTCAGCCGGGCCCAGCGCCTCGATCTCCCCGCGGATCGCCCGCGGGGTCTCGAACGCGTCATATAGGCCGGACAGCTCCGGACGCAACAGGGGCAGGCGGCCGTGGCGATGCGACAGCCACAGGTCCTCGTAGGCGGCGATGTGACCGAGGTCCCAGACGAGTGGGCTCATGATCGGCGAGTGCACGCGCTCGAGCTGATCGTCGCTCAGCCCGGCGACGAGCTGCAGTGTGCGCTGGCGCGCCGCCTCCATCGCCAGGAGCACCTGCTCGACGTCCGGGGAGAGAGCGTTGGTCTTTACCGCGCGGGCTGCCATGACTGGCTGTGCTGCACCACTCTAGTAGGTGGTCCTCCCCGGGCTCGAGTCCTGGCACCCTCACAGCGGGACGGTCGCGCGGCGCTAGAGCGCGCCGGTTTCGTTCCAGTGGGCGAGGATCGGCACGCTGTGCTCGTGACCGAGCAGGCAGATCGCCCCCGTCGACAGACCCAGCCCGCCTCCCTTCTCGGGCGCGAGACCGATCCAGCGGGCGCCGAGCACGCGCAGCAGGTGCCCGTGTGAGAAGACCGCCGCAGCCCCTGCGAGCCCGCGGAGCTCTGCGATCACGCGGTCGGCTCGTGCGCCGACGTCGGCCGCGCTCTCTCCGCCCGGGCAGCCGTCGCGCCACAGGCTCCAGTCGGCTCGTTCACTCTCGATCTCCGAGGTGGTCAGCCCCTCATACGCGCCGTAGTCCCACTCGAGCAGATCCGTGCGCACCCGAGCCTGCGCGCCCAGCCCGCACAGCTCACAGGTTTCGCGAGCTCGAGCGGACGGGCTGACCAGCACGAGCTCGAATTTCCACCCGAGGAGTCGCGCGGCCAGCGCCACCGCGGCGGAACGTCCGCGGTCGGTGAGCGGGATGTCGATACGGCCGGTGTGGCGGCCGCCGCGGCTCCACTCGGTCTCTGCATGGCGAACGAGCACGATCCCCTCGGCGTTCGCGCTGTCCGCTGTGGTCATGGCAGCGGACCATCCGGTGCGGCCGCGTCGTCCACGATGACGGTCAGCCGCTCGCGCCTGAGCAGGCTCGCCGGGACGTGGCGGCTTCGTTCGGCGAGCATCGCGCTGACCGCGTCCGCCTTGCCGGCCCCCGTGGCCAGCAGCAGGCAGCCGCGGGCGGAGCGCAGCGCGGCGAGGCTCAGGGTGATCCGCTCGGGCGGCGGCTTGGGCGATTCGCAGACGCCGAGGCAGACCTCGCCCTCGCCCGCGTCGAGGGTCGCGGCACCCGGGAACAGGGAGGCGACGTGCCCGTCCGGGCCGATGCCCAGCACGACGAGATCGAGCACCGGCAGACCGCCGTCCTCGGTGGGCAGGTGCTCGCACAGCTCGCGCGCGTAACGGAGCGCACCCTCGCCAGGGCCGAGCTCCCCCCGCATGCGGTGGACCCGTTCGGGGGCGATGCCCGCCGGCGCCAACAGCGTCGCGGCGGCGAGCCGGTAGTTGCTCTCCTCGGCATCCGGTGGGACGCAGCGCTCGTCGGCGAACCACACCTCCGCGCCGATCCAGTCGGCCGGTTCGGCGGCGAGCAGTTCGTAGGTGCGTCCGGGGGTCGTGCCGCCGCTGAGCGCAACGTGGGCCACTCCTCGCTGCTCGCGCGCTCGGTGCAGCTCGCGCACGACGTGCGCGGCCGCCCTGGCCGCGACCGTCTCGGCATCGAGGCAGGTGGTCAGGCGCGTCACGAGGTCATCGCGCGAGCGGCCTTCAGCGCGGGGACATAGGTGGGATCACGCAGCAGGGCCTGGCGGATGCCCTCGCCGAGCACGCCGGTCTCGCCGCGGGAGGCGCCGGGGATCGTCCACTCGCGCTCCTCGCCCGCTGCGTCACGGGCGCGGGCGCGCAGGCCGCCCGGCCCGCGGTCCAGTCTCAGCCGCCGACCACAGGACGTCTCGAGCGTGAGGCCCTCCAGGCCGCGCACCTGCAGCTCGGGCGCCGCCTCCAGGCGCAGCGTCACGTCCTGCCCGCCTGCGCGGGCCTCACCGACGAGTGCGTCACCGTGGGCGATCAGGCGGCCGACCTGCCAATCCAGGCGCGAGGCGAGCCAGCCGATGAACAGCATCGCGGCGACGGTCGAGTCTGGATGGTGGCGGACGGTGACGTTGGTGATCGCGCGCAGCTCCAGACGCATCGGCGGGGGGTCGAACGTCGCCGCCACCCGCTCCCGCCAGGGGGTGGAGCGCAGCCACGCCAGGTCCACCACGTAGGCCTCCCCGCTGAGCGCGCAGGCACGGTCGAGCGCGTCGCGCGGCACCGGCTCATCGACCGAGTCCACGAGGACCGCCTGGGAGAGCGCCAGCAGCTCCGAGACGGCGTCGTGGTGGCCGTGCGGGGACCACAGCAGCGTGGGTATGTCGCTGACCACCAGCGGGGCGGTGATCGTGAGCAGGTCGTCGAGGTGGTGCTCGCCCAGTTCCACCACCACCGTCTCGCGCAGCAGCGAGAGCCCGCCCGCCTCGGGGTCCTCTTCGGAGGCGATCGTCACGCGTGCGTCGAGGCGCTCGCGGAGCGGCTCGTGGGCGAGCACGACTAGGCGCGAGGCGTGGTAGCGCCCCACCCCGCGCAGGCGGTTGGCGATCTCGCCGGTCCATTGGCGATCGACGAACACGATCATGTTCAGCACCCGTGCCGGCACGAACTTGTCGTTTTCGGCGTGGCGCTCGACCAGCAGCTCGCGCAGCGCGGCTTCGATCGCGTCGGGTGTGGTGCCCTGCCCGCTCCAGACCGCCTCTCTCCTGGGCATCAGATCGCGCGCCAGCGATCGCCGTCGCGCAGCAGGCCGTCAGCCTCCTTGGGGCCCTGGGAGCCGGACTCGTAGATGGCCAGCGGGCCGGGCGCCTGGGTCCAGGCGGAGACGATCGGATCGCAGATGCGCCACTGCGCCTCGACCTCGTCGTTACGCGTGAACAGCGTGGCGTCGCCACGCATGGCGTCGGTGATCAACCGCTCGTAGGCCTCCGGAGACTGCGAGAGGAACGCCGTGCCGTAGAGGAACTCCATGTTGACCGGGCGGATGATCATGCGGGTGCCGGGGATCTTCGCCCCGAGCCTCAGGGAGACGCCCTCGTTGGGCTGCAGCGTCAGGACGAGCTGGTTGGGCTGCACGCCCAGCGACCCGTCCTGGCTGAACGCGAGGTGGGGGACCGGCTTGAGCGTGACGGCGATCTCGGTGACCTTGCGCGCCAGACGCTTGCCGGTACGCAGGTAGAAGGGCACGCCGGCCCAGCGCCAGTTCTCGACCTCCACGCGCAGGGCGGCGTAGGTCTCGGTGTTCGAGTCCTCAGGGACGCCCTCCTCTTCCAGATATCCGGGCACGTCCTCGCCGCCTGAGTGACCGGCGGCGTATTGGGCGCGCATCGACATCTCGGGGATCTCCTCGGCGGTCGGCTGGGGGATCGCCTGCAGAACCTTGACCTTCTCGTTGCGGACCTCTTCGGCCGTGAAGCTCACCGGCGGCTCCATCGCCACGTGGCAGAGCAGCTGCAGCATGTGGTTCTGGATCAGGTCGCGCAGCGCACCGGCGTGGTCGTAGTAGTCGGCGCGCGCGCCGATGCCGAGATCCTCGGCGGCGGTGATCTGGACGGAGTCGATGAAGTTGCGGTTCCACAGCGGCTCGAACATGCCGTTGGCGAACCGGAAGGCCATCATGTTCTGGACGGTCTCCTTGCCCAGGTAGTGGTCGATGCGGAAGACCTGCGTCTCCTGGAAGATCGACAGCACCCGACGGTTGAGCTCCCTGGCCTCCTCGAGCGTCGTCCCGAAGGGCTTCTCGATGATCAGCCTGACCTGCGCGTTCTCGTGGCGAGCGAGTTGGGAGCGCCCGAGGGCCTCGACGATTACGGGGAAGAAGCCGGGGGCGGTCGAAAGGTAGAAGGCGCGGTTGAGCGGCACGCCGGCCGCCTTCTCGAAGTCGTCGATCACCCGTCCCAGCTCGGCGTAGACGGAATCCTGATCAAACGTCCCCGGTATGTACTTGACGTTGGCGAGCAGACTGGTGAGCACCTGCTCGTCGGGCTTGCGCCGGGAGAAGCGCCGGATCGCCTCCTCACACTCCGCGCGGTAGTCCTCGTGCGCTTTTTCTTTGCGCGAGACGCCCACCAGGTGGAAGCGCTCGGGCAGGGCGCCCTCGTGCGCGAGGTTGTACAGCGCCGGCAGCAGTTTGCGCCTGGCCAGGTCACCCGTGGCGCCGAAGATGACGAGCGTGGTCGGCGCCACCGGCAGGCGCTCGAGGCCCGCGGTCAGCGGGTTCTCGGGCTGGATCTGACCGGTTGGACGACCAGCTGCGACCGCCACGTCAGCCGCCTCCGCGCCGCCGGCCGGCCTTGGCCGCCGCGCCGCCGCCTGCCTTAGCGTCCGTGCCGGGCACCTTCGTGGCCGTGGCCGGCGCGCTCTTGACGGCGTGACCACCGAACTGGTTGCGCAGGGCGGCCAGGACCCGATCGGCGAAGTCGCCGTTGCCGCGCGAGCGCAAGCGCGCGTACAGCGACGCGGTGATCACCGGCGTGGGCACGTCGTGGGCGGTTGCGTCCTCGATCGTCCAGCGTCCCTCGCCGGAGTCCTCGGTGAATCCCTCGATCGCTTCGAGCTCGTTGCCGTCCGCCTCGAATGCGCGGGCGGCCAGTTCGCACAGCCACGAGCGCACCACCGAGCCCTGACCCCACAGGTGTGCGATCTTGGCGTTGTCGAGCTCGTACTCGCACTTGTCGAACACGTCGAAGCCCTCCGCGTAGGCCTGCATCAGGCCGTACTCGACGCCGTTGTGGACCATCTTCACGTAGTGCCCCGCCCCGGTCGGGCCGAATCGCAGCCAGCCTCGGGGGCCGATCGCCGCGCGGCTCTGCTCGTTCGTCTGCGGAGCGAGCACGTCGAGGATCGGCGACAGCCTCTTGACCGCTTTCTGAGGGCCGCCGACCATCATGCAGTAGCCCACCTCCAGGCCCCACACGCCGCCTGAGACGCCCACGTCGACGTAGTCGATGCCACTGCTCTTGAGCTGTTCGGAGCGGCGCTTGTCGTCGGTCCATCGCGAGTTGCCGCCGTCGACGATCATGTCACCGCGGTCGAGCAGCTTCGCGAGCTTCTCGACCGTCTCCTGGGTGGGCTTGCCGGCGGGCACCATGATCCACACGATCCGCGGCGGACTCAGCTGCCTGACGAGGTCCTTCAGAGAGCTCGCGCCGGTCGCCCCGCGCTTGACCGCCTGCCTGATCGCCTTCTCGTCGAAGTCGAACGCGACGACCGCGTGCTCGGAGTCGCGGCGAATGCGGTGAACCATGTTCCCGCCCATCTTGCCCAGCCCGACGAAACCGATCTGCGTCACCTTGGCTCCTTGATCCTCGCGGTCAGAGCGCGCAGCGCGCTCACGGGGTCCTCGCCCTGCAGGCGTACACGCTCGGCTGGTAGGCCGAGCTCGCGCAGCGTGTTCAGATCGCCGATCGCCTGCGCGTTCTTGAGCGTCGTGAACGTGTACGGCGCGTCCGGAATCTTCACGTCCGAGGAGCCGTCGTGCAGCAGTTGCAGGAAGCGCCCGGTCCTGGGCCCGCCCTTGTGGAACTGGCCGGTCGAGTGCAGGAAGCGCGGGCCGTATCCGAACGTGGTCGTCGCCCTCGTCGCGGCGCGGACCGCCGTACGCAGCTCGGCTGCGGCCTGGTCGAACTCGAGCGAGGGCTGTGCGTAGGCCATGATCGCGACGTAGTCCGGGGGCCTGGCATCGAGCAGCAGCGAGCGGAGGGCGGCCTCGTCGGCGTCATGCACCGCAGGGAGCTCGTGGCTGGCTTCGTAGTCGGCGAGCACATGCTTGGTCGCGTCCTTCGCCTGCTGGACGTTGGGTTGGTCGAACGGGTTGATCTCGAGACCCCAGCCGGCGACCGCCACGGCGAGCTCCCAGAGCAGGAACACCCTGCCGAGGTCCGAGGGGCCACGGGTGGGCATCGTGATCAGCGGATGTCCGGCGTCCGCGAGCTCGAGCGCGCGGGCAGCGAGCGCGGGGTCGGGCGCCACCAGGTCGGGCAGGTAGGCGAACACGCGATCCTCGCCGTATGAGTCCGGCTCGCCCACAGGCTCCTCGGCGACCGGCAGGATGCCCCTGCCGTGCTTGCCGGTCGACTCGGCGACGAGCTGCTCGAGCCACAGCCCAAGGCCCGGGAGCGACTCGGCGATCAGGAACGTGAGCTTGTCGCGCCCGCAGCCGGCGAGCGCGCTCAGCGCCGCGCCGAGCCACACGGCAGCGGTGTGCTCGGATGGTCCGGCGGGGCTCCCGGCGTCGGGAACGATCGAGATGTCAGTCCGCCAGGCCGAGGCGGCGCCCTCCAGCAGCGCGCGGACGTCCACGCCCATCAGTGCGCCCGGCACGACGCCGAACGGGGAGAGCGCGCTGTAGCGCCCGCCGATGTCCGGATCGCCGAGGAATGTTCGCCTGAAGGCACGCCGCTCGGCGAGCTCGGCAAGACCCGAACCCGGGTCGGTGATCGCGATGAAGCTCGCCCCCTCGCCGGCCAGCTGGCCGTAGAAGTGCGCGAACAGCGACAGCGGCTCGATCGTCCCCCCCGACTTCGAGGAGACGATGAACAGGGTGCGCTTCAGCTCGACCGCACGCTGTACAGCGCGGATCGTCGCGGCGTCGGTCGAGTCCAGCACGTGCAGCCGCGGACGCTCCGCGCGCCGGCAGAACGAGCGGCGCAGGACCTCGGGCGCGAGCGAGGAGCCGCCCATGCCGAGCAGCACAACGTCCTCGTAGCCATCGTCTCGCACCTGCGCGGCGAATGCCTCGATCGCGTCCAGCTCCCCGAGCATCCGCTCGGCGATCGTCAGCCAGCCGACGCGGTCGGCTATCTCGGGCGTACCGGGCTCGCCCCACAGCGTGGCGTCGCCCGCGCGCAGCCGCTCCGCCACGCGCGCCTGCGCCGCGAGCGTGAGCCGGTCCTCGATCTGCGGGCGCATCGAAGCGGGGATGCGGGCCTCGACGATCGGGGTCTGCTCGCTCACGCCACGATCGTAGTGACCAGGGCGCTGGTATAGGTTTCCAAGCCCGCCCACGCATGCCCGGTCAAAGCTGCGTCGCGACCGCAGGTGCGAGTGTCATGCGTGAACCGGCGACATCACCTCCCTGGGAGACACCGTGAACTCAGACCCATCCCGCCAGCTGCCCGACCGCAACCTCGCGCTGGAGCTTGTCCGTGTCACCGAGGCGGCTGCGCTTGCCGCCGCGCCGCTGGTCGGCATGGGTGACAAGGAGGCGGCCGACCAGGCCGCGGTCGACGGCATGCGCCACATGCTGCACTCCATCCGCATGGACGGCATCGTGGTCATCGGTGAGGGCGAGAAGGACGAAGCGCCGATGCTCTACAACGGCGAGCGGATCGGCGACGGCTCGCCGCCACTCGTGGACATCGCGGTCGACCCGCTGGAGGGGACGACGCTGGCGGCGCACGGCATGCCGAGTGCGCTGGCCGTGATCGCGCTGTCGGCCCGCGGAACGATGTTCGATCCAGGGCCGTGCGTCTACATGGAGAAGATGGCCGGGGCCCCGGAGATCGCCGACCTGCTCGACCTCGACCGCCCGCTCGGCGAGACCGTCAAGCTCGTCGCCGAGCGGAAGGGCTCTCGCGTCAGCGACGTGATGGTCGTGGTGCTCGACCGTCCGCGCCACGAGGAGGGGATCGCCGCGATCCGTGCGGCCGGTGGGCGCGTGCGCCTGATCGCCCACGGCGACGTCTCGGCTGCGTTGCTCGCGGTCACAGAGCGCTCCTCGGTCGACCTGCTGTGGGGCATCGGCGGCACGCCCGAGGGAGTCATCTCGGCCGCGGCCGTGAAGTGCCTCGGCGGGCAGCTGCTCGGCCGACTCTGGCCGCGAGACGATGCCGAGCGCACCGCCGCGTTGGAGGCCGGCTACGAGCTCGAACGGGTGCTCGATCGCGACGACCTGGTCAGCGGCAATGACGTCTTCTTCTCTGCCACCGGCATCACCGACGGGGACGTCCTGCAGGGCGTGCGCTACCCGAGCGCCGGAGGAGCGACCACCGAGTCGCTGGTGACCCGCTCGCGATCGGGGACGATCAGGCGTATCAGGGCCACGCACGACCGTGCGAAGCTCCGTGCGGTCGGCGGCGAAGCGAACTAGCGCCGCCCGGCCCCGGCGTCTGAGCCTAGCGCGCGAACCGCCGCACCTTCGACTCCGCGAGGTTCAGGCGCGCGAGCGAGCGCAGGAAGCCGTAGGTGACGATCACGTGGATACGCGACTGGGTCGCGTTGTAGACGCGGCGGCTGAGTCTCGAGGAGATGGACGGATAGAAGTTGGCGACCTCGACCTCGACGTGCAGACGAGCGTGGTCGGGGTCCTCGCCGGGACTCCTGCGAACCTCGATTTGCAGGTAGCCGCCGCCGTTGCGCCCCCTCCTGGATACGAGCAGGCCCCGCGCGATGCGCCACCGAACCAGGCCACGCGTCGGGTCGAGCTCGTATTCGGGCGCCTGGAAGGTGAGCAGCCGCAGCGGCGGCGCCAGCAGCACTACCGATCGCTCTCCCTCGCTGTAGCGGACACGGATGAGCCCGAGCGTCACGCGCGTCAGGAAGCGCCAGTAGGTGCGCGCGAGCCGCTCCAGGTATGCCGGAGACCAGATCTGCCTGAGCGCCGTCTCCTCGATCACGAGGTCGGCCCTCTGCACAGAGCGAACGGCTCCGGTGCTCGCGTCGAGCGAAGTGGCGTCCGCGAGATCCTCGATCACCGCGGGCTCGAGTCGGTCCCCGCGGCGGCGCAGCACGACCCGGCCAGCAAGGCCCGTTGCTGCCAGAATCGCGACCACCGCGACGGCGATCCACTGGAGCGTCATTTCGGCTTCGGATTGCCCACAGGACTCCCAGGCTATCCCCGCACGCCGGCGCGCGGTTCGTCGCGTCCCCGCGTGCTGATATTCAACAGGTGTGACCAATCGTCTCGACTCGCATGCTGCCCCGCGCGCACGGCCGGTCCCCGAGCTGCCTCTGGACGACGTCGGCGCACGGGCCGAGGAGCTGGCCAGGCGCTGGGCGATCGCCCTGATCCTCCCGCGCCCGCTGCAGGGGATCGGCGACATCCCGCTTGCGGAGCTCGTGCGCGAGGCTCCAGCGCTCTGTGCCCAGGCGATCAGAGCTCTGCAGTCAGACGTCGAGCTGGATCGACTGACCGGTCAGGGTGCTCCGACCGGGCGCGAGCGATCCGCTCCGGCGCTCCGGCTCGGCGCGATGGCGGGCGCGTTCGACGCCGCCTCGACGGTCGACGCGGTCGAGGCTCTGAGGGGAGTGCTCTGGGAGGCGCTGCTCGCCCAGTTCAGCGGTCCGATCCCCGATTCCTCGGCGGTGCGAGGAGTGGCCGATCTCTCCGACCGGCTCGCGTACGTGTGCGCCAGGATCGTGTCCGTGGCGCTCGCCGGGGTCGTCGCGCTCGAGTCGAGCTCGCGGCCCGGCGAGGGCGAGGTCGTCCTCGCAGCCTCCGAAGGTGTCGAGCACCGACCCGGCGGCGAGCCCTCGGTGGGGGCCGAAGCGGTCATTGTCGACGAACTTGCCGAGGACCCGGCACGCGGCGCGCCGGCGCGACCACCGACGGTTGTCACCGCCGCCGCGTCGACGGGCTCGCCGGAGCGCAGCCTGGCCTGGGATCAGTCGCCGCCGGTGGCGGCCGGCGCTCCGCTCGCCGAAATCGAGATTCGCGACGAACGCTCCGAGCACGGGGCCGCGGCCTGGATCGGATCGATCGGGCGCCAGCTGGAGCGCTTCAGGCGGGACGGGCTCCCGTTCGCGGTGCTGCTGGTCGAGCCAACGGACATGGAGCGTCTGCGGCGCCTCCCGGCGCAGCTGGCGCACTTCGACGAGGAGCTCGAGCAAGCGCTGACCGGCGCGTTGCGAGCCTTTGCGGGGGGTGACGCCGCGGGTTCGCTGCTCGCCGATCCGCTGCGGACGCCCTGGGCGGGGTCGCTGACCCGCCAGCGCGCCGGCAGGTACTGGCTGCTCTCGCCGGAGACAGACCAGCGTTCGGTTCCCGCGCTGGCCGAGCGCCTGGCGCGGGCCGCCTCGGCGATCAGTCATCGCGGCGCGCCGCTCGAGGTAGCGGTCGGAACGGCGGTGTGCCCCGAAGACGGGCGTGATGCGCCTGCGCTCGCAGCCCACGCGGACGTGGGTCTCTGCGCTGCCCGCTCTGCAGCCCGTTCCTCGCGCGGCCGTTCGCCCGCCTCGGTGGACGAGCGCGCTTAGGTCAGCCGGCGAGCGCTCCGCCCGCGAGGACGGAGGTCAGAGCGACGGGCGGAAGGCCGAGCGTCGGGCTGTTGGGCGTGATCCCGACGACCCGCGTGCGGATTCGCACGGTGTCGGTGATGCCGAGCGTCGCCGCGGCTCCGGCCGTGAGATCCCAGTCTGCTCCAATGTGGCTGTAGGGCCCACGATCGAGGACGGGGACGGTGAGGGCTCGGCCGCTGTAGGTGACCTTCACGAGCGTGCCACAGGGGAGGGTCCGGTTGGCGATACCCACCACCCCGGGCGTGAGGGTCTGGCCACATGCGGTCTTCTTGCCGTAGAAGCCAGGCCCGAACCAGGTCGCGATGCCGCTGGGGTGCACCTTGGGCTTCACGGTGGTCGCGCTGGAGGGCGCGCTCGCGCCGCCCGATGGACCGGCGATCGCGGCGAACGCGTTCACCGCGGGGCTCGCCGCGCACGCAGCCGCCGTCAGGGCGAGCAGGGTCGTTGTTGCTGTCTTGAGCTTGATTCGCATCGTCTTCGACGCCTACGGGGTGAGCTGACGGGCTCGCGCGGCACGTGAATGCGGCGCTACGGCCCTAGCGGACCGATTCGCCCCAGCGGATCGATTGATCCGCATTGGGTCCCCCGTCCACCGTGACCAGAGCCACGGCGGTTCGGCGTGGCGCCAGTATACAGACGACGCTCAGGAGAGCGGTAGGCGCGTGAGGACGTTCTTGAGCAGGCGCTCGCCCGTCGAGAGGCCGGCCTTCGCGAGCTCGCCGAGGATCTCGGCGGCCGACGCCACCAGCTCAGCGCCGCCGGGCGGCTCCACGGGGCCGCTCGCGCGATCGAAGTCGGACTCGAACCCTTGGCGCGGCGCGTGTTCCCCCGCCGCCGAGGCACCGGCTCGGCGCTTGGATGCGCCGCCCGGCCGCTGCTTGGCCTGCGAGCTCTGCACGCGCCTTCTCTGTGTGCCCGATGTCGCCTTCGCCTGCGAGCCCGTGGTCGCCTTCGGCGTGCGGGGGGCTGGATCGACGGCTCGCAGCGGCGCCCTACGGCTTGCGGGCGAGGCGCCCGCGTCCGCGTCCGCGTCCTCAGGCGGGATCGTCGGGGTCCCCGCGGCGCTGGTCGCCTTGCGCGCGGCGACCCTGCGCGGACTGGAGCGCTGTGGGCGCGTGCGCGGGAGATTGGCGAGGACCCCGTCGCCTCTCTGCGGCCCGCTCGGTCGACCGTTGCTGTCGCTCGGGGCGCTCATGTGCACATCATTGCTTAACCCGGGCTCTGCAAGCAGATCGGCGATCTGCCGATTTCGACGGCGACGCGTTAACATGGGCCCTCGGAGAGCCACTCTTTTAGTTGTAACGTCGGCAGGGCTGCGGCTGTATGTCCGACGAGGAGTTGTCCGGAGCCAAATTGCGCGGAGCCCAGGCGCTCGCCATCGGGTTCTCGATCGACGGAAGAAATGGAACACGCGAATGTCAGTAGTCGAGCTGCAGGAGCTGGATGAGGTCAAGGGTCTCGTGGCCAAGGGACAGCAGGTTGGAGTTCTCTCGTATGCGGAGATAACAAGGGCTGTATCCGAGCTCGACCTGGACGAGTCGGACGTCGAAGAGCTGCACGGATTCTTCGAGCGATCAGAGATCGAGTTGGTCGAGGACATCGATCCCGCGATCGCCGCCTCGGCGCAGCTGGAGCGCGCACCCGACAAGCGCGGCCGGCGCAAAGCCAAGACCGCGCTCGACCTCAAGCCGGACATGACGACGGACTCGCTGCAGCTGTTTCTCAAGGACATCGGCAAGGTTCGACTGCTCACGGCCCAGGAGGAGGTCGATCTCGCCAAGCGGATCGAGCGCGGCGATCTCGACGCCAAGCAGAAGATGGTCGAGTCGAACCTGCGTTTGGTGGTGTCGATCGCAAAGAACTACCGCAACCAGGGACTCCCGTTCCTCGACCTGATCCAGGAGGGCACGCTGGGGCTGGTGCGGGCGGCCGAGAAGTTCGACTACCGCAAGGGCTTCAAGTTCTCCACCTACGCGACCTGGTGGATTCGCCAGGCGATCGCCCGGGCGCTGGCGGACAAGGCGCGGACGATCCGCATCCCGGTGCACGTGGTCGAGAAGCTCAACAAGATCGGCCGTGCGGAGCGCAAGCTCGTCACCGAGCTGGGGCGCGAGCCGACCGCTGAGGAGATCGCCGAGGTCACCGGCATCGACCCCGAGGAGGTCGACTCGATCAAGCGCTCCGCGCAGGCCCCGGTTTCGCTGGAGAAGCCTGTGGGCGACGAGGAGGAGTCGGAGTTCGGACAGTTCATCGCGGACGAGCGCGCGGAGTCGCCGTATGAGCGCGCCGCGGAGATCCTCACCAAGGAGGCGCTGCGCGAGGCACTCGAGAACCTCTCATATCGTGAACGCCGCGTGCTCGAGCTGCGTTACGGGCTCGGTGGCGAGCACCCGCGCACGCTGGACGAGGTGGGACGCACGTTCAACGTCACGCGCGAGCGGATCCGCCAGATCGAGAACCAATCGCTGAAGAAGCTGCAGTCGCTCGCAGAGGCACAGAAGCTCCGCGACGTCGCCTGACGCCGCCTCGGATCGTCCACGGCGGCTGGAGGCATTCAAGCCTTCCGGGCCGTATGCCGATCAGCTGGGCATGTTCGACGTCAAGGCTGCGCTTTGCGAACTCGTGGAGAAGGGAGGTTCGGACCTCCACCTCAAGGCGGGTTCGGGCCCGCTCTACCGCGTCAACGGCGATCTGACGCTCGACTCGAGCGCGGCGCCGCTGACCGCTGAGGACACCGAAGGCGCCCTCAGGTCGCTGCTCAGCGACGAGACGAAGCTCGAAGAATTCTCCCAGGAGCACGAGGTCGACTTCTCGTTTGAGATCCCCGAGGTGGCGCGCTTCAGGATCAACGCGTTCCAGCAGCGCGGGCGGACCTCGATCGTCTGCCGCGCCATCCCTCACCGGATCAGCACCATCGAGGAGCTCGCGCTTCCGGCGGTCGTCCGCGAACTGGCCGAGGAGGAGCGAGGCATCGTGCTGCTGACCGGCACCACCGGCTCGGGCAAGTCGACGACTCTGGCGGCGATGATCGATCACATGAATCACACGATGAGCAAGCACATCGTCACGATCGAGGACCCGATCGAGTTCGTGCACACCGATCAGCGCTCCGCGATCAACCAGCGCGAGGTGGGTATGGACACCGCCTCCTTCAAGCGCGCCCTGCGACGGGTGCTTCGCCAGGACCCGGACGTGATCCTCGTCGGCGAGATGCGAGACGAGGAGACCGTGCAGACAGCGCTGTCGGCGGCCGAGACCGGACACCTGGTGCTCTCGACGATCCACACCGTGGACGCAACCGAGTCGATCAACAGGATGCTCGACTTCTTCCCGCCCCACCAGCATGACCAGGCGCGCAGCATGATCGCGGGCACGGTCAAGGGAGTCATCTCCCAGCGCCTCGTGCCCGGCGCCGACGGTGGACGGGTGGCTGTCTGCGAGATCCTGCGGATGACAGGACGCGTGCGCGACATGATCCTCGACCCGGCCCAGACGGGGAAGCTCATCGAGGTGATCACGAGCGGCGGCTACTACGGCATGCAGACCTTCGATCAGGCGCTGTTCGGCCACGTGAAGGCCGGACGGGTGACCTTTGAGGACGCCATGCGCGTCGCCTCCAGCCCACACGACTTCAAGCTGCTGATGCAGGCGGAAGGCCGCAGAGGGACGACGATGGAGGATGTGGCCGCGGCGGAGGCCAACCGCGACGACAAATCCAAGCAGCCGGTCACCGTCGCCTGACTTCAACACTTCAGTTGGTAAAGTAAACAGCTGGAATGGCTGTCGATGAGACGTGTCCCGTGTGTATGACCGCGCAGATCGTGTGCGGCAAGTGGACGCTGCTGCTCGTCCGGGACCTCGCCGAAGGCTACTCGCGATTCTGTGAGCTGGAACGCTCCCTGTCGGGCATCAGCCCGCGCACGCTGTCGCTGCGTCTGCGCGCGCTCGAGCAGGAGGGGATCGTCGAGCGCCACATGTTCCCCGAGGTTCCGCCGCGCGTCGAGTACTCGCTCACCGAGAAGGGTCGCGCGCTGCTGCCGATCATCGACGACATGCGCGCCTACGGCGAGGACTGGCTCGGCGCGGAGTGCGCCGAGCGGGTCGATCGATTGGAGATTGGCCGGCAGGATCTGGCCATCGTCTAGCGCGTTGACGTGGGCTTGTCGTCGGCCGGCTGCGGCTGGTGCTCGCGATCGCGGCTCGACGCTGCAAGACGGGGTGCGCTGAGCAGGAGCGTGGTCGGTGAGCGCGAAGTCAGCCGACCATGCGATCTCTCCAGTTCCAGACAGCGCTGACGGAGTACATCGAAGCGGCCGCGAACCACCTGAACGACGAGATCGCCTCCGGCGCGGAGGTCCCGTTCGAGCTGGAGCAGCGGACCAGGGGAAGGGGATCGGCCGGGCCGGCTCTCTGCTGCTACCGGCCGCTCACGGCCCAGTTCATCGCTCAGCGCGAGGTCTCGCTGGAGCGCTTGGCGAGCCATGCCGAGGCAGCCAGGCTGCTGGCGGACTTCGATGGGCTCGACCGATACCTGACGAGCGTCGGTGTGGATATCGGACGCGTGGGCGTGCGCGGCGCCGGCCGCGCGGCGATCGCGGCGATGCTGTGTGAGGTCTTCGCAGAACAAACCGACTTCGAGCTGCGCCCCGAGCGCCTGACCGCGGTGCTCGAACGGTTGGAGCGCGCGGCGCTGGCCAGCACGAGCGAGGTGACGCTCGTGGCGACGTTGCACGGGCTGACCATCACCTCGGCGGAGCTGCCGGTCGCCCGAGGTCTGACCATCGCCCAGCCCCACGCGCTGGAGGGGCTGCCCTCAGGGGCCGCCCTCATGGCCGACGACGGACCGGGTGGCCATCTGGTCGTCGTGCTCGCGGTCGAGGAGGACGACCCCAGGGAGGCGGTCGGCCGCGGACGCGAGGTCCTACAGGACCTGCTGCGGGCGCTCAGGCTGTTCGGTGACGGCCGCGTGACCCTCGGCCCGCTCGGGTGGGCACGCGTCGGCAGCGGCACGTGGAGCGCGCTCGCGCTCGGAGCGCAAGGTCGCCCGCACGGAATGCTGGTGGTGACCGCTGAGCAGGAGGACGAGCTTCGCGCCTTCTGCAACCTCGTGTCGCGTCGCGCACCGCACGGCAACGAGCTGGCATGGGCGCTGCGGCGCTTCGAGCTCGGCTGCGAGCGCCACAGCCCGTACGAGGCGCTGAGCGATCACCTGCTCGCACTACGCGCGCTGCTCGAGCCCGAGGGTTCCTCCAGCGGATTGCTCGTGGGGCGGCTGGCCGCGCTGTGCGCCACTCCGGAGCGTCGTGCCGAGCTGACCGAGCGGATCGTCCAGACCCTCGCGCTGGAGCGCGCGGTTGTGGCGGGAAGGGTCGTGGAGCACGCCGGGGCGCAGGCCCTGGCACAGGACGCCGCCGACCATCTGCGGGCGCTGTTGCGGGACGTGATCTGCGGCCATCTCACCTCCGACCTGGTTGCGCTCGCCGACGAGCTCCTGCTCGAGTACGAGCGCCAGCCGGCGCGGGCGAAGCTCGAGCTGGACTCAGGCGAAGAGATGGTCGGCTATCCCTGCCAGGCCGAGGAGATCCTGGACCTCTTCATCTAGGTGCGGGACGAGGATCGGCTCCCGCTCGCTCAGCGATCTCGACAGCCGATCGATCGTTTCCCGATCGCGTCGCGCGAGCACGTCGAAGTCGGCGAGGTTGCTCGCCACCTTCGCCGCCAGCGCCGCGCCCAGCTCGCCCTCGAGCAGCTGAGCGACCTCCTGCACTGAGCGTCCCCGCAGTCCCTCTCGATTGACGCGGTTGACGATCAGCTCGCCTCCTGCCATGCCTGCCGCCGCGAGCTGCTCGGCGAGGAACACGGCCTCCCTCGCCGGCTCGAGCTCCGGTGAGGTGACGATCAGGAAGGCCGTGTGCGGGGAGCGCAGCAGCGCCGCAACACCCCGCGTACGCTCTCCGAAGCCGTCGAGCACGCCCGTCAGGGAGCGGAAGAAGCGCGACAGCTCGCCGAGCATGTCCACGCCGGTTATGCGCGCGAAGATCGCAAAGATCAGCGCGGTGCCGCGGCCGAACAGGCGCGCGGTGAGCCCCCCGGGCGCGAGGAACACCTGCAGTGCGCGCCCGTCGAGGAACCCCAGCAGGCGGTTGGGGGCGTTCAGGAAGTCCAGCGCGTTGCGCGAAGGGGGCGTGTCGAGCACGATCACATCGAAGTCGTGCTCCTCGTAGAGCTCATACAGCTTCGCGATCGCGCTCAGCTCGTGGGATCCGGCGACCGCTGTCGAGAGCTCGGTGTAGACCGGGTTGGCGAGGATCTCCTCGCGCGCGCGCTCGTCGGGCGCCAGGCGGGTGACGATCTCGTCGAAGGTCCGCTTGGCGTCGAGCATCATCGCCCACAGCTCGCCCTCGATCTCAACGCCCTGTGCGGCGAGCCTCGCCGAGTCGATCCGGTGGGGCTCCCCGGAGAGCTCCTCCAGGCCGAGGGCCGACGCAAGGCGCTTGGCCGGGTCGATCGTGACCACCGCGACCTTCTGTCCGCGCGCCGCGAGACCCAGAGCCAGCGCCGCCGAGGTGGTCGTCTTGCCCACTCCACCGGCCCCCACGCAGACGAGCACCCGCTTGCCCCTCAGCCGTCCCCGCAGTCCGTGCTCGGATTTCGCGCCCATGTCGGGATCGTAGTTCCCGTGCAGGAATCGTCCCCTGCTATGCGAATACCCACCGGACGGCTTTCCAGCAATCGAGTATCGGAGCCCCTGTGGACGGAAAGGCCAAGGTCATCGCATTCGCCAACCAGAAGGGCGGCGTGGCGAAGACGACAACCACGCTCAACCTCGCCGCTGCTTTTGCGGAGGAGGGCCACCGCGTGCTCTGCGTGGACATGGACCCGCAGGGCAACCTGACGATGTCCCAGGGAATCGACCCGGACACGCTCGAGAAATCGATGTACGACGTTCTCGTGCACAAGGTGTCGATCCGCGAAGTGATCCGCAAGCGCGAGATCGACATCGCATGCGCTTCGATCGATCTCGCCGGCGCTGAGATCGCGATGTCGACGATGATCGGCCGCGAGCGCTCGCTGCAGAAGGCTTTGGAACCGATTCTCGACGACTACGACTTCATCTGCATCGACACGCCGCCGAGCCTGGGCCTGCTGACGATCAACGCGCTGACGGCCGCCGACAAGGTGATCGTCCCCGTGCAGTGCGAGTATCTGTCCATGCGTGGGCTCATCCAGCTGCAGAACACGCTCGCGATGATCCGCGAGAACCTCAATCCGGGCGTCGACATCGAGGGTATCCTTCCGACGTTGGTGGATTCGCGCACGATCCACGCCAAGGAGGCGATCGAGATCCTCGAGGAAAACTTCGGCGACCGCGTGTTCGCCTCGCGCATCCGCAAGACGGTCCGTTTCGCAGAGGCGCCGGTGAAGGGGATGTCGGTCCTCAAGTACGAGCCCGACGGAGTCGCGGCGCAGTCCTATCGGCAACTCGCGCAGGAGGTTCTCACCAATGGCCAACGCTAAGCGCGCGAGCATGCGCGAAGGGCCTCTCGCCGCCCTCTTCCGCAAGACCGAAGGGGTCGAGGACCAGGGAGCCGACGCGCAATCCACGCAAGAGGGCGGGCCGTCGCCTGCCAGCGAGGCGCCCCAGGCGCCTCCGGCCGTCCATCCGCGTGAGAGCGGGCTACCCCATCCGGCCCTGGGCCCATCGTCGCAGTCTCCCCAGGAGGAGGGGCGCGTGCCATCCCCGCAGGAGCGTCTGCGTCATGCATTCTCCTCGGAGATACCCGAGAACGTCCTCGAACGGATGCCAACGCGTCCTGCGCTCGACGACTATACGCGTGGGCGTCGGGTTCACGCGAGTGCGCCTGAAACGGTCGGAAAGCCGATCATCCGCGTGGTGGGCGTCGGTGGAGCCGGCGTCAACGCGGTCAACCGCATGGTCGAGGCCGAGGTCGAGGGCATCGAGTTCCTGGCCGTCAACACAGACCTGCAGTCGCTGCAGCAGTCCACGGCCGACATCACGCTGCACATCGGCGCGGAGCTGACCAGGGGCCTGGGCTCCGGCTCGGACGCCAACATCGGCCGGCGCGCGGCGATGGAGGATTACGACCGCATGAAGGCGCTGTTGAAGGGCTCGGACATGGTCTTCATCGCCGCCGGTGCGGGCGGCGGCACCGGGACCGGCGCCGCGCCGATAGTCGCCCGCATCTCTCGTGAGATCGGCGCATTGACCGTGGCGATCGTAACCAAGCCCTTCGGCTTTGAGGGCTCGCGCCGGCGCGAGCAGGCCGAGGACGGCGTGGGCGCCCTGGCCGCCGAGGTCGACACGCTGATCGTGGTTCCCAACGACCGCCTGCTCGGCGTGCTGGACAAGCAGACAGCGATGGTCGAGGCCTTCCGCGTGGCCGATGACGTCCTGCGCCAGGGCGTGCAGGGGATCTCGGACCTCGTGACTCTCCCCGGCCTGATCAACCTCGATTTCGCCGACGTACGGACGATCATGAGCGACGCCGGCAGCGCGCTGCTCGGCATCGGCATGGGCGTCGGCGAGAACCGGGCGACCGAGGCAGCCATACAGGCCGTCTCATCGCCTCTGCTAGAAACGTCGATGGAGGGCGCGCGATCGATCCTCCTGTCGATCACCGGCGGGACCAACCTGTCGCTATGGGAGGTCAACGAGGCTGCCAAGTCCGTCTCGGAGGCCGCCCACCCGGATGCCAACATCATCTTCGGGGCGATGGTCGACCAGACGCTCGACGACCAGGTGTGGGTCACGGTCGTGGCCACCGGCTACGGCGACGAGGGCAGGCGCAAGAGTGTCAGCCGTCTCAGAGAGCCAGCAGCGGCCGGCGAGGTGCGGGTCCAGCGTGCCGGGACGCCGCGCCCGGCCCGAGAGTCGCGTCGCGGCGGCCTTGCGGTGGATGAACTCGACGTGCCCGAGTTCATTCCCAACCTGTGAGGGTGCGCCGGCCGGCGCGGCGCGGCTCACACGCGTCGGTATAGGCCGATCAGCCGATCGGGGATCCGGCGGCCGATCCTGGTGGGAGGCAGCTCGACGACGGCCTCCTCGCCCGGCCCGGCTGCAAACGCTTGCAACGTCCACCGCCACGGCTCTGCACTCCGCACGGGTGGGGTCGTCTGTGGTATCGCTCAGCAATGGGAGATGCCGAGAAGGGAGTGGTAGCGGCCGGGCATCCGCTGACCGCCCAGGCCGGCGCGAGGGTGCTCAGGGAAGGAGGCAACGCCGTCGACGCCGCCGTTGCGGCGATGCTCATGTCGTTCGTCACCGAGCCGCTGCTGACCGGGCTCGGGGCCGGTGGGTACATGCTCGTGGCGGGCGGCGGGATGAGGCCCACGCTGCTCGACTTCTTCGTGCAGGCGCCCAGTCGCAGCAACGACGGCACGGAGGCGGAGCTGCATGCGATCGACGTGTCCTTCGGAGACGCCGCCCAGAAGTTTCACATCGGCCCGGCCTCCTGTGGGGTGTACGGCACGCCCGCGGGCGTGTGCGAGGCGGTCGGCAGATGGGGCACGGTGCCCCTCGAGCACCTGGCCGCGCCGGCCGCCAGGCTCGCACGGGATGGGGTCGTGCTCAACGCCGGCCAGGCGTACGTCGCAAAGATCCTCGCCGACCTGTTGACCTCCACGCCCGAGTGCGCGGCCCTGTGGGCGCCCGACGGTCACATCCTGGTGGAGGGCGAGATGCTCCGCAACCCCGAGCTCGGCGACGCGCTGACGCGTCTGGCGCGGGATGGCGCAGAGCCGTTCTACCGGGGCGACATAGCGAGGGAGGTCCGCGACTGGTTGCTGGCCCGAGGCGGATCGCTGAGCGGCGAGGACCTCGAGGGCTATCGCGCGGTCGAGCGCGAGCCGGTCAAGATGGCCTATCGCGGTCGCGAGATCCTCACCAACCCGCCGCCCTCGGCAGGTGGAACGCTTCTCGCCTATGCGCTTGCGCTGCTGGATCGTGGTCCCGCGCCGCCGACCCTGCGGGGCGTGGTCGCGGCGATGACCGCGGCGCAGTCCGAGCGCACGCCGGAGTTCGTCGAAGGCCTCGACCAGCCTGGCTTCCTGGAGCGATTCCTGGCGACCCGCCTGGGCTCGACAACGCACATCTCCGTGATCGACGCTGAGGGCCGTGGGTGCAGCGTGACCACCACCAACGGTGAGGGCTCCGGGGTGGTGGTGCCGGGCACGGGGATGCACATCAACAACGTGATGGGCGAGGAGGATCTCAACCCGCTGGGCTTCCACCTCCACCCTGCGGGACGGCGCATGCCCAGCATGATGGCCCCTTCGATGGTGATGCGCGAGGGCGAGGTCGAGCTGGTGCTGGGGAGCGCCGGCTCCAACCGCATCCGCTCGGCGCTGCTGCAGATGATCGTCGCGGTGGTCGACCGCGACATGCCGGCGCGGGAGGCCGTCGACTCCCCGCGTGTGCACGTCGAGGACGGCGTCATCTTCGCCGAGCCGGGGATCGACATTGAGGGGCTGGACCCGGAGCTGCGCGTGGTGCGCTTCGGGGCGCTGAACCTGTTCTTCGGCGGGGTCCAGGCCGCGCTTCGGCGCGGGGAGATCCTGAGCGGCGCGGGAGACCCGCGTCGAGGCGGCGTCGCGGTGACACTCTGAGACCCTGTGCCTCACTCTGCGCGCTGACCGTCGTCGTGGCGCTCGGCGCCTGCACGGGCGTGAAAGCCGCCGACCTGTTCATCGTCTATCGCAGCGGCTCCACCCCGCACGCGCGCCTGACGATGCTCGTCAACGAAGAAGGCGATGTGCACTGCAACGGTGGGCCGACGCTGAAGCTGAGCGACTCGCAGCTCGTGCGGGCACGGGCCATCCAGGAAGAACTCCACGACGCCGCCACCAACCACCTGTCATTGGCGCCTGGGGCCGGATCGGTGCTCAGCTACTACGTCCGCGAGGAGAACGGGAACGTCCGCTTCAGCGACAACTCCGCGGGCCGGCCGCCGGTCCTGCGCCAGCTCCAGCTGTTCGTGCTGCAGACCGCCCAGCAGGTCTGCCATCTCCCCGAATAGCTCCTCGCCCTTCGGCCTACTCGCCCGCCCTGGGCTTGTGTGCGGCGAGCAGCAGGTTGTAGAAGATCGCAGCCGGCAGTCGCGACTCCAGCAGCCTGCGGTCGAGCTCCTGGAGCATCAGGTAGCCACGGTAGGCGTACAGGCGCCACGCCCACGGCACCTCCTCGGGGTCCGCGGTCGCCTCCAGCGTGCGGTTCGTCCAGCCGAACCAGTTGGCCAGCAGCTCCTCGCCGCTGACGCGCACGTCCTGGAAGCCCGCGCCGCGGGCGATCCGGGCGAGTTCGCCCGGGGCGAAGGCGTGGACGTCCACAACACGCTCGAGCGCTGCGTCAGACTCCTCGCCGTCGGCGGTGGGCGCGCGTCCCGCGCCCAGGGCGCGGCGCCAGAGCGGGGCGATCGTGGTCGCGAAGCGCTTTGGGACGCTGGCCAGGCGATCGCCGTATCGCGACGGCTCGCCCGCGAACACCAGCGTGCCGCCCGGTGCGAGCACGCGCCTGAACTCGGCGAATGCGCGGGGGAGATCGGGGATGTGGTGCAGGACGGCGTGGCCCAGCACGAGATCGAAGCTGGCGTCCGCAAAGGGCAGGCGCTCGGCGTCGGCCGGCTCGGTGCGCACTCCGAGCCCGAGGCGCCGTGCGTTGCTCTGAAGAGTTTCGAGCATGCCCGCAGAGATGTCGCTGCAGGTGGCCTCCCCGATCAGTCCGGCGCGCAGAAGGTTCAGCGTGAAGTAGCCCGTCCCCGAGCCGATCTCCAGCGAGCGCGCGTAGTGGCCGGGCTCGCGCCCGAGCGCCTTGCTCAGCTTGGCCGTGACCTGGCTCATGCCGAGCTCGCCGAAGTCGATGCCCCACTTGGAGTCGTAGTGCTCAGCCGCCACGTCGTGGTAGCGCGTGTTGGCCACTCGGATCTCCTCGGCGCTCAGGGCGGGCGGCACGG
Source organism: Solirubrobacteraceae bacterium (assembly GCA_017882445.1). Classification (GTDB taxonomy): domain Bacteria; phylum Actinomycetota; class Thermoleophilia; order Solirubrobacterales; family Solirubrobacteraceae; genus Palsa-744. The sequence goes on from JADGPK010000001.1 coordinate 111,572, forward strand.
GGTGGCACCATATACTCGCGCGCCGTGCCCGCGCCTTCCAACCCCCGCCTGATCCTGTCGCGCGAGCGTATCTATTGACACCAACCCTGTACCTGCAGCGAGATCAGCCCGAGGGCGTACCCCCGCTGGCGCTCACCGGCGAGCGCACGCTCCCGGACGTGCCCGCGGAGAACTATTGGTTTCGCCGCCACCTCGTCGTCTACGAGTGGATCGCCGCGCGGACGGCCGGCATGCGCGTCCTCGACATGGCCTGCGGCGAGGGCTACGGGACCGATGTGCTCGCGCGCACAGCTCAGAGCGCGGTCGGCGTGGACGCCAACCCGGAGGCCCATGAGCATGCCCGCCTGCGCTACTCGCGGGCGAACCTCCGCTTCGTGCGCGACATGGTCGGCAGCTTCGCCGAGGAGGCCGACGCGGTGGTGTTCCTCCAGACGATCGAGCACATCGAGGAGCCCGGCGCGGTGCTCGACCATTTCCGCTCGCTCGTCGCGCGCACGGGCACACAGCCCCGAGGCCCGGGTTCCGCAGTGCCCGGGACGGTCTTCGTCTCCACCCCCAACGTGCTCACGCTCGCGCCGAAGGGTGCTTCACGGTCTGGCAACCCGTGGCACGTGCACGAGTACCGCGCCGAGGAGTTCGCGGCGCTTTGCCGCGAGCACTTCGCGAGCGTGGAGATCCACGGGCTGTTCCACGCACGCAAACTCCGCGCGCACGAGCTTGCCCTGCGGGCGGGCTGGGATCGCGTGCACCGGCGCCTCGGCCTGACCAGCCGCTTCTACGACTGGTTCACACCGGCTATCGCCTCCTCCGACTTCACGTTCCGCGCCGCCCACGAGGCGGATCTGGATCTCGCGCTGGACTTCGTCGCGGTGTGCCGGTCGTGAGCGCGACCGATCGAAGATCGGCCAGCGACCGCGGCGCGCTGGCGATCGTCCTGCACACACACATGCCCTACGTGGAGGGCTTCGGGACGTGGCCCTTCGGGGAGGAGTGGCTGTGGGAGGCGATGGCCGGCTGTTACCTGCCGCTGCTCGACCTGCTCGATGACGGCGCACCGCTCACGCTGTCGCTGACCCCGGTGCTCTGCGATCAGCTGGAAGCCGCCGCGATCGAGGAGCGCTTCACGACATTCGTGCAGGAGATCCGCCGCGTGACCCACGAGCAGGACGCGGCCGGGCTGCGAGCCGGCGGGTACGAGACGCTGGCGCGCGAGATCGAGCGCTCATCGTGCGACTACACCGGTGCGCTCGAGAGCCTGCGGCGGCGGGGCGGCGACCTGCTCTCGTCGCTCGGCCGCCACGCCCAATGGACGTCATCGGCCACCCACGCGATCCTTCCCCTCCTGGCCACCGACGCGGGTGTGCGTATCCAGGTGCAGATCGGCGTGGACGCTCATCGCCGCCGCTTCGGCGCCGGCTGGCGCGGCGGCTTCTGGTTGCCCGAGTGCGCCTACGCGCCGTGGCTCGTGCGGGCGCTGAGCGACGCGGGTGTGAGCAGCGTGTGCGTGGAGCTGACCAACCGCTTCGGCCTGGGCGCCAACGAGCATCTGCGCCCGATCGCCGATGGCTCCGGCGTCCTCTTGGTCCCGATAGATCGCGCCACGATCTCGCTGTTGTGGAGCGACAGCGGCTATCCGGCGAGCGGCGCCTACCGCGACTATCACCACCACACCGTCCATCACCACACGCCGTGGAACAACGACGGGCGGGCCTACGACCACGCCGAGGCGCTCGTCCTGGCGCGCGAGCATGCGGCCGACTTCGTCTCAAGGACGCTCACTCGTCTGGATGACGCAAACGCCGCGGCGCCTTCTGGGGAGGGCTTGCCGGGGGGTGGGCTCCTCGTCTGCGCGTTCGACACCGAGCTGTTCGGGCACTGGTGGTACGAGGGCCTCGCCTGGCTTCGCGCCGTGGTGGCGGAGTGCTCGGCGCAAGGGCTCGAGCTGCTGCGATTGGACGACGCGCTGCAGCGCACGGAGCCCGTTTGCGTAGCCGACATGGACGCCGAGCAGCCCCACGGCACCCCCGATCGGTTGGCGCCGCTCGAGGGCTGGGCGGCGAGCAGCTGGGGCAAGGACGGCGATCTGTCGACCTGGTCGGGGCCCGCGGTCGCCGAGATGGCCTTCGCCGTGCGCGCCGCAGAGCTCGAGGTGGTGAGGGCGGGCGCGCACGCGAGCGCCGCTGCGGTGCGGGAGCTGCTCGCGCTGCAGGCCAGCGACTGGCCGTTCATGGTCTCACGCGGCGTTGCCGCCCCCTACGCGCGTGAGCGCTTCGAGGGTCACCGCCAGGCGCTCGTCGGGGCGCTCGCCGACGGCAGGTCGGCCGGGGTGGGGGGGCTGCGCAACATCGCGCCGCACGCCGAGCCCGCGTCGCTCCTCGTTCCCCTGTAGGGCCCGTGATAGAGAGCCGCCCACACCAGGCCTATCGAGAGGAGCCGTTGATGTCAGCTTGCGAGCGAGGGCCGTCCGCGGCCTGAGCAGTGGCTCTACTCCCAGCGCATCGAGCGGGGCGTGCTGCGCATGCGCAGCACGCGAGCGGGAGCGCCGGCGACGACGGCGTTCGCCGGGACCTCGCGGGTGACGACCGAGCTGGTTCCCACGACGCTGTTCTCGCCGATGCTAACCCCGCGCAGGACGCACGCCCCATAGCCCATCCAGACGTTGTGTCCCACGCGCACATCGCGCATGTAGATCCCCTGTGAGCGGATCGGGCGCTCGACCTCTGTGACGCCATGGTCGAAGTCGATCAGCATCACCCTGTCGGCGATGATGCACTCGCGCCCGATCGAGACGTGCTGGTAGGCCGAGATGGTGCACTCCTGGCCGATCACGGTCTTGGCGCCGATGCTCACTTCTCCCTCGTGCACGCGTATCTTGCTCGCGTGTCCGATCCACGCCCAACGGCCGATTCGCAGCGTCGCGTCACGGCCGATCTCAAACTTGACGCGCGGGCAGATGAAGCAGATGCCGTCGGTCTGCAGACGCCTCCCGAAGCGGAGCTTCAGCCACACGAACCTCGCCAGCAGGCTCGCGTATCCCGGCCTGAGCATGTGATTGGCCCGCATGAAACGCGCTAGCGCGAGCGGTCCGCCGCGCAGCGGAGCGGGCGCCCCCCGCGGCTGCCCGGCGATCTCCTCGCTCGGAGTCTCGGCGGTAGGTTCGACAACGAGCGCCATCGCCTGGAATCGTAAGGGACCGCCCCCCGGGGCGGCCCTGCGATGATGCGCGCTCGATGACCGAGCCGTCACTCGCCCAGCGCCTGCTCAACGGCGACCGCCGCGCGCTCGCGCGCGCGATCACGCTCGTCGAGGACAACCGGCCGGAGGGCTGGGACCTCGTCCGCGAGGTCTACCCGCACACCGGTCGCGCGGAGGTGGTGGGCTTCACAGGACCGCCGGGGGTGGGAAAGTCGACGCTGATCGGCGCGCTCACCAAGGCACGCCGGCAAGCCGGGCGAACGGTGGGGGTGCTGTCGATCGACCCGTCCTCTCCGTTCACCCACGGCGCGCTGCTGGGAGACCGCATCCGCCTGTCAGAGCACTTCCTGGACCAGGGGGTGTTCATCCGCTCGATGGCCAACCGCGGCGCCCTCGGCGGCCTGTCGGAGGCGGCGTTGCAGGCTGCCCTGCTGCTCGACGCGGCTGGGCGCCAGGACGTGTTCGTGGAGACCGTGGGGGTCGGTCAGGCGGAGATCGACATCATCGATCACGCCGACACGATCGTGCTCGTGCTGATGCCCGGGTCGGGCGACTCGATCCAGGCGCTCAAGGCCGGCGTGATGGAGATCCCCGACGTGATCGTGGTCAACAAGGCCGACCATCCGCTCACCGACACGATGATCCGCGAGATCCGTGGGGTGCTCTCGCTCGCCAATGTGGACCGCACGGCCGAGGAGGTGCGCGGCAGCTGGCGGGTGCCGATCATCAAGACCGAGGCGACCCTGGGCCACGGGATCGATGAGCTCGTGGACAGCCTGCGCGAGCACCGCGCGCACATCCTCGCCGCCGGTCAGCTCCAGGAGCGGCGCAGGCGCAACCTGCACAACGAGGTCCTGGCGATCGCCACGGCGCGCATGCGCCGGCGCCTGGAGCAGGATCTCCAGAAGGATGACGAGTTCAAGCGCCTGCTTGCCGAGGTCGTCGAGCGGCGGCTGGATCCGGCGAGCGCCGCCTCGACCCTGCTCGAGCGCGCGGCGCTGCGCGGGCAGCCCGTCGGGTAGGCTCACCGGGGTCACTGTCAACGACGGCTTGACCCAGGAGCAACCGATGGACTACATGAAACTGGTGGATAGGAGCTGGCCGGTGCTGGGCCCGCTGATGCAGGGTCACACCGCGATCTACCGCGCGAGTCACGGGCGGATCGGTCACCGGTTTCCAGGCGCGCCGCCGATGCTGCTGCTCGACCACGTCGGAGCGAGGAGCGCCATCCGGCGAACGAGCCCGCTCGTCTACACGGAGGATGGCGAGAATCTGATCCTCGTGGCCTCAAAGGGCGGTCATCCCAAGCATCCGGCGTGGTTCCACAACCTGTGCGCCAACCCCGACACGACCGTTCAGGTCGGATCGAGCGTCCGCAACGTCCACGCGCGTGTCGCGGACGCCGACGAGCGAGAGCGTCTGTGGCCGATGGTGGTGGCTGTCTACGGAGGCTATGAAAGCTATCGCCGGCGCGCCGAGCGGGAGATACCGCTCGTGATCCTCGAACCGCGCTAGGCGCCGAGCGCCCGCGCGATCACCATCTGCTGGATCTCGTCGGTGCCCTCGCCGATCGTGAGGATCTTCGCGTCGCGGTAGAAGCGGCACACGGGGTACTCCTCGATGAAGCCGTAGCCGCCATGGATCTGGACGGCCTCCTCGGCGCAGCGCACCGCCAGGCGGCCGGTCTTCAGCTTGGCCTGGGCGGCCGTCAGGGTGAAGTTGCGTTTGGCGTCCTTCTCGAGGGCGGCCTTGTAGACGAGCAGGCGCGCGGCCGCTATCTCGCACGACATGTCCGCGAGCTTGCCCTGGATCGCCTGGAACTTCGAGATCTGCTGGCCGAACGCCCTGCGCTCCTTGGCGTATCGCAGGGCCTCGTCGAGCGCGCCCTGGGCCAGCCCGACGCCCATCGCGGCCACGCCGATGCGCCCGATGTCGAGGATGTGCAGGAACTGCTTGAAGCCTGCGCCGCGCGGACCCAGGAGATTTTCCTCGGGCACGCGGCAGTCGGTGAAGGTCAGGGGGCGCGTGTCGGAGGCGTTCCAGCCCATCTTGCGGTAGGGCTCCCCTTGCTCGTAGCCCTCGGCGCCGTTGGGAACGATGATGTTCGAGATCTCCTTCGCTCCATCTGAGCTCTCGCCGGTGACTGCGGTGATGCACACGATCCCCGATATGTCGGTGCCGGCGTTGGTGATGAACTGCTTGGCCCCGTCGATCGTCCATTCGCCGTCGAGCAGACGCGCTCGGGTTCGCGTGTTGCCCGCGTCCGATCCCGCCTCAGGCTCGGTCAGGCCGAACGCGCCGAGCCTTTCGCCCGAGCACAGGCGCGGCATCCACTCGCGCTTCTGATCCTCGCTGCCGAACAGGTAGACAGGCTGGGTTCCCAGCGACGTGTGGGCGCACAGCGTGATTGCAACCGAGGAGTCGACCCGCGTGAGTTCCTCCACCGCGAGCGCGTACGCCAGCGTGTCCCCGCCGCCCCCGCCGTATTCCTCGGGGAAGGGAATCCCCATCAGGTTGAGCTTGCCGAGCTTCTCGACGATCTCATATGGAAACGACTTTGTCCGGTCGAGCTCCTCGGCCACCGGAGCGACCTCGCCCTCGGCGAATTCCCTGACCGTGCGCCGGATCAGCTCGTGGACAGGGGAGAGGTCGAAATCCATTGCGGGCATTCTCACAGGTACGGTCCTCTAGCATTGCCGCGAGTGAGCCGCGGGCGCCTGATCCTGGACGTGCTGCGCGGCGGACGCACGTTTCGCTATGGCCCCCACCGCTCCCAGCGCGGCGACCTGCGCCTCCCGAGGGGCCCCGGGCCCCATCGGGTGATGGTCGTGATCCACGGCGGCTCCTGGCAGGCCCGCTACGGGCGGGTCGTGATGCGTGGCCTGGTCGGCGATCTCCTCAGGCGCGGCTGGGCGACCTGGAACATCGAGTACAGGCGCGTGGGCAAAGGCGGCGGCTGGCCGCACACATTCGCCGATGTCGCGGCGGCGATCGACCACCTGGCCGAGATTGCGGCTCCTCTGGACCTCGCGCGCGTGAGCGTGCTGGGCCACTCGGCCGGCGGCCACCTCGCCCTGTGGGCGGCCGCGCGGGAGAACCTGCCGCCGGGTGCGCCGGGCTTCCGCGCAGGCGGGCCGCGGGTGCGCCTGCGCCGCGCCATCTCCCAGGCCGGCGTCTGCGATCTGACCGGCGCCTACAGGCGCTGGCGCGGAGGTGGGGCCGCGAGGTTGCTGATGGGGGGCGCGCCGGATGAGCTGCCGGATCGCTACGCCGCGGGCGATCCGCTGCGCCTGCTGCCGCTGGGCATGCCCGTTCTGCTCGTGCACGGCATCGAGGACACCACGGTCTCCGTCGAGCTCAGCCGCAGCTACGAGCGGGCGGCGTCCGCGGCCGGAGGCGAGGTCGAGCTCGTGGAGATCGCCGGCGCGGCCGGTGCGCATCGGGCCCATATAGATCCACGCGGGAACAGCTGGGCCGAGGTCGCGCGGCGGCTGGACTGAGGGCGGCGGCCGCGGTCAGGCGCCGTAGGAGCGCGCCAGCTCGACCAGCAGTCGCACGCCGTAGCCGGAGGCGCCCTTGCCGACGTACGCTCGGTCCAGGTCCCAGGCCGATCCGGCGATGTCGAGATGCGCCCAGGGGACTTCGCCGACGAAGTTCGACAGGAAGGCTCCGCCCACGATCGTGCCGGCCTTGCGTGCTTCCGGTGCGTTGTCGAGGTCGCCGTAGCGGCCCTTGAGCAGCTCGCTGTACTCGTCGTGGAGCGGCAGCCGCCAGACGATCTCCCCGCTGCGGTCTCCGGCGGCGGTGACTCGCTCAGCGAGCGCGTCGTCGTTGCTCATCAACCCGGCGTAGGTGGACCCCAGCGCGACGATCACCGCGCCGGTGAGCGTCGCCAGGTCGATGATCTGATCGGCGCCCTCGGCGACCGCGTGGCAGAGACAGTCGGCCAGCACGAGACGACCCTCGGCGTCGGTGTTGTTGACCTCGATCGTCTTGCCGTTGGCGGCCGTGACTATGTCGCCCGGCTTGATCGAGCGGCCGCTGGGCAGATTCTCGGTGGCGCCCACCACGGCCACGAGCTTGACCGGCAGCTGCAGTCGTGCGATCGCGCAGACCGCCTCGATCACGGCCGCGCCGCCGGACATGTCGAACTTCATCTCGGCCATCTTGGAGCCAGGCTTCAATGAGATCCCGCCGCTGTCGAACGTCACCGCCTTGCCGACGAAGCCCAGCGTGGGGCTGCTCGCGTGGGAACTCCTCAGGTCCTCGTAGCGGATCGTGATCAGCGCCGGCTCCTGCTCGGACCCCTGGGCGACGGCCGCGAAGGCGCCCATGCCGCGACCGATGATGGCCTCTCGCCCCTCCACCTCGACCGACAGCCCCGGGCCCTCCGCGCCGAGCGCCCTGGCATATTCGGCGAGCGCGGTCGGAGTGAGGTCGTTACCGGGCCGGTTCTGCAGATCGCGCGCCCTGTTGACGGCCTCGCCGAGGAGCGTCGCCTCCGCGACGGTCGCCTCGAGCCCGTCGGGTCCTGCGACGATCAGGTGCTCCAGGTGCTTCGGCGGGGCATCCTCTGGCCCGTTCTCCGCCGCGGACTTGTGCAGATCGAAGCGGTAATCGCTCAGGATCGTGCCCTCGACGAGCGCCGCGGCGATCGCGGGGTCGCTTCCGGAGGGAGCCTCCCAGCACAGCGTGCGCGTCGAGATCTCACGCGCCCGTGCGGCGGCCGTCGAGGCAGCCACGCGCGCGCGCTCGGGTGTGAGCTCCTTGCGTGCTCCCAACCCCACCACCAGCCAGCGTTTGCCGTCGGCGTGGGTCAGCGCGAGCGCCTTGAACGTGCGGCGGGCCTCGCCGGAGGCGAGCAGCTCCGCGAGCTCTGCGGGCGACTCCGGCGGGGCGCCCTCGTCCTCGAACACCCCAACCGCGATGGTGTCCGCATCGCTCGTCCGCGGGGGTTGGGCGATCGAGGAGACGCGCATCGGCCGCCACGATATCCGCCCGGCGAGCGATCCGCCCGTGCGGCCTGTCTCGCGGGCGGATCCAGAGGCTGCGCCCGCGACTGCGCCCGCGCTACGGCCCCCCGCGGGCGCAGCCTGCGGGACCTACTAAGCGGTCCACTACCATTCTCGATCTCCGTCCCTGCCTCCCGACCTACAGGAGAGACCCGCTCCCATGCCCAAGACCGTGATCCTTGGCACCGCGCGCACCCCCATCGGCAAGATGGGCGGCGGCCTGTCCACGCTGGATGCCACCGAGCTCGGCGGTCTGGCGATCGGCGCGGCTCTCGAGCGTGCCGGGGTGGAGCCCGAGCAGGTCGAACATGTGGTCGTGGGGCAGGTGCTCCAGGCCGGGCAGGGCCAGATTCCCTCGCGCCAGGCACAGATCAAGGCGGGCATACCCAAGGAGGTCTCCTCCGAGACGATCAACAAGGTGTGCGCCTCGGGGCTGCGCGCCACGGTGATCCTCGACCAGGCGATCCGCGCCGGCGACGTCCAGATCGGCGTGGGCGCCGGCATGGAGTCGATGTCCAAGGCGCCATACCTGCTTCCGCAGGCGCGCTTCGGCTATCGCATGGGCGACGCCAAGATGCTCGACGCGATGGTCCACGACGGCCTCACCAACCCGTTCTCAGGGCGACAGATGTTCGCCGAGGCCACCGAGATCGGCGACGGCCTGGAGATCACCCGCGCCGACCTCGATCGCTGGGCGCTGCGCTCGCACGAGCTGGCGCTCAAGGCGATCGACGAGGGGCGGATGTCGGACGAGATCGTCGCCGTGACGGTCAAGGGGCGCAAGGGCGACACGGTCGTCGATGTCGACGAGGGCCCGCGCCGCGATACCTCGCTGGAGGTCCTCGCGAAGCTCCCCGGTCTCCTGAGCAAGGAGGGGTCGCACACCGCCGGGAACTCGCCCGGCGTCAACGACGGTGGCGGCGCGCTCGTCGTGGCCTCCGAGGAATGGGCCGCGGCGAACGGCAAGGAGGCTCTGGCCGAGATCGTGACGCACGCGCAGAGCGCAAACGACTTCGCCTACCTGGCCACCACGCCGGCGAGCGCCGCGAAGAAGGCCCTGGAGAAGGCGGGCCTGCAGCCGGGGGACATCGACGTGTGGGAGATCAACGAGGCCTTCGCCTCGGTCACGCTCAACTCGATCCGCATCCTCGGCATCGACGAGGACAGGGTGAACGTGAACGGCGGCGCCGTCGCGCTCGGCCACCCGCTCGGCGCTTCGGGGGCACGCATCCTCGGCAGCCTCCTGCTCGAGCTGCGTAGGCGTGGCGGCGGCCTCGGCTGCGCCGCGATCTGCTCGGGCGGGGGTCAGGGCGACGCGGTGATCCTCAAGGTCTAGTGGACGCGAGCGCAAACGGCAGCAGCGGATCCCCGCCAGGCCGGCCGCGCGGCGCGGCGTTCTTCGATCTCGACAAGACGCTCATGGCAGGCTCCTCGGGCGTCTTCTTCGCCCGCGCCGCCTATGAGACGGGAATGATCTCTCGCGGACGCCTGGTTCAGGATGTGTATGAAAACGTGCGTTTTCGCCTGCTCGGGTCGACCGATGATCGCGCCGATGAAGTGCGAAAGCGCGTTGGCGAGATGATCGCCGGTGTGCGCGTGCGCGATCTGCAGCGCCTCTCGCCGCGGGTGCTTTCGGGCGTGTTGCCGCGCCTGTATCCACAGATGCTCGAACGCGCCTATGCCCACCAGGACGCGGGCTTGCCGGTCTACATCCTCACCGCCGCATCGCAGGAGATGGCCGATCTACTCGCTCGCGTGCTCGCCTTCGACGGGGGCCTGGGCTCGCGCTCGGAGATCGTCGACGGTCGCTACACCGGCCGGCCGGCCGGCCCGTTCAACTACCGCGAGGGCAAGGTCCTCGCGATGCGCGAGCTGGTCGATCAGAAGGGCATCGAACTGGACGCGTCATACGCCTACTCGGATTCCGAGTCGGACCTGCCGATGCTGCGCGCGGTACGCCACGCGGTCGTCGTCAACCCCGACGCCGCGCTTCGGCGGATAGCCGCGGAGGAAGGCTGGGAGGTTGTGGAGCTGGATCGCCTGAGACGGCGTCTGAAGGTGCTCGCCGCGCTCGGAGCCGGCACGGCGGTCGCATCGGTGGGGAGGGTCGTGCTGGGACGTGGCGGGTCCGTGCGCGCCGGTGCGCCCCGGCCGGCGTCTGGTGGCTCACGCGCCACACAATCACGCGCGTCTGCCCGTCGCGGCGGTTCGTCCGGCTCTCGCTGCCGGCGCCGGAGATGACGACGGGACCGCCTGCAGGCGGGTTGTGCCATACGCTGGGCCGCTGATGTCGTCCACCGACTCAACCAAGCAGAGCAAGATCCGCGTCGTCGTGGCCAAGCCGGGCCTCGATGGCCATGATCGCGGCGCCAAGATCATCGCGCGTGCGCTGCGCGACGCCGGCATGGAGGTCATCTACACCGGCCTGCACCAGACGCCTGAGCAGATCGTCGAGACGGTCATCCAGGAGGATGCCGACGCGGTCGGCCTGTCGATCCTGTCGGGCGCCCACATGACGCTCGTGCCGCGCGTCGTTGAGCTCCTGCACGAGCAGGACATCGACGACGTGGTCATCACCGTCGGCGGCACGATCCCGGCGGAGGACATCCCAGAGTTGAAGAGCCTGGGCGTCGCCGAGGTGTTCACACCCGGGGCGCCCACGCAGACGATCGTCGATTTCATTCGCGGCGCCACCGGCGGGCGGGCAGCACGTCACTGATTGACTCGTCAGTCAACCGCTCGAAGCGGTAGGATCGCACCCAACAGACCCCAAGGAGAAGCGTGAAGAGATGAAGATATGCGTCCTGGTGAAGGAGGTTCCGGACGCCGCCGTCGAGAAGAGGATCGATTCCTCGACGGGGCGCATGGACCGCAGTGGGGAGAAGAACCTCAACCCGTATGACACGCACGCCATCGAGGCGGCGATGCAGATCAGGGAGGGCGGCGTGGTGCCGGTCGAGGAGATCGTCGCGGTGACGATGGGCCCCGACAGTGCGGTGCGCGCGCTGCACAAGGCGGTCTCGCTCGGCGCCGACCGCTCGGTGCACCTCTCAGACCAGGTGGTCGCCGGCTCGGACGTGGCCGCCACCGGCTACGCGCTCGCGAAGACTCTTCAGCGCGAGAGCCCGGACCTTGTGCTGCTGGGCCAGCAGTCCGACGACGGGGAGTGCTACACGATCGGCGCGGTCGTGGCCGAGTACCTGGGCATGCCGTCGCTGACGCAGGTGATCAAGATGGACATCGACTCCGACAGCCTGCGCTGCGAGCGTCAGGCCGAGTACGGCTACGACACCGTCCAGATCAAGATGCCGGCGGTGATCTCGGTCGGCGACGCGATCAACGAGCCGCGCTACCCGTCGCTGAAGGCGATCATGGGCGCCAAGAAGAAGCCGCTCGACACCGTCACAGCGGCCGACGTGAGCATCGACGCCTCGAAGGTCGGCGGCGAGAACTCGGGGGCACAGTGGGTCGCTGCCAAGGCTCCGCCGGCGAAGGCCGCGGGGGAGATCATCGAGGACGAGGACACCGGCGAGACGGTCGAAAAGATCGTCGCCTGGCTCGACGAGCGCAAGCTCATCTAAGGAGGAGCTGAACTGAAATGGCGAACATCCTGGTTTACGCGCTGCACTACGACGGCGCGATCAACAAGAACTCACTCGGCGCCGTCTCAGAGGGCGCCAAGCTGGCCGCTGAGCTCGGCGGCGAGGCGCACGCGATCCTTCTCGGCGAGAACGTTCCCGAGGACCTGGCGGCGTCGCTCGGCAAATATGGGGCCAAGAAGGTGCTCGTGGCCGAGGGCCCCGAGGGCCTGGCGCAGCCGCTGGTCGACGCGATGGCCAGGGCGATCGCCGACGGTGGCTATTCCTATGCGCTGTTCGGCGGCGGTCTGCTCGGCTTTGAGATCGGCGCCGGTCTGGCCGCGCGGCTCGGCGCCGGAGTGGCGATGGAGGTCACGGCCGTGCGAGCGGAGGGCGGCGAGCTGATCGCCGAGCGCCCGATCCTGGGCGATTCGGCGATCTCCGAGATCAAATACCGCTCCAACGTCGGGATCATCATCAGCCGCCTCAACGCGTTCGAGATCAAGGAGACCGGCGGCGGCGACGCTCCGGTCGAGCGGCTCGACTTCGAGCTGAGCCAGCACGCCCTGCAGGCGACGATGGTCACGCGCGGTGAGCAGCGCGGGGCCGACGTGGACATCGAGGGTGCGAGTATCCTGATCGCCGGCGGCCGCGGCCTGGGCAAGGCCGAGGGCTTCCAGCTGTGTGAGGAACTGGCCGGCGCGTTCGGTGGCAACAGCGCCGTGGCAGCCACCCGTGCGGTGGTCGACGCGGGCTGGTACCCCTACGCCGCGCAGATCGGGCAGACGGGCAAGACCGTCGCACCGAAGCTGTACCTCGCCGCGGGCATCTCGGGCGCGATCCAGCACAAGGTCGGGATGCAGGGCTCGGAGAACATCGTCGCGATCAACAAGGACGCCAACGCGCCGATCTTCGAATTCTCCGACCTCGGCGTCGTGGGAGACCTCAACAAGATCCTGCCCAAGCTGACAGAGGCTGTGAAGGCCAAGAAGGCCAGCTGACCATGGTGGGCGCCGTCCACGCAAGGACGCCTCGACCCGACTCGCACAGGGAGGTCTGATGATGTCCCGCCACAGCTCAGACAACGGGAGGGTCGCACCGGCGGCCTTCCCGCCACCGGTGGACTCGCGCAGGGAGTTCATCAAGCACGGACTCGATCCCGAGGACGAGCTGATCGAGGTCGGCGTGGCGATCGTCGGCGGCGGCACCGCGGGCCTCGCGTGCGCCAATCGCCTGCTTCAGCTGCTGGCCGACGATCCCGAGACGATGGAACGTCTCGGCGAGGTGCCCGTGGCGGTCATCGAGAAGGCCAAGACCTGCGGCGGGCACTCCCTGTCAGGCGCCGTCATGCGCCCGGGCCCCCTGCTGGAGCTGTTCCCGGAGATGACCCGCGAGGACTGGCGCAAGGAGGGCTTTGCCTTCGGTGAGGTCAAGAAGGAGGCCGTCTACCTCACGCCCACGTCGAAGCTCTCGCTGCGGATCCCGACGCCGCCGCCGTTCAAGAACCACGGCAACGAGGTCATCTCGGTCTCGGCGATGGCGCGTTACCAGCAGCAGCAGGCCGAGGATGCGGGCGCCTACATCCTCACCGAGACCTCCGCGACGCAGCTGATCGTGCAGGACGGCGCCGTCGTGGGTGTGCGCTCCGGCGACAAGGGCCGTGGCAAGGACGGCGAGCCGCTCGGCAACTTCGAGCCGGGAACCGACATCAAGGCAAAGGCCACGGTGCTCGCCGAGGGCTGCTGGGGCCACATCACGGGCGCGGCGATCAAGGAGTTCGACCTCGCCGCCGGACGCGAGCCCCAGGTGTGGGAGCTCGGCGTCAAGGAGGTCTGGAAGGTGCCCAGGCCGCTCGACCGCCTGATCCACACGATGGGCCCCTGGCCGCTGAAGATCTCTCACAAGTACGGGCAGATTGGCGGCACCTGGATCTACCCGATGAAGGACGAGAAGAGCGGCGAGGACCTCGTGAGCATCGGCTTCGTCGTCGAGCTCGAGTACGCCGACGCGACGACCTCGGCCCACGACCTGCTGCAGACGTTCAAGACGCATTCGCTCGTGCGCAAGATCCTCGAGGGCGGCGAGCGCGTCGCGTGGGGCGCCAAGGCGCTCCCCGGAGGCGGCTACTGGTCGATGCCCAAGCTCTCGATGCCCGGGGCCGTGCTGGTCGGTGACGCCGGCGGCATGGTGGACACGATGGCGCTCAAGGGTGTGCACCACTGCATTCGGTCCGGCATGCTCGCGGCTGAGTCGATCTATGCCGCGCTCAAGCGCGGCGAAAAGAGCTTTGAGTCCTACGAGCAGGTGATCGAGGATTCCTCGGTGGGCAAGGAGCTGTGGGAGGTGCGCAACGCTCGCCAACCGCTGCAGAAGGGCCTTCTCCTCGGCGGCCCGCTCAGCGGTATCCAGCAGATCACCAAAGGCCGGCTGCCCGGTCGTGCGGGCTGGCATCGCAACGACGCCAAGCCGATGTTCATCGGCAAGACCAAGGACGTCTACCCCAAGCCCGACGGGAAGTACACCTTCGACAAGCTCTCCTCGGTGTTCATCACCGGGAACGCGACTCGCGACGACGCTCCCAACCACATCCGGGTTCGTAAGCACGTGCCCCGAGAGATCGCGGAGACCTGGCGGTGGATGTGCCCCGCCGGGGTCTACGAGATCCCCGAGGACGCCCCCGAGAAGGGCGATGTGGACGTGATCGTCAACTACACCAACTGCGTGCAGTGCGGTGCGATCACGGCCAAGGGGGGTCGCCTGACGGTACCTGAGGGTGGGGATGGGCCGCTGTATCAGGTGACCTGATCGCCCCGGACGCCCGCGAGAGAGACATCGGGTGTCAAGACGCACGAAACCTGAGCCCGTCCGGCGTGTTAGGAGGATGTGATGCTTGTCACGTTCTCAGGCCAAACGACGCGGCGGCGCCTGCTGGGAGGCCCGCCCGTCTGTGCGCTCGCGCTGCTCTGCCTCGCGCAGGCGCCCGCGACGGTGGCCGCCCGGCTGCCCACGCGGGTGGGCGCCAGGGAGAAGATCACCGCCACGCTCGAGCAGTGCGTCACGGCTGTCAGTCAGGCCGAACGCTCGGCGACGTTCGCGGGCGAAATGACGACGATCGCAGGCAGCGCGCGCATGCAGATGCGGGTCGACGTGCTCGAGCGGATGCCCGGGGAAGCGCTCTTCCACGCCGTCAGCGCTCCAGGGCTGGGCGGGTGGCGCAGCTCTGCGCCGGGCGTGAAGGTCTACAGGTATCTCAAGCAGGTCACCAACCTGTCGGCGCCAGCGTTCTACCGCGGGGCGGTGAGGTTCCGCTGGCTGAACGCCAGGGGCCGGCTGATCACGGCCACGGAACTGCGCACGCCCGTCTGCGAGCAGCCGGCCGGCCCGGCTCCCGCCGCCCCGCTAGAATGATCGAACGATGAAGGCCAAGATCCACCCCAACTACGCCGCAGCACACGTGCGCTGCACGTGCGGCAACGAGTTCGTCACGCGCGCGACCAGAGACGAGCTTCATGTGGAGGTCTGCTCGAACTGTCACCCGTTCTACACCGGCAGGCAGAAGCTGATGGACACCGGCGGACGCGTGGAGCGCTTCCAGCGCCGCGCCGCCAAGGGTCGCCTGCACTCCGCACAAGCTCGGTCCGCTCAATAGCTCGATGTCCGCGCGTCCTGCCGCGGGTTCACCCACCGCGACGGCCGCGGTGAGCAGCGGGTCACAAGCAGGTGCGGCTGGACTCGAGGATGCCGTCGATCTGCCGGTCGATGGCATCCAGAACGGGACTGTCGCGCTGGTCGACGGCCAGCTGAACGCCCAGCGCGATGCGCCGGTCGGCGGTCAGGCTGTTCTGGAGGGCGTGATGATGCGCGGCGTCTCCAACTGGGCCGTGGCCGTACGCAAGCCCACCGCCGAGCAGCTGAGCGAGGGCGAGTTCTCCCCCGAGCAGGCCGCGAGGGGCGAGGTCGAGGTGAGCACGTTCCCTCTGGACTCGGCCATGAGGCGCCACCGTGTCCTGCGGCTGCCGATCGTGCGTGGTGTCGTCGCGCTCGGCGGATCGATGGCCATCGGCTTCCGCGCCCTGGAGATCTCGGCCAACGCGCAGCTCCCGGT
Source organism: Solirubrobacteraceae bacterium (assembly GCA_017882445.1). Lineage (GTDB taxonomy): Bacteria > Actinomycetota > Thermoleophilia > Solirubrobacterales > Solirubrobacteraceae > Palsa-744. Next base: position 127,462 of record JADGPK010000001.1, read on the forward strand.
CGAGGACGAAGAGGAGGCACAGGCGATCCCACGCGGGGTGTGGGCGGGAACGATCGTGGTCGCGCTCGCGCTCGCGATCGTGCTGTTCTTCCTCATCCCCGTCGGATTGACGAGCCTGATCAAGCGCCAGCTCGGCTCCTCGGTGCTGTTCTGGCTGGTCGAGGGCGTGCTGCGGACGAGCCTGTTCCTCGGGTACATGCTCCTGCTGTCCCGCGTGGGCGATCTGCGGCGAGTGTTCGAGTATCACGGCGCTGAGCACAAGACGATCTCGTGCTTTGAGGCCGGTCTCCCGCTGACGCCCGCCAACGCCAAGCGCTTCTCCCGGCTGCACCCGCGCTGCGGAACCAGCTTCCTGCTGGTGGTCATGATCGTGGCGATATTCGTGTTCGCGCCGATCGGCCTGCCTGCGTGGTACTGGCTGCTGGCCACGCGCGTGCTCGGCGTGCCCGTGATCGCCGGGATCTCCTTCGAGCTGATCAAGTTCGCCGGGCGCAACCGCAACAGGCCCTGGGTGCGCGCGGTGATGTGGCCGGGGTTGAAGTTGCAGCTGCTCACCACGCGCGAGCCTGACCTCGACCAGCTCGAGGTGGCGATCGCTGCGCTTGAGGCCGTGCTCGAGCTGGAGACCCCGGGCGAGCTCTCGGCGGCCGACCTCGTCGGCGTCGAGGTCGTGGCCTAGCTGTAGTTCCTAGGAACGTTCGGCAGCCGGAACGCTCCCTCCCCAGCCTCACACCCGCTCGCTGTGCCCGCGGCGTGGGCGCCTAGACTGGCCCTCATGATCGAAGAGCTCGTCAAGCAGATCGAGACACGCTTCGCCGAGCTGGGCGCTCAGTTGACCGACGGGGAGGTGATCTCCGACCGGGAGCGCTACGCGGAGGTCGGGCGCGCCTACAGCCAGCTCGAGCCCGCGGCCAAGCTGGCGGCTCAGTGGCGCCGCGCCCAGGATGACGCCGCAGGCGCCGAGGAGCTCCTGTCGGAGATGGGTGAGGACGCAGAGCTGCGCGAGGAGCTCCTCGACGCGCGTCGGCGGATCGGAGACGTCGAGGAGGAGATCCGCCTGGCGATGGTCGAGCGCGATCCCAACGACGAGAAGAGCGTGATCGTGGAAATCCAGGGCGGCGCCGGCGGCGATGAGGCCGGGCTGTGGGCGGGCGACCTCTACCGCATGCTCGTCCGCTACGCGGAACGTCGTGGATGGCAGTCCGAGCCGCTGGACATCGGCGACGGCAAGTTCACGTTCTCGGTGAAGGGGGACGGCGCCTATTCGGTATTCAAGTTCGAGGGTGGGACCCACCGCGTCCAGCGCGTCCCCCAGACGGAGTCCCAGGGCAGGATCCACACCTCCACGGCGACCGTCGCGGTGTTACCGGAGGCCGAAGACGTGGACGTGCATATCGACCCGAACGACCTGCAGATCGACGTCTACCGCTCCTCGGGCCCGGGCGGGCAGTCGGTCAACACGACCGACTCGGCCGTCCGTGTGACGCACAAGCCGTCCGGCATCGTCGTCTCGATGCAGGACGAGAAGTCCCAGCTGCAGAACCGTGACAAGGCGTTGCGGGTGCTCCGCGCGCGCATGTATGAGCGCGCGCTCGCCGAGCAGCAGGCCGATCTCGCGGCCGACCGCCGCTCGCAGGTGGGGACGGGCGACCGCGCGGAGAAGATCCGCACCTACAACTACGGCGAGCGGCGCGTGACCGACCATCGCATCAAGTTCACGGTCCACAACCTCGATCAGGTCCTCGAAGGCGAGCTCGACGAGCTGACGGCAGCCCTCCAGGCCGACGAGAAGCGTAGGCGCCTGGAGGCGCAGGCAGCGGCGTGAGAGGCACGTCGGCGCATGACGCGCTCGATGGCGCGATCACGGCGATCGCCGCTGCCGGCTGCGAAACGCCCCGGCTCGACGCCGAAGTGCTGCTCGCGCACGTGCTCGGCGTGGGTCGCGAGCGGTTGTTCACCGACCGCGACCTGACGGTGGAGGGTGGGGCGGTGCGCGCCTTCCAGGACGCCGTGCGCCGCCGCGCCGTGGAGCGCGAGCCCGTCGCTTACATCGTCGGAGTGCGCGGCTTTCGTCGCCTCGAGCTGGCAGTCGATCGCCGCGCGCTCGTGCCGCGAGGAGAGACCGAGCTGCTGGTCGAGGTCGGACTGGCACTCGGAATAGGGAAGCGTGTCCTCGATCTCGGCACGGGCAGCGGCGCGGTCGCGCTGGCGTTGAAGGACGAGCGCCCCGACCTGGACGTCACCGGCAGCGACGTGAGCGACGCGTCGCTCGAGCTGGCTCGTGCGAACTCGCAGCGCCTGGGCCTGGAGGTCCACTGGCTCCGCGCCGACCTGCTGGCGGGTGTGCCCGACGAGTTCGACGCGATCCTCGCCAACCTGCCCTACGTAGCCGACTCCGACCGCGCGGCGCTCGCCCCCGAGATCGCACGCCACGAGCCGCCCGGAGCGCTGTTCGCCGGGTCCGACGGCCTCGCCGTGATTCGCCGCCTGCTCGCGCAGCTCGAGCATCGCGAGCGGCTCGCCCTGCTCGCGCTCGAGGTGGGCGCCGGCCAGGCTCCCATCGTCGGCGAGCTGGTGCGCGGCGCGGGCTTCCAAGTGGTGGGGTACGAGCAGGACCTTGCGGGTATAGAGCGGCTAGTGATCGGGGAGCGCCGGCCCCAATGACTTTCGAGCTCGACGAAGACGACGCCGAGCGCCTGCGGAGCTGCATGGCCGGCGGCGGGGTGGCCGTGTTCCCGACCGACACCGTCTACGGCGTCTGCTGCGACCCCGACAACGAGGTGGCGGCGCGGCGCATCTACTCGCTCAAGGGCCGCCCGGCCAGGCGTGCGTGCGCGGTCATGTACTTCGCGCTCGAGCCCGCCCTGGAGGCGCTCGGCGAGCTCGATGACGCCGAGCGCGCGGCGCTGCGGGCGCTGCTGCCGGGCGGAGTGACGCTGCTGCTGGCAAATCGCTCCAACCGGTTTGCCGCCGCGTGCCGAAGCGACCCCTCCACGCTGGGCCTGCGCGTACCGCGCCTGCCCGACACCCTGCGGGCGCTCGGCTCGCTCGCCGATCCGGTGATGCAGTCGAGCGCCAACATCTCCGGGGAGCCCGACGCGCGAACCCTGGCCGAGGTCCCGCGCGGCCTGCTCGACGGCGTCGACCTCGTGCTCGACGGCGGCGAGCTCCCTGGCACGCCCTCAACCGTGGTGGACCTGCGTGACCTCGCCTCCGAGCGGCGCTGGCACGTGTTGCGGGAGGGAGCGCTGCCCAGCGAGACGGTGCGGGATCTGCTCGCGGCGGTGGGCTGAGCAAGAGGTCCCGCGCTCCTGCTAGCCTCGTTGCAGCTGCCGCGACTGGCGCAGAGAGGTGGAAGCGACCACCGGGAAGCGGCCAGCGAATCCGCCGCGCGCCTGGGCACAGAAGTCCTCATCGCCTGCCAAGGAGAGCGCCGTGAACGAGCTGAGTCCCGACTACTTCAACCGCCCGCTGTCCGAGGTGGACCCCGAGATCGCCGATGTCCTGCGTGGCGAGCTGGAGCGAGAGCAGCGCACGCTGGAGATGATCGCCTCGGAGAACTTCGTGCCGCGCGCGGTGCTCGAATGCCAGGGATCGGTGCTTACCAACAAGTACGCCGAGGGTTACCCAGGGCGCCGTTACTACGGTGGCTGCGAGTGGGTGGACGTCTCCGAGCAGCTCGCGATCGACCGCGCCAAGGCTCTGTTCGGGGCCGAGCACGCCAACGTCCAGCCGCACTCCGGCTCGCAGGCCAACGCGGCCGTCTATCACGCGCTGCTCCAGCCCGGCGAGACGATCATGGGCCTCTCACTGGCGCACGGCGGGCACCTCACGCACGGCATGAAGATCAACGTGTCCGGCCGGCTGTATGACATCGCCGCCTACGAGGTCGACCGCGACAGCGGTCTGATCGACATGGACGAGGTCGCGCGCATCGCCCGCGAGCGCCGGCCCAAGCTGCTGCTGGCCGGCTGGTCGGCCTATCCGCGCCAGCTCGACTTCGCGCGCTTCCGCGAGATCGCCGATGAGGTCGGCGCGCTGCTGATGGTCGACATGGCCCACTTCGCCGGCCTGGTTGCCAGTGGGCTGCATCCGAGTCCGCTCGAGCACGGAGCGGACGTGGTCACGACGACCACCCACAAGACGCTCGGCGGTCCCCGCGCCGGGGTGATCCTCTGCAAGGAGCAGTTCGCCAAGAAGATCGACTCGGCCGTGTTCCCCGGCCAGCAGGGCGGTCCCCTGGAGCACGTCATCGCCGCGAAGGCGGTGGCCTTCAAGATCGCCGCAAGCGAGCTGTTCGCAGAGCGTCAGCGCCGGACCGTCGCCGGCGCCCGCGTGCTCGCGCGGGAGTTGATGCAGGCCGGACACGGCGTGAAGGTGCTCACGGGCGGAACGGATGTTCACCTGATTCTCGTGGACCTGCGCGAGACCGAGCCGGCGCTGACGGGCAGACAGGGCGAGGACCGGCTGCACGAGATTCAGATCACCGTCAATCGCAACGCCGTGCCGTTCGACCCGCGCCCGCCGATGGAGGCCTCCGGTCTGCGCATCGGCACGCCCGCGCTGGCCACCCGCGGCCTGCAAGAGGACGATTTCAGCGAGGTTGGGCGGATCCTCGCCATCGCCCTCACGCCCGAGTACGAGTCCCGCGCCGCAGAGCTCGCCGAGCGGGTCGGCGCGATCGTGGAGCGCTACCCGCTCTATCAGGGCCTGGCTGCCGCCTCCGCGTAGAGGCCACGCCTGCCGGCGGTGGGCCACGCCGGGGCCCCCACGGCCGCGGCCGGGCCCACTCGGCTGAGTCGCTTGCGACCCCGGCGCCTGCGATGCTGTGCACGAGTCGATGGTGCAACCAACCGAGCTCGAAGCGCTTTACGCGTTCCTCTTGGCCGCGGTCGTGACCGCGCTGCTGACACCGCTCACCATGCGGGTCGCGCAAACGGTCGGGGCGATGGACGAGCCGCGCGAGCGTGGCCTCTCAGATCGGCCGACGCCGCTCTTGGGCGGGCTGGCGATCTTCGCCGGCGTGCTCGTCGCGGCGCTCGTGTGGCTGCCCGGCGGCTATGGCAAAGACCACCAGCTTTGGCACGGTGTGCTGCTCGCCGCGGGGGTGATCACGCTCGTGGGCGCGCTCGACGATCGCTTCGATCTGCCGCCCGCCGCCAAGCTGGCCGGCCAGGTGGTGGCCGCCGTGATCGTCGTGAACTTCGGGGTGGCCGTCAAAGCCATAACGCTGCCGTTCATCGGCGAACTGGCTTTTCCCAACGCCGGCGTCACGAACGCCGGGCCGGTCCTGACGGTGATCGGCCTGGTTGCGATGATGAACGTGGTCAACTTCTCCGACGGGGTCGACGGCCTGGCCGCGGGCGTCTGCGTGATCATCGCCGCCGCGATGGCGGTCATCGCCTTCGATCTGAGCCGCCAGCAGCCAGGGGTGCTGGCCGCGCTGACGGCCGGCGCCGCACTCGGCTTCCTGCTCTTCAACTTCCCGCCAGCGTCGAGCTTCATGGGAGATTGTGGGGCCAACCTGCTCGGACTGCTGATGGGCGTGATCACGGTCGAGGCCGCTGTCAAGACGGCGGCGGTCGTCTCCTTCGTGCTGCCCCTTATCCTGCTCGCGGTGCCGTTCCTGGATACCACGTTCGTGGTGCTGAAGCGGTTGAAGTACAAGCAGCCGATCTACCGGTCGGACAGCGAGCACTTCCACCATCGGATGGCTCGCATCGGTTTCAGCAGCAGGCGGACGATCGCCTACCTGTACGCCTGGACGCTGATGCTCGCGGGCCTGGCGCTGGCGCTGCGGTTCGTCCCCTACAGCGACCACAAAGGCCACCTGCGCGGTGGCTGGACGCTCGTGATGCTCACGATCGGATTGCTTGTCGTGGCTGCGAGCGTGTATCTCGTCTACGTGCTCGAGATCCTCAAGTTCAGGCGCCTGGACGCCGTGCGCCTGCGGCTGGCGCGTCCCGATGCCTCACCAGCGGAGATCGAGGAGCACGTGGCCAAGCACCTGGAAACCGGTGAGTTCGAGGCTGTGTCGCAGGCCCGGGAGGCTGAGGTGCAGGTGCTGGACGACACGGTGCACGGGGGGGCTGAGCAGCCCGTCGGCGAGCGGCAGATGGATGAGGATCGCGTAGGCGCAGAACAGGAGCGTGGCGGCGAGCAGGCGTCGATCGCCGCCGACGGCCGCTAGCGGCAGCAGCCAGACCGCGTACCACGGCAGCAGCCAGGCGGTCGAGAGCAGCAGCGCGAGCGTCGCCCACCCGGCCGCGACGCGCCAGTCGGCGCCGCGCGCGGTGCGCCAGAGCGCGACGGCGAGCGCGAGGAGGAAGGCGACGACGTACAGGTGGCGCCACCAGCCCGGCGTCCCGCTCAGCCCGAACAGACGGGCGGTCTCCGCGGGGATGCTGTGGGTCGCCACGAGCTGCTGCTGCTCGCCCACCGCTCCCAGGAATCCGAGCGCGTGGACGCCGAAGCCGACCACCCCCAGGGCGGCGAGCGCCAGCAGGCTCAACGCGGCGCTGAGCGCCACCCCGAGGCGCTCGCGTCCGCGGGGAGCGGCGAGCAGTAGAAACGGCAGTACCAGGCCGGCCGTGAGCTTGACGCCCACTCCCGCGGCCAGCGTCGCCGCCCCGGTACGCAGGCGCGGGCTGCTACCGGCCGTCGCCGCCAGGGCGAGCGACAGCGCGAGGAGGACGAGCGTGTCGTTGTGCGCACCTCCGACCGCCAGCACCAGCAAGACCGGGTTCAGCCCGACGAAGGCCGCCGCCCAGGCCGGGCTTTGACCCAGGCGCCTTGAGGCGCGCGCGATCAGCGCAACCGCACCGAGGCTGCAGGCGGCTGCGACCGTCTTGAAGACCCAAAGCCCGCTCGCGAGTCCCAACGGGGCCGTTGCGTAGCTCGCGAGCGTGAACAGGGCGCCGTAGGGGGAATGCTTGAAGGGCCATCCCACGAACGTGAAGACGGGATCGGTGGGCGCTTCGGCGGCCACGTGGGTGTACGGATCCAGGCCGTGCAGGGCACCCATGCGCGCGAAGGCGAGATAGCCGAACACGTCCTGGGAGATCAGCGGCGGTCCGAGCGCCAGGATGACGTGCGCGAGCACGATCGCGGCCACCAGCGGACCAACCGGCAGCGTGCGCGCCGCTGTCAGCACGAGCAGGTAGCTCGCGCACATGATCAGCATCAGCGCCTGGAAGCGGCCGCTGCTGAGGCCGACGTCGAGGCCCTGTAGCGGGCCTGCCATCCAGGCGGGCCAGCCGCCGCTGCGGGCCGGGACGTACTGCGAGGGCGCCGTGGCCGCGCCGGCGCTCAGCAGGAAGACCGTTGTGAGGACGCCCACGAGGCCGAGTGCGCCGAGGATGCGCAGCGAACGTGCGGCCCGACGCGCGCCGGCCGCCGGGCCCATCTCGGCCGGTCCCCGGGCGGCGACGGGGACGCCGTGTAGTGGTGTCGCGCCCTGCACGCCGACCATTGTTACGTCTGCCCGAGATGCAAGTCTCCAGCGTGCTCGGTACCCTGTGTGCACAGCTGCGCCCGGCGGGGATCCCGTGTGTAGGCGTATGGCTGCGCTTGAGCGTCCGAACCGTGGGCGTGCCCCCTTTATGCGACGTCGCAAACGCCAAGGCAACTCGCCCCGGAGTACGGGGCCGCGTCGCGTTCTGATCCTGTCAGCCGACGTAGGAGAGGGCCACGCGGCCGCCGCACGCGCCCTGGCCCAGCAGATCGAGGAGTCTCCGAGTCCGGCCGAGGTCACGATCGTCGACGGCCTCGACGCGATGGGGTCGCTGCTACGTCCGGTGGTGGAGGACGGCTACCGGGTGCAGCTGCGCTTCTTCCCATGGACCTACACGGCCATCTACTGGTTGCTCGAGCATGTCCTGCCTGTGCGGATGGTCGCCCGCAGGCTGCTGTGCCTGCTCGGCTCGCGTCCGCTGGCGCGCGTCATCGCCGCATACGACCCCGACGTGGTCGTCTCGACCTACCCGGCGGTCACGGTGGTGCTGGCACGACTGCGACGCATCGGCGAGGTGAGATGTCCGACGGTCGCCACGATCACCGATCTGACCGGCCTGTTCTTCTGGGCCCAACCCGGCATCGACATGCATCTGGTGATGTATGGCGAGTCGATGCGCTCGGTCGAGCGCATCGCCGGTCGCGGGAGCGTGCAGCTCGTGCGCCCGCTGATCTCGGCCGAGTTCCTGCAGCCCCGCTGCCCGATGGAGGCCCGCCGTGCGCTCGAGCTGCCCGAGGAGGGTCGCATGGTCGTCGTCTCCGGCGGAGGCTGGGGGGTGGGGGACATCGCGGGGGCGGTCGGCGAGTTCATCCGGGTGTCCGAGGTGAGCAGCATCGTCTGCCTGGCGGGACACAACGACCAGCTCGCGACGAAGCTCAGGCTGGCGTTTGCCGATGAACCGCGCGTGCACGTGTACGGGTTCACGGACAAGATGCCCGACCTGTTGGCGGCCGCCGACGTGCTCGTACATTCGACCGGCGGGGTCACCTGCCTGGAGGCCAAGGCCGCCGGCACGCCGGTTGTCTCCTACGGGCTGCCTGTCGGTCACGCGCGCCTGAACACGCGTGCGATGGCCGCCCTGGATCTGCTCCTGCTGGCCAACGACACCGACGAGCTGCGCGAGCACGTACAGGCGAGCTTTGCCTCCGGCGAGGACGTGCAGGCCGAAGCGACGCAGCTCTCCCAGCGGACGCAGGGCCCCACCGCGGTCGACGCGGTGCTGCAGGCGGCGCGACGGGTGCGGCCGATCCCCGCCTGGCAGCTGCGCCTGGCGGCGTTCGCGACCTGGGTGGCGCTCCTGTTCGGTGTGGGCTCGTGGATGATGTCCACCGACGAGGTGACCGCTGTGGCGTCCAAGCTGCTGCACGTCCACCCGCTCGTCCACGTCAACACCAGCCAGCCGGTCGTCGCTGTGATCGTGCACATGCCGGCGCGCAACGTCGCGCTGGTGGCCTCCGAGCTGGCCGCGCGAGGCATCCACGTCTCCCTGGCCGACGACGCCGGCGTGCCATCTCCCGGACGGATCGCCGCGCTCCGCGCGCTGGGCGACGAGCTCCTGCCGGAAGTGCCTGCATCGGCGCTGCTGCGCTGGGAGCGCACGCGAGGCACCCTGCGCTCGCAGGCGCGCGCCCTGGGTCTGCATCACAGCTTCTACTACCTGCAGCCGCGTGGCGGGCTCTCAGTCGGTCAGCTGGTGCTCGCGCGCACCACCGGGGCCACTCCGGTACGCGGGACGCTGCGTCTGAGCGCCACAGGTCCGCTGCCTCAGCGTTCGATGCGCGCGGGCGACGTGCTCGTGGTCGAGCTCGACGGGTCGCCCGCGTCGGTGCTCGGACTGGAGCGCATCGTCGCCTGGCTGGGCTCGGACAGATTGAGCGCCGTACCGCTCGCGAGGCTCACTCGCTCCCCTTCCATCAGCGCCAGCAGCAGCGGCGATCGCGCCAACAGCGCCGCTCCGATGATCAGCAGCAAGAGCGACGCGCAGAGCGGAGCGCCGCCGAGGGGAGTGGACCCGAAGCGCTCGCCGAGCAGCAGGGGCGCGAGCACCACCGGGACGACGGTCTGAGTCACGAACACCACCGGCGCCACCTGGATCGCCGGGCGCGACTGCAGGGCGCTCATCTCGCTGAGCACACCGACCGCTGAGGCGGCGGCGGTCGACAGACTCCAGAGGGCGGCCGCGAGGAGGTGATGCCCGGAGAGGTCGTCAGAGGCGAGCTTCGTCGCCACGCCGCTCCAGCCGAACGCCAGTCCCGCTCCGATCATCGTCACCTCGGCCCTGGAGTGCCCGAGCGCGCGCAGCAGATAGGGCACGAGGCTGGCGAGACCGAGGCCGACGAGCACCAGCGTGATCGTCAGCTGCTCCGAGGTGTGGCTGGCGCTGCGTGGGGGCGCGAACAAACCGGCGCCGATCACGCCCATCACGATGGCGCACATCGCGAGGTGCTCGTATCTGCCGGCGTGCTCGCCGAGCATCCGCTCGCCGAGGAACATCAGCACCAGCAGGCCCGCGGCGAGCGCTGGCTGCACGACCACCAGGGGAGCGAGCAGCAGGGCCACGACCTGCAGCGGCCAGCCGAGCATCGAGAGCCCGGTGCCGAGCAGCCAGCGCGCCCGCTTGACCAGTCCCCAGGCAAGCGCCAGGCGCAGGTGCTCCTCGTGCGGCGCCTCCTTGGCGTCCATCGCCTGAAGCGCGATCCCTAGGCTGTAGAGGGTAGAAGCCCCCACAGCCGCCGCGATTCCCAGCACCAGATCGACCATGTCCGCCCACGATCATCGCACTCACGGGAGCCCGATCGCGGGCGCGCTGGCCGGCGTGGCGGTCACGAGTTACCTGCTTCCGGGGCTGGCCGGGGCCTGGCCGGCCCTGCGCAGGCCGTTGGGGATCGAGGATTGCACGGCGAGCGGGCGGGGCTATGCGCTCACGTTCGACGACGGACCGCACGCGCAGGGCACGCCGGCGGTGCTCGAGATACTCGGCCGCGAGGGCGTGCACGCGACCTTCTTCCTGGTGGGCGAGCAGGTGCTGCGCAACCCGGGCCTCGCCCGCGAGATCGTGCAGGCCGGCCACGGGATCGGACTGCACTGCCACCGTCACCGCAACCTGCTGCGCCTGACCCCTCGGCAGGTGCGCGAGGACATCTCCCGGGCGCAGGAGATCATCGAGTCGCACACCGGGCGCTCGCCTGAGCTCTACCGGCCTCCATACGGCGTACTCAACTCCGCGGCCCTGATGCTGGCGCGCGCACACGGCTGGCGCACGCTGCTGTGGAGCCACTGGGGTCGCGACTGGGAGGCCCGCGCGACGGCCGAGTCGATCGCGGCGCGCGTGAGCGGCGGTGTGGGCGAGGGCGCCGTGCTGCTGCTGCACGACGCCGATGACTACTCTGCGCCCGGCTCCTGGAGACGGACCGCGGCCGCCCTCCCGCGCGTGCTGGACACGCTCGCCGAGCGGGGTCTAGAGCCCACCGCGCCGTAGCCCTCTCGACGCATCCAGCGTTTGCTCTGCGGCAGAGCGCTCGGCGATCTGGGGCGGCGGATAACATCGACTGCTTGACCACCGCGGTTTCGATCGAGACGAGTGGCCCAACCGTCGCTCTGGCGCCCATCGAAGCGCTCGCGCGGACGCCAGTTCGGACGCGCTGGTGGGTCGAGGGCCTGACCGTCATCTGGCTGGGGTGGGTGTATGACGCGATCACCAACCTCGCGCCGTTGCGCCTGCATTCGGCTTTGGGACACGCCCAGGGGATCCTGAACCTGGAGCGGTCGCTGAACATCGCTCCCGAGCGTGCGCTCGACCGCTGGCTGGCGGGGCATCAAACGCTCGGACTGGCGATCTCCGACTACTACGACAACGCCCACTTCCTCATCACCCTCTCGCTGCTCGGCTGGCTGTGGTGGCGGCGCGCCGACCTCTACCGGCCGCTGCGCAACTCGCTCGTGCTGGTGAACCTGCTCGCCTTCATCGTGTTCTGGCGCTATCCCGTGGCCCCGCCGCGAATGCTCGCGGGGTTCACCGACGTGGTGGCATCGACCCATGCCATCGGCTCCTGGCACACGGGGGCTCTGGCTTCCCACGCCAACGAGCTCGCGGCCATGCCGTCGCTGCACATCGCCTGGGCGGTGTGGTGCACGGTTGCGCTCTGGCGGATGGGCACCAGCCGATGGCTGCGAGTCGCGGCCGTGCTGTACCCGTGCACGACCGCCATGGCGGTGCTCACCACGGGAAACCACTTCGTGCTCGACCTGCTCGGTGGGCTCGCGGTGATGGCGGTGGCGTTCGGGATCGTGACTCTGCTGGGCGCTCAGCGGCGCGTGCCCGCAATCGCCGTCACTCGCACGCGCCCGTTTCTCGCAAAATCCGACCGTCACGCGTACCGCATGTCACAAACTTGTTACGAAGTTCAAGACCAGGTAGACTGACCGCGCCGCCGCAGACAGTTGAGGGACACTTCGACGGCTCCGCCGCAGCACAGCGGGGATTTTCTCGTCTGTAGAGTGGCCCTACCGACATGCCAGATTTCGATGCCAATGAGGATCCAACACGCCTGCCCGGCTCCAGCCCGGGAGAGGCCCGCTCGCCGGTGCGGCGCTTCCCCGAGACGGCCGGCGCGTGCCTGAGCACTCGGCGTGCGTGCGGCGTGGGAACCCCTCCGGCTCGGCGTCGGAGACGGTGGAGCACGGGTCACGGCGGACAGTCCCCCGGATCTCGAAGCTGACGTGGTCTACGTGCGCTATCTCGACGTGTGCCTGGTGCTCGCGACGGCCCCGTTCGTGCTCGTCGGAGGCATGCCCACGCTCGGCTACCTGATCGGAGCCGGTGCCTGGCTGGCGACCCGCGCCGGGACCGCGTTCCTGCATGCCCAGGCGCGTCGCGCGGGCGACGCCAAGGTTCGGGCCGGGCTGATGGTGGCCGCGCTCCTCGGTCGCGTATGGCTGGTCGCTCTGGCGATCATCCTCGCCCGCTACGCGGGCAGCAAGGGCGACGGCATCATGGCGGCCGCCCTGCTCCTGGCCGCCTTCACGGTCTACCTCGCGATGTCATTCGTGACCCGCGACGGACCCATCCAGGGCGCTCCCCGGGCGTCGAGCAGGCCGAGCACGTCATGAACGCCACCGCCTCCGAGCCAGCGCCGCCCACGGGCAGCGACCCCCGACCCGCCTCGAACGTCAAACGGACGCTCCTGATCCTTGCCGCGGTCTGGATCGGCGGCATGGTCGCGCTGTTCCTGATCTTCGGCAGCGGCGGACGCAACAACACCTACCAGCCCCAGAACGAGTTCAAGCTCGACAACTGGGTGCACCTGGGGGTCTTCTCGATCAACAAGGCGGTCCTCTACCTGTTCCTGGCAGCGATCGCGACGTGCGTGAGCATGATCTACATCGCCCGGCGCATGCAGGCGCGGCCCAACAAGGTGCAGACGGCCGTGGAGGCGCTTTACCAGCTGATGCGCGACAACATCGCCGGCGGCAACCTCGACGAGCGGATGGCCAAGCGCTGGTTCCCGTTCATCGGCACGCTCTTCCTCTTCATCATGTTCTCCAATCTCGTCGGCTACATACCGCTGCCGACCAACACCGAGCACAAGATCGACGTGCTCGGCCTGCACATTCCGTCCTTCTCGCTGTACGCCGCCACCGCCAACCTGTCGATTCCGTTGGTCCTGGCGCTGATGGTGTTCGTGTCCTACACGTTCGAAGGCATCCGTGCAAAGGGGCCGATCGGCTACCTCAAGGGCCTCGTGCCCGGCGGCGTGACGGGCGGCATGGCCGTGTTCATCTTCTTCCTCGAGGTGCTGTCCAACATCATGCGGCTGATGTCGCTCTCGATACGTCTGTTCGCCAACATCCTGGCGGGCCACCTGATCATCCTGTTCATGGCGGGTGCGCTCGCCGTGATCCTCGGGCTCTCAGCGCTGGCCTGGTTCACGATCCCGTTCGGCATCGCCCTGTTCGCATTCGAGGTCGGCTTGGTGGCCGCCCTGCAGGCGTTCATCTTTGCCACCCTCACCGCTATCTACCTCGGCGGCGCGGTCGCCGAGGATCACTAAAAGGAGCCAATCGTCGTGCATATTGCTTTCATCACCTTCCTGGCGGCTGTGACCGAAGAAACCGCCAAAGCGGGCAAGTCGATCGGACTCGGGGTCGGCGGCGGTCTCGGCGCCGTGGGCGCCGGCGTCGGCATCGGCATCATCTTCGGCAAGGCGATCGAGGCGATCACCCGTCAGCCCGAGATGCGCGACGAGATCACGCAGCTGCAGTGGCTGGGCTTCGCCCTGACCGAGGCGTGCTTCTTCTACGGGCTCGTGGCCGGCCTGCTCGCCGCGTTCATCGTCTGACGCGATGCTCGGCTCGCTCGCACATCTCCCAACATCGGGCACGCAGGTGATCGCCTCCAGTGGCGGCTTCTTGATCGAACCGGGCATCGGCCTGATGATCTGGACGCTGCTCGTCTTCGGGGCGACCATGTTCCTGCTTTCCAAGCTGGCGTTCCCGCGCATCAGCGACGCCCTGGGGCGCCGCCAGAAGGCGATCGAAGACTCGATCGACACGGCCGAGCGCACGCGGGTGGAAGCCGAGCAGATCCTCGCCGAGTACCGCGAGCGGCTGAAGGAGGCCAGGGCGCAGTCTGATGAGATCGTTCAGCGCGCGCGCCAGGCCTCAGAGGCGCACGAGCACGAGGCCAAGGAGCGTGGTCAGGAGATACTCGCCGAAGCCGCCAGGCGCGCCGAACGCGACATCGAGGCCGCCAGCAAGAGCGCGCTCGATGACATCCGCAGGGAGGTCGCCAACCTCACGATCATGGCCACCGAAAAGGTCACGCGCAAGACGCTGACAGACGCCGACCAGAGGCGGCTGGTCGAGGAGGCGCTGGGCGAGCTGGACTTCTCGGGCATCTCCTCCGGCGCGCAGCAGAACTGATGGAGGAGCTCGCCCGGGTATACGCACGCTCGCTGTTCGAGGTCGGCCGCGAGCAGGGCAAGCTGGACGAGCTGCGCGAGCAGGTCGTCCAGTTCGCCGACGCGCTGGACGAGCACCGCGAACTGGCCGTGTTCTTCTTCTCGCCCTATTTCTCCTCCAAGGAGAAGCAGGAGGGGCTCGGACGGCTGTTGGAAGACGCCGATCCAATCCTCGTGAACTTCCTCGGCCTGCTGATCGAAAACCATCGCATGCCCGTGATCTTCCGCATCCGCCAGGAGTACGAGCGCCTGTGGGATGAGGAGAACAAGATGCTGCCGGTGGAGATCACCAGCGCCATCGAGCTCGACCAGGCGACCACCGAGAGCCTGGGCAAGACGATCGGCGAGCGCGCCGGACGCAAGGTCACGTTGGCCGCGCGCGTGGACCCCGACATCCTGGGTGGCATCGTGGTCAGGGTGGGCAACTCGATTCTCGATGCCTCTATTCGCAACCGACTGGAGCAGCTGCGCAGGCACGTTGCCCAAGGAGCCTCTTAGGAAAAGACATGCAGATAAATCCCGATGAGATCACCAGCATCCTGAAGAGTCGCATCGAGGGACTCGCCGGCGGACGGGCCGAGCTGACCGAGGTCGGCACCGTGCTTTCCGTCGCCGACGGTATCGCGCGCCTCCATGGCCTTGAGAACTGCATGTCCTTTGAGATGCTCGAGCTCCCGCACGGGGTCACCGGCCTCGCTCTGAACCTCGAGTCGGACAACGTCGGCGCAGTGCTGTTCGGAGACTGGCAGCGGGTGTCCGAGGGCGACACCGTCAAGCGCACGGGCTCCCTGCTCGAGATCCCCGTCGGCGAGCAGCTGCTCGGGCGGATCGTCGACCCGCTCGGACGTCCGCTGGACGGCAAGGGAGACCTCGCCGTCGGTCAGACGCGCCCGGCGGAGTTCAAGGCCCCGGGCGTCGTTCAGCGCCAGCCGGTCAAGCAGCCGATGCAGACGGGGCTGAAGGCGATCGACGCGATGATCCCGATCGGCCGCGGCCAGCGAGAGCTGATCATCGGCGACCGCCAGACCGGCAAGACGGCGATCGCGATCGACACGATCATCAACAACAAGGACACCGGCGTGGTGTCCGTGTACGTCGCCATCGGCCAGCGCATGGCGACGGTCGTCTCGCTCGCGCAGACGCTCGACGAACACGGCGCCCTGGAGAACACGATCATCGTGGCCGCGCCAGCGGACGAGGCGGCGCCGATCAAGTTCATGGCGCCGTACGCGGGTTGCGCGATGGCCGAGCACTTCCTCTACGACGGCAAGCACGCGCTGTGCGTGTATGACGATCTGACCAAGCACGCCTACGCCTACCGCCAGATGTCGCTGCTGCTGCGCCGCCCACCCGGTCGTGAGGCCTACCCGGGTGACGTCTTCTACCTGCACTCCCGCCTGCTCGAGCGCGCGGTCAAGCTCAGCGACGAGCTCGGCGGAGGCTCGCTGACGGCGCTGCCGATCATCGAGACTCAGGCCGGTGACGTCTCGGCGTACATCCCCACCAACGTCATCTCCATCACCGACGGGCAGATCTTCCTGGAGTCCGCGTTGTTCAACTCAGGCGTGCGGCCCGCGATCAACGTCGGCATCTCCGTCTCGCGCGTGGGCGGCAACGCCCAGATCGGACCGATGAAGAAGGTCGCCGGGCGGATCAAGCTCGAGCTCTCCCAGTACCGTGACCTCGAGGCCTTTGCGCAATTCGGCTCCGATCTCGATGCCGACACCCAGCGCACCCTCGCACGCGGCGAGCGGCTCGTGATGACGCTCAACCAGAACGAGCGGTCGCCGCTGCCGGTCGAGGACCAGACGGTTCAGATCTATGCCGCCACCAACGGCTTCCTCGACCGCCTGAACGTCGAGCGCGTGACCGCCTTCCTGCTCATGTTGACCGAACGGATGCACTCGCAGCACACCGACATCCGCGCGAAGATCGCCGCGGGCGACTGGTCGGATGAGACCCAGAAGGCGGTGCACGACGCCGTCGACGCCTGCGCGCAGGACTTCGGCTATGACCTCGACGAGGAGGGCCAGCCGCTGGAGGAGGCCCAGGCGGCCTAGCGCCGCTCGGGGCGAACTGCGATGGCATCTCAGCGCGACGTCAAGAACAAGATCGCCTCGGTGAAGAACATCCAGAAGATCACGCGTGCGATGGAGATGGTCGCCGCCGCGCGGTTGCGGCGCGCCGAGCAGCGGATCGCAGCGCTGAGACCGTACGCCGACGCGCTCAGGCGGATGACGCGCCAGGCCGCCCAGGCCGCCGGTGCGGAGGCGTCGCGTCTGCCGCTGCTGAGCGAGCACGAGTCCCAGGAGAGGGCGGGGCTGCTGCTGGTCACTGGCGATCGCGGCCTGGCGGGCGGCTTCAACTCGCAGATCGTCCGCGCGGGCATCCGCATCGCCGGCGAGCTCGGCGAGACGGGGCTGCAGAGCAGCTGGTATGCGACAGGACGTCGAGGGGTCTCCTCGTTGACCTTCCGCGGACTCGAGCTGAGCGGCAGCTACACGGGCTTCGCCGACCGTCCCGCCTACGCCGACGCTCGCACGATCGCCGACGACCTGATCGAGGCCTACATAGACGGCCGCGTCGACCGCGTGGAGATGGTCTACAACTCCTACATATCGCCCCTCACCCAGACGGTCACGCACGAGCGGCTCCTGCCCATCTCCCAGGCGACGATCTCCGGAGAGGAGAACGACTCAGACGAACCCGAAGAGCGCGCCGTGGAGAGCGACCGATCGAAGATCGTCCAGCGTGCGCTGGTCAACTACGAGCCCGACCCCGAGGAGATACTCAAGCGGCTCGTTCCCGACTACGTCGAGATCTCGATATACCGGGCCCTCGTGGAGTCGACAGCGGGATTCTTCGGCGCGCAGATGACCGCGATGCGCAGCGCATCCGAGAATGCCGGCGAAATCATCACCGACTACACGCTGCAGATGAACCGTGCCCGCCAGGCCGAGATCACCCAGGAGATCATGGAGGTGGTCGCCGGCGCAGAGGGGTTGAGCTAGGACGGCCGCTGGCCTGCGCGATACTGGGTCCTCGGTCGCTCGCGTGCTGGACGATCGGAGATCCCTCCGATCTACGATCGGTACGCCACGCGAACTGCCTGTGCCCGCAAGGGTGCGTCCTTGTCTCGCTTGACCACCAGCCGTCCTTCGCACCACGAACCGTCCTTCGCACAACGAACCAAACTTGAATAGATAAAGAGGAGAACCAAAGACAATGGACGCCACCGCAACCACTGAGTCGACAGGCTCGGCCCAGGGCACCGCCGCCGGCGAGGCCAAGCCAAACGTCGGGCGTATCGAGGAGATTCAGGGCGTCGTGATCGAGGCCGTGTTCTCCGAGCGCCTGCCCGAGATCAACCACGCGATCACCGTCGCGCGCCCCTCGGCGGCCGCCGCTGAGGAGGCGCCGGGGATCAGCACGTCGGCCGGAGGCAGCGTGCTCGTCTGCGAGGTCCAGCAGCACCTCGGCGACGACCGTGTGCGCGCGGTGGCGATGGACACCACCGATGGGCTCGCGCGCGGCCTCGAGGTGATCGACACCGGTGGTCCGATCACCGTCCCTGTCGGCGAGGCGACCCTGGGGCGTATCTTCAACCTCCTCGGCGAGCCGATCGACCTCGGAGCCGAGCTGCCCAAGGACGTCGAGCGACGGGGAATCCACCAGCCCGCCCCGCGGGTGGAGGACCTGACTCCCGCCACCGAGATGTTCGAAACGGGCATCAAGGTCATCGACCTGCTCGCTCCCTACGCCAAGGGCGGCAAGGTGGGGCTGTTCGGCGGTGCGGGTGTGGGCAAGACCGTGCTGATCCAGGAGCTGATCCACAACCTCGCCAAGGAGCACGGTGGGCTCTCGGCGTTCTGCGGCGTGGGCGAGCGCTCACGCGAGGGCAACGACCTGTGGCTGGAGATGAAGGAGTCGGGCGTCCTGGACAAGACGATGCTCGTGTTCGGTCAGATGAACGAGCCTCCCGGAGCGCGCATGCGCGTGGCGTTGTCGGGCCTGACGATGGCCGAATACTTCCGCGACCAGGGCCAGGACGTGCTCCTGTTCATCGACAACATCTTCCGCTTCGTCCAGGCCGGCTCCGAGGTCTCGGCGCTGCTCGGGCGGATGCCGTCCCAGGTGGGCTACCAGCCGACGCTGGAGACCGAGATGGGCCAGTTGCAGGAGCGGATCACCTCGACGCGCGAGGGCTCGGTGACCTCCGTGCAGGCGATCTACGTTCCCGCCGATGACCTCACCGACCCGGCGCCGGCGTCCGTGTTCGCGCACCTCAACGCCACCACCGTGCTGTCCCGGGCGATCTCCGAGAAAGGCATCTACCCGGCCGTCGACCCGCTGGACTCGACCTCCACGATCCTCAAGGCGGACATCCTCGGCGATGACCACTTCCGTGTCGCCAACCGCGTCAAGGAGATCCTGCAGCGCTACAAGGAGCTCCAGGACATCATCGCAATCCTCGGTATAGACGAGCTCTCTGATGAGGACAAGATCACGGTCCAGCGTGCGCGCAAGATCGAGCGCTTCCTCTCCCAGCCGTTCTTCGTGGCCGAAGAGTTCACGGGCACCCCCGGGGCCTACGTGCCGATCTCAGAGACGATCAGGGGCTTCGACGAGATCATCGAGGGCAAACACGACGAGATCCCCGAGAGCGCCTTCTTCCTGAAGGGCACAATCGACGAGGTCGTCGCGGCGGCCAAGCAATGACGCGCACGAGGTTCTCAGCGGAAGTCCTCACGCCCGAGGGCGAGGTGTTCTCTGAGGAGGTGGAGATGCTCTCCACGCGCACGGCCGCGGGCTCGATCGGCATCCTGGCGGGCCACGAGCCGATGCTCGCCATGCTCGAACCGACCGAGCTGCGGCTGTATCGCTCCGAGGCGGAGATCGTGCGCTTCGCTCAGGCGGAGGGCTACCTGCAGTTCGCCGAGAATCGCGCTCTCGTGCTCGTCGAGGAGGCGATCGCCCCGGAGAAGCTTGACCGTGGCACGTTTGAGACCAAGCTCTCCGACGCCCGGGGGGTCGCCGATCGCGCCCAGGAGGGCAGCGAGGAACTGGCTCGCGCGCTGCGGGACATCCGCCGCTACGAGGCATTTCTGTCGGTCGGGCAATAGGCGCTGGACCCGCGTAGCGCCCCGGTTGGAAGACAGTCCTGACCGTTCAGCCGCAGGTCATACACATCGTTCCCCCATCTCACCCACTAGCCTTGGCCGCTCCATGAGCGCGGCAAGCGAATCCATCGGTGTGATCGGCACCGGCTACGTCGGCCTGGTGACCGCGGCCGGTTTCGCGGAGCTCGGCAGAGACGTGTGGTGCGTGGACATCGACGCGGCCAAGATCGAGCGGCTGCGCCGGGGCGAGGTGCCGATCTACGAGCCGGGCCTGGAGGAGCTGCTGGCGCGCAACAGCGGGCGTGTGCACTTCTCCACCGATCTCAGCCACGCCCTGGAGCACGCGCAGCTGCTGTTCGTCGCCGTCGGGACCCCGCCAACCTACTCCGGAGACGCCGATCTCTCGGCTGTGCACGCCGTGGTCGACGCCATCCCCGCCTCCACGCGCCATGCGCTGGTGATGAAGTCGACCGTGCCGTGTGGCACCGGCGCCTCGCTGCAGCGGATCTTCGCAGAGCAGGGCAAGGCGGGGCTGGGATACGTCTCCTGCCCTGAGTTCCTCAGGGAGGGCTCGGCCGTTCACGACTTCCTGCACCCTGACCGTGTCGTCGTCGGCGACGACGGCGGCTGGGCGGGCGACGCGGTGGCGGAGCTCTACGCCCCCCTACAGGCGCCGCTGGTGCGCACGGACATCGCCAGTGCGGAGATGGTCAAGCTCGCCTCGAATGCCTTCCTGGCGACGAAGATCTCGTTCATAAACGAGATCGCCAACGTCTGCGAGGAGACGGGGGCCGACGTCGTCGAGGTCGCGCGCGGTATGGGCCTTGACGAGCGCATCGGCGCGAAGTTCCTGCAGGCGGGGATCGGTTTCGGCGGGAGCTGCTTCCCCAAGGACGTCGATGCGCTCAAGCAGCTCGCCGGCAACTCCGGCTACCACTTCCAGCTGCTGACGGCCGTGATCGAGGTCAACGACCTGCAGAAGCGCCGCGTGATCGGCAAGCTGCAGCGGCATCTCGGCGAGCTCGCCGGCAAGCGCGTGGCTCTGCTCGGACTCGCATTCAAGCCGAACACCGACGACATGCGCGAGGCCTCCTCGCTGGTGCTCTCGGCGCGCCTGCGCGCGGGCGGGGCGGCGGTCAGCGCCTATGACCCGGTCGCCGAGGAGCAGGCCCGCAAGCTGGTATCGGGGATCGACTTCGCCGCCTCGTCGCTCGACGCCGTGCGCGACGCCGATGCAGCCGTCCTGGTCACCGAGTGGCGCGAGATCGTGGAGCTGGACTGGAAGCAGGTCGCGAGCAGCATGCGCGGCCGTGTGGTGATCGACGGGCGCAACGCCCTGGACCCGGACACCGTGCGCGCCGCGGGTCTGATCTACGAGGGAATCGGAAGGCGGTGAGCCCATCCAGGCGGTGATCCTGGTCGGCGGGCAGAGCACACGCCTGCGCCCGCTCACCTCGACCGTTCCCAAGCCGGTGGTGCAGCTCGTGGACCGGCCGTTCATCTCGTTCATGCTCGAGTGGCTGCGTGGGCACGGCGTCGACGACGTGATCATGTCGTGTGGCTTCCTCGCCGACAGCGTGCGAGGCGTGCTCGGAGACGGGTCGGACCTCGGAATACGGCTGCGCTTCGTCGAGGAGCCGGAGCCGCGCGGTACCGCGGGCGCGCTGAAGCTGGCCGAGCCGATGCTCGACGAGCGCTTCGTGATGCTCAACGGCGATGTCCTCACGGACCTGGATCTGACCAGTCAGATCGCCCAGCACGAGCAGACCGGGGCGAGGGCGACGCTCTCGCTGGTCGCCGTTCCCGACCCGAGCGCCTACGGCCTGGTCGTGCTCGAGGAGGACCACTCGGTCAGGGACTTCGTCGAGAAGCCGAGCTCCGACAGGATCGAGACCAACCTGATCAGCGCGGGTGCCTACGTGCTGGAGCGCGACGTGCTCGAGCTGGTGGCGCCCGACCGCAACGTTTCGATCGAGCGCGCGGTCTGGCCGTTGCTGATCGGCAACGGCCTGTACGGATTTCCCTCCGAGAGCTACTGGCTGGACATCGGCACGCCCGCTCGCTATCTGCAGGGGACCTTCGACATCATCGAGGGCAACGTCAAGACCACCGTTCTGGAGCGTCTGGGCAGCGACTGGCTTGCCATCGACGATGGCGCCGAGGTCCGCGGAAGGGTGATCCCGCCCGCTGTGCTCGAGCGCGGCGTGCGCGTGGCGGATGGCGCCCACGTCGGCAGCCTCGTCGTCGTGGGCAGGGACGTCTCGATCGGCGCGGGCAGCATTGTCGAGCGGGCGGTTATCCTCCAGGGAGCCCGCATCGATGAGGGCTGTGAGCTACGCGACTGCATCGTCGCCGCTGGTTGCCGGGTGGGAGCGCGCACCAAGATCACCGGCGGCGCCGTGCTCGGCGAGGGCGTGAGCGTCGGGGCGGACAACGTGATCACGCGTGGGGCGCGTATCTTCCCTGGTGTTCAGTTGCCCGACGGGGCGATCCAGTTCTAGACCAGAGCTACCCGCGGTCCGCGCAGAACCCGAGATTCTTCATACACATGTCCACCATCACCACCGCATCCCCGAAGGAGACCAGCAGATGAGCGACAGCGGCGCCACCGCGACACCCATCGCCGAGGAGCTCTCGCGCGCCGCGATCGCCCTCATCGACGCCTCCGACCAGCTCGGTGACGTGCTGGCGCTGCCCGAGCACCTCAGAGACGCGCTGTGGCGCGTCGAGTCGGCCATCATGCAGGACTGGGACACGGCCGCGGGCCTCGTCGTGGCCGGCATGGGCGGGTCGGCGATCGGCGGCGCCCTCGCGCGCGCCGCGCTCGGAGACCACGCCTCGCGTCCGATCTTCGTGACCCGCGCCTACGGGCTGCCGACGTGGACGACGCCGGACACGATGGTGCTGTGCGCCAGCTACTCGGGCAACACCGAGGAGACGCTCGCCTGCTACGAGTCGGCCGGCGCACTGGGCGCCAAGCGCACGGTCGTGACCACCGGCGGACGGCTCGCCGAGATGGCCCGCGCGGATGGCGTGCCCGTGATTCCGCTCCCCGGCGGCTTTCAACCGCGCGCGGCGGTCGCCTACATGATCGTGGCGGCGCTCGAGGTGGCGGCCCTCTGTGGCGCCGGTCCCAGGCTCGCCTCGGAGATCGACGTCGCGGCCTCGCACATCGAGCAGCTGGTGGCCGAGTGGGGCCCCGACGCCCCGGAGGACTCGCTGGCCAAGGTAGTCGCACGCGGACTGCTCGGCACCACGCCGGTCATCGCCGGAGCAGGACTGACCACGCCGATCGCCTACCGCTGGAAGACGCAGATCAACGAGAACGCCAAGCAGCCGTGCTTCTGGAACGAGCTGCCCGAGCTGGACCACAACGAGATCGTGGGATGGGAAGGAGCCCGTGACCTCGGACGCTTCTCGGCCGTGTTCCTGGACGACTCAGACGCCCACCCGCGGGTGAAGGAGAGGATGGACGTCACCGAGCGGCTGATCGCCGGAAGCGCCGCGGCGAGCTTCCGCCTGGAGACCCGCGGGCAGACGGCGATCGAGCGCGTGATCTCGCTGGTGCTGCTCGGCGATCTGGTCTCGGTCTACCTCGCAGCGCTGCGTGGTGTCGATCCTGGACCGGTCAAGATGATCGACGAGCTGAAGTCCGCGCTCGCCCAACGCTGAACTCACGACCCTTACCATGGAGACCTGACGATGACCCCAGCCGCAACGCTCACCGATACCGATTTCAAGGTCGCCGACCTCTCCCTCGCCGAGTTCGGCCGCAAGGAGATGACGCTCGCCGAGCACGAGATGCCCGGACTGATGGCGATCCGCCGCGAGTACGCCGACTCTCAGCCGCTCCGCGGCGCCCGGATCACGGGCTCGCTGCACATGACGATCCAGACCGCTGTGCTGATCGAGACGCTGACCGCGCTCGGAGCCGAGGTCCGCTGGTGCAGCTGCAACATCTTCTCGACCCAGGATCACGCCGCGGCCGCCGTGGCGGTGGGTCCGCACGGGACCCCCGAGAACCCCAGCGGCGTGCCCGTTTACGCCTGGAAGGGCGAGACGCTCGAGGAGTACTGGTGGTGCACCGAGCAGGTTCTGCGCTGGCCCGAGGGCGCGGACGGCGCGACGGGCCCGAACATGATCCTCGACGACGGCGGCGACGCCACGCTGCTGGTCCACAAGGGCACCGAGTACGAGAAGGCGGGCGCCGTGCCGGATCCATCGAGCGCGGACTCCGAGGAGTTCGAGGTCATCCTCACGGTGCTCAGCCGCACGCTGACCGAAGACCCGCAGCGCTGGACACGGGTCGGGGAAGGCATCAAAGGCGTGACCGAGGAGACCACCACGGGCGTGCATCGGCTCTATCAGATGGTCGAGACCGGAGAGCTGCTGTTCCCGGCGATCAACGTCAACGACTCGGTGACGAAGTCGAAGTTCGACAACCTGTACGGATGCCGTCACTCGCTGATCGACGGCATCAACCGTGCCACCGACGTGATGATCGGCGGCAAGGTCGCGGTCGTGTGCGGGTTCGGCGACGTGGGCAAGGGCTGCGCGGAATCGCTACGCGGCCAGGGCGCCCGCGTGGTGATCACCGAGATCGATCCGATCTGCGCGCTGCAGGCTGCGATGCAGGGCTATGAGGTCAAGACGCTCGAGGAAGTGATCGACAGCGCGGACATCTTCATCACGACGACCGGCAACAAGGACATCATCCGCGCCGAGCACATGGCCCGCATGAAGCACCAGGCGATCGTCGGCAACATCGGGCATTTCGACAACGAGATCGAGATCGCCGCGCTCGCGCGGGTCGCGGGGATCGAGCGCGTGAACATCAAGCCGCAGGTCGACAAGTGGGTCTTCCCCGACGGCCACGCGATCATCATGCTCTCGGAGGGGCGCCTCTTGAACCTCGGCAACGCGACGGGGCACCCGAGCTTCGTGATGAGCAACTCGTTCACCAACCAGACGATCGCCCAGATCGAGCTGTTCACAAAGAACGACGAGTACGAGAAGAAGGTCTACGTCCTGCCCAAGCACCTCGACGAGAAGGTCGCCCGCCTGCATCTCGACGCCCTCGGCGTGAAGCTCACGCGGCTGACCGACGAGCAGGCCACCTACATCGGCGTCCCCGTCGACGGTCCGTACAAGTCCGACCACTACCGCTACTAGCCGACCCCCGCGAGGCGTCGCTGCCGATGCGTTCCTGCCGCCTCGCCGTCTCCGACGGAGTGCTCGTCTCGGCTCAGGCGGAGGACCGGAGCCGCAGATGAGAGCGATGGTCCTTGCGGCGGGACTCGGCACGCGCTTGCGCCCGCTGACGTACGAGATCACCAAGCCGATGGTGCCCGTGCTCGACCGGCCAGTCATGGAGCACATCCTCGACCTGCTCGACAGGCACGGCTTCGAGCGGGTGATCGCCAACCTGCACTACTTCCCTGACACGATCCGCGAGCACTTCGGCGAGCGGATCTCCTACCGCTACGAGCAGGAGCTGCTGGGGACCGCGGGCGGCGTGCGCGCGTGCGCGGAGTTCTTCGGCGATGGGCCGTTCCTGGTGATCTCCGGTGACGCGCTCACCGACATCGACCTGACGGCGCTCGTCGCGCAGCATCGCGAGACCGGGGGGATCGCCACGCTGGCGGTCAAGCAGGTGCTCGACACGCGCGAGTACGGCGTGGTCCTGCACGACCGCGAGGGGCGGATCACCGGTTTTCAGGAGAAGCCGACGGCCGAGGAGGCGCTCTCGAGCCTCGGCAACTGCGGAATCTACGTGTTCGACCCGCAGATCTTCGACTACTTCCCGCGCGAGCCGTTTGTGGACTGGGCCAAGGACGTCTTTCCGGCGCTGCTCGAGAACGACGTGCCGTTCCACATCCACGAGGTGCGCGAGTACTGGAACGACATCGGCTCGCTCAGCGAGCTGAGGCAGGGCACCTTCGACGCGCTGCGAGGCGAGTTGCGCCTGGAGATCGACGGCGCGGAGATCAGTCCCGGGGTGATCGTGGCCGGCGAGGAGTCGGAGCGCGGCCGGCTGCTCGGCGAGGACGCCATGATCGAGGGCCCCGCCTGGATCGGACGCGACGTGCGGATCGGCGCGGGCGTGCGGCTGATGGGGCCGATCGTGCTCGGCGACGGCGCGCAGATCGGCGACGGTGCACAGCTCCGCTCGAGTATCGTCTTCCCGGGCACCGTGGTCGCCGCGGATTCGATCCTGATCGGAGCCATCGCCGGCCATAGCGGCATCCTCGAGAGCCTGCGCCGACGCGGCTAGGAGTCAGGCGAGCTCGTAACGCTCGCGGCGCTCTTGCATGCGCTCGGACTCGGTCAGCGCCCGCACGAACAGCACCACGAGGGCGGTGCCCATCACCAGGGACTGCTCGACGGCCATGACCAGGCCTGCGATCGACTGGTCGTCGATCGCCGAGATCCCCCAGATGCGCGCGTGGTGAACGTAGTAGGGGTAGAGCGCCGCAGGGGCGAACGCGAGCCCCATGCCCAGCGCCCCGACGAACAGCTTGGTCGTGGCCATGTACACGATCGGGCCCATGCCATCCAAGCGCAGGCGCGCGCGGATGGGGGAGAGCAGGTGCCACCAGTACAACGAGCCGGCGACCACGAAGCTTGCGTGCTCGAGCAGATGCACGAGGGGATGGCGCACGGCGAGGTCGTAGGCGGCGGGGATGTGCCATGCCCAGATCGCAGATACGTAGAGGAGCACCGCGAAGGCGGGGTGAGCGACGGGCCCGGCACGGCGCTCCACCGCAGACACCGCTCGCGTGGCCGGTCGCAGGATCACCTTTGTGAGGCCCAGGATCGCGAGGATCGGCACGACGTCCAGGAGCAGCATGTGCTGGAACATGTGCCCGAAGAACAGCTGATCGGCGAGCGCGTCCAGCGGTGAGATCAGGGCGAGGAGGGCAACGAGCACCGAGGCCATGAAGCAGCACATGCGCCAGACGGGCGCCTCCTCCGCGCTGCGCGGCGATGGGCCCAGGCGCACCCGGCGCCAGCGTCTGGCATAGACGCCGGCGATGAGCGCAGCGCCGATCAGCGCGCCGGGGCTGATCGTCCAGGAGAGGTCGGGGCTCATCCTGCTCGATTGTCCCACTCCGCCTGCGCCGGAGGCGAGGCGCCGCTCCCGGCTCTTGGCCGCGCTGCGGGCGGGCGTCCGCGAAGTCGCTGGACATGTGTTGAGAGCCATTTACATCCGCCGCGTGCAGGCGTAGCATCGAGTGCATCGCCAGAGAAAAGGCCGACCGAAGGGAGCCTGTGATGCAAATCGACATCAAGGGTCGGAACGTCCCGGTCACCGACGAGCTGCGCACGCACGCGGAGCGCCGCCTGACCAAGGTCACGCGACAGGTCTCAGACCTCGCCCGCCTGGAGATAGAGATCTTCAAGGAGCCCAACCCGAGCGTGGCCGCCTGCCAAGTCGCCGAGGGCACGCTGTATCTGAAGGGCGTGACGCTGCGGGCCCGGGACGCAACGCCGGAGATGTTGCACTCGCTCAATCTGATGGTCGACGAGCTGGCGCGCCAGGTCAAGCGCCACCGCGACAAACTGCGTCGCCGCCGCGAGGCGCACGCCGCGGCCGCCACCCTGCCGTCGGTCTGAGCGGCGGGAATCCAGCCGAGAGGAGGTGGGTCAGAGGTCGGTCGCGAGCCGGAGTCAGCCGCCGGCTCGCGGCGACCGTCGAAGCGTCGGAAGCTATCCTTCGAGCATGGCATCTCTACTCGATCGCGCGCTGAACGTCGGCGAGGCGAAGAAGTTCAAGGCCTACCAGAAGCGCGTTGCGCTGATCGGCGTGTTCGAGCCCGAGCTCGAACACGACAGCGACGCGGAGCTGCGCGAGCGGATCGATGCCCTGCGCGATCGGGCGCTCGAGGGCGAGTCGCTCGACGCGCTGCTGCCCGAGTGCTTCGCGGTCGTCCGCGAGACGGGCAAGCGCACGCTGGGGATGCGCCACTTCGACGTGCAGCTGATCGGCGGGATGGCGCTCCACGAGGGCCAGATCGCCGAGATGAAGACCGGTGAGGGCAAGACGCTGACGGCGACCCTCGCTGTCGTGCTCAACGCGCTCGCGGTGGGCAAGCGCGATCCGAAGAACCCTGAGGAGCCACCCCGGCGCAAGGGCGTGCACCTGGTCACCGTCAACGACTACCTGGCGCGACGCGACGCGGAATGGATGAGTCCCATCTACGACGCTCTCGGTGTCACGGTGGGCGTGCTCGAGAACCAGCAGCCCTATGAGGAGAAGCAACGCGCCTACGCGTGCGACGTGGTCTACGGCACCAACTCCGAGTTCGGCTTCGACTACCTGCGCGACAACATGGCCAAGGACCTCAGCGAAAAGGTCCAACGCGGCCATCCCTTTTCGATCGTGGATGAGGTCGACAACATCCTGATCGACGAGGCGCGCACGCCGCTGATCATCTCCGGCGCGCCCGAACAGGCGGCTGACCTGTACGTCAAGTTCGCACGCCTCGCCCCCCAGATGGTGGCCGGCAAGACCCCCGAAGGCATGGACCCGCGTACCAAGAAGCAGTTCATGGCGGACTTCGACTACGAGGTCGACGAGAAGCAGAAGACGGTGGCGATCACCGAGCAGGGTGTCGCCAGGGCCGAGCGCTTCCTGAGCGTCGACCACCTGTATCGTGCCGAGAACGGGCACCTCATCAACCACCTGATCCAGTCGCTGCGCGCCGAGTCGCTGTACAAGCGCGACGTCGACTACGCGGTGATCGACGGCGAGGTCAAGATCATCGACGAGTTCACCGGGCGCATCCTCGAGGGCCGGCGTTGGTCGGAGGGCCTGCACCAGGCGGTCGAGGCCAAGGAGCGGGTGCCGATCCAGGAGGAGAACCAGACGCTCGCCACGATCACCTACCAGAACTACTTCCGCCTCTACGACAAGCTCGCGGGCATGACCGGCACGGCGCTCACGGAGGCGACCGAGTTCATGAAGATCTACGAGCTTCCCGTCGTGCAGATCCCGACGAACATGGAGATGATCCGCGACGACCGCAACGACCAGGTCTACAAGACCCGGGAGGGCAAGTGGAACGCGGTCGTCAATGAGATCGCCGCCCGCCACGAGAACGGCCAGCCGGTGCTCGTGGGAACGATCTCGGTCGAGGTCTCAGAGCTCCTGTCCGAGCGGCTGACCAAGCGCGCCATCAAGCACACGGTGCTGAACGCCAAGCCCGAGCACGCGGCGCACGAGGCGGACATCGTCGCCGAGGCGGGTCAGCCGGGAGCCGTCACGATAGCCACGAACATGGCGGGCCGAGGCGTGGACATCAAGCTCGGCGGCAACCCGGAGCACCTCGCTCATCAGCAGCTGGCCAGGGACGGCGTCGACTCCAAGGATGCCGAGGAATACGAGCGCCGCATGCAGGCGGTCCTGCCGGAGGTCGAGCGCAAGCTGCAGGTGAGCCGCGAACAGGTGATGGCCGCCGGCGGACTGTTCATCTGCGGCACCGAGCGCCACGAGTCCCGGCGGATCGACAACCAGCTGCGCGGTCGCTCCGGGCGCCAGGGCGACCCCGGCGAGTCGCGCTTCTTCCTGTCGGCCGAGGACGACCTCGTGCGCCTGTTCGCCGGCGACCGCATCTACAGGATCCTGGACAAATTGGGTGGCGTGGACGAGGAGGGCAACGAGGAACCGATCGAGGCGGGCATGCTCTCCAAACAGATCGAGAAAGCCCAGAAGAAGGTCGAGGAGCAGAACTTCCTGATCCGCAAACGCGTGCTCGAGTACGACGACGTGATGAACGAGCAGCGCCGGGTGATCTACGCCTACCGCGACGAGGTGCTAGAGGGCAAGAGCATCGGCGAGGAGGCGCGCCAGGAGGTCGTCAAGGTGATCGAGCGCACCGTCGATCAGTACACGCCGGGCGACTTCATGGAGGACTGGGACACGGACGGCCTGTTCACCGCGCTCGGGCAGTTCTTCCCGCTGGATCTCGGCAGCGAGGACCTCGACCGGGAGACCATCGATCGCAATTCGCTGAGTGAACGCATCGTCGAGGAGGCCATGCAGCGCTACGACGCTCGCGAGCAGTCGCTCGGCGAGGAGCTCATGGGCGCCCTCGAGCGCTTTCTGCTGCTGCAGATCATCGACGAACGCTGGCGCGAGCACCTGTTCGACATGGACTACCTGCGCGAGGGCATCCACCTGCGCAGCTTCGCCCAGATCGATCCCCTGGTGGCATACAAGAACGAAGCGTTCAACCTGTTCGGTGACCTGATGAACAGCGTGTGGGCGGACTACACCCGCATGATCTTCAACGTCCAGGTGAACATCGAGGGCGAGAACGGAGGCGGCGGCCAGGTTCCCGCGTTCGCGGCGTCCGGCAGCTCCACGCGCGCGGGGCGCGTGTCCTACTCGGGCGGCCACAGCGCGGCCGGCGCCGGAGCGCTCGCCGCCGCGGCGGCGGCCGCGGGCGGCGGCACCGCTAAGGCCTACGCCGAGGGCCCGGAAGGCGAAGTGCTCCCGGTCGTCGAGCAGCGCGTCCTCGACGACGAGCACCAGATCGGGCGCAACGACCCCTGCTGGTGCGGCAGCGGCAAGAAGTTCAAGAAGTGCCACGGGGCGTAGCCCTGTAAGCGCTATCTCGCACGGCCGCTATCAGACCAGGTCAACCAGGTCTGATAGGATGGCGTGCGTGTCCGAGAAGTCAGTGGCGGCAGCAGTGACGGTGAGCGAGGCCAAAACACAGCTCTCCAGCCTGATCGAGCGCGTGACCGACGGCGAGGAGATCGTGATTCGTCGGGGCAAGCGCCCGGTGGCGAAGATCGTCGGGTACACAGCAGAGGCCAAGCGACGCAAGCCGGGCGCGTTGCGAGGGCAGATCTGGATGAGCGATGACTTCAACGAGCCGGATGAGGAAATCGAGCGCCTGTTCGGCATGCGCGATTGAGCCCACCCCTGCTTCTCGACAGCCACGCCCTGCTCTGGTGGCAGACCGATGACCCTCGGCTGGGCACTGCCGCTCGCGAGGCGATGGAACGGCCAGACGCGGTGCTGGCGTTCAGTGTGGCGTCGATCTGGGAGCTCGGGATAAAGCGGGCGCAGAAGAAGCTCGATCTTCCCGAGACCCTGCTCGCCACCCTGGCTGAGGAAGAGTTCACCGAACTTCGGGTTTCGAGTGCTCACGCCCTGCTCGCGAGCGCACTCCCGTCGCACCATCGAGACCCGTTCGATCGGATGCTCGTTGCCCAAGCGCAGAGCGAGAGCCTCACGCTGGTGACCAACGACGCGCAGATCGCGGCCTACGAAGTGCCCGTCCTGTGGTGATCCCGCCGCGTGCGCTTGAGTGGGTGCGGTGCGGTGGTGAGGGCACCCTCGGTTCGCGCTGATAGCGTGAGGGCATGGCCACAGCCGCGCCAAGCGAGTCGACCCCTCAGCGCCTGGCTGCCATCCGTGAGCAGATGAAGCTGCTCGCGGACTATCTTTGACCCCGCTGAGCTGGCCGAGCGCGTGGCGACGCTCGAGGGGAAGATGGGTGAGACCGAGTTCTGGGAGGACCCCGAGCGGGCCGCCGCGGTGTCCTCCGAGCACGCGCAGGCATCCAGGCGCCTGGAGACCTTCGCCGCGCTGCTGGCCGACGTCGAGGATCTCGACGGGCTGGCCGAGATGGCCGCCCAGGACGCATCCCTGCAAACGGAGGTCGACGAGCAGATCGCGTCGGTCGAGCAGCGACTGGCGGCGCTGGAGGAGCAGCGCCTGTTCACCGGACGCTACGACGCGGGCGACGCGCTGGTGAGCGTGAACGCGGGGGCCGGGGGCACCGACGCGCAGGACTGGGCGGAGATGGTGCTGCGGATGCTGATGCGCTGGGCGGAACGGCGCGGGTTCCAGGTGGGGCTGCTGGAGGTGAGCGAGGGGGAGGAAGCGGGCATCAAGTCGGCGACCTTCCGCGCCTCGGGCGAGAACGCCTACGGGCTGTTCGGAGCCGAGCGGGGCGTGCATCGCCTCGTGCGCCTGTCGCCGTTCGACTCCGCGCACCGCCGCCAGACGAGCTTCGCCGGGGTGGAGGTCGCTCCGGTGGTCAAGGACACGGGCGAGATCGAGATCAACGAGGACGACCTGCAGGTGGACACCTACCGGGCCTCAGGCGCCGGCGGCCAGCATGTCAACAAGACCGACTCGGCCGTTCGCATCACCCACCGGCCGACGGGGATCGTCGTGCAGTGCCAGAACGAGCGCTCGCAGTCCTCCAACCGCGGCACGGCCATGGCGATGCTGCGAGCGAAGCTGCTCGAGCGCAAGGAGCGCGAACGCGAGCAGGAGATCGCAGCCGAGAAGGGCGAGGCGCAGGACGTGAACTTCGGCTCGCAGATCCGCTCCTACGTGCTACACCCCTACACGATGGTCAAGGACCACCGCACGGGCCACGAGATGGGCGACGTCCAGCGCGTGCTCGACGGAGACCTCGACGGGTTCGTGCGTTCGTTCCTGCTCACGAGCGCCTCCTCGCGGTGAGCGATGTGGACGAGCTCACCGCGCTGGTTGCGAGGGCGCTGGAAGAGGACCTTGGCGCGGGTGATGTGACCACGACGGCGACCGTCGTCGCGGACGCTCGCGCCCGCGCGCTGATCACCCAGAAGGCTCCCGGTGCGATCTACGGCCTGCGGGCGGCCGAGACAGCCTTCTCGCTGCTCGACCCTCAGGCGCGGATCGAGCGCCTGGTGGGGGAGGGCTCCTGGCGCGAGGACGGCGGGCCGGTGATGTCGGTGCAGGGGAATGCGCGTGCGCTGCTGAGTGCCGAGCGGACCGCCCTGAACTTCCTCGCGCATCTGTCGGGCGTCGCCACCATGGCCGCCCGCGCCGTCAGCGAGGTGCAGGGGACGGGGGCGAATGTGCTCGACACGCGCAAGACCACCCCGGGCCTGCGCGCGCTGGAGAAGGCGGCGGTCGCGGCCGGCGGCGCGGTCAACCACCGTGCGGGTCTGTATGACGCGATCCTGATCAAGGAGAACCACATCGCCGCCGCGGGCGGCATCGCGCAAGCGGTCGGCCGAGCGCTCGCCGCAGCGCCCGAGTTGGCGGACACGCTCGAGGTGGAGGTGCGCGATGCACGGGAGATCGACGAGGCGCTCGCGGCGGGGGCG
Source organism: Solirubrobacteraceae bacterium (assembly GCA_017882445.1). Classification (GTDB taxonomy): domain Bacteria; phylum Actinomycetota; class Thermoleophilia; order Solirubrobacterales; family Solirubrobacteraceae; genus Palsa-744. Next base: position 160,173 of record JADGPK010000001.1, read on the forward strand.
CGGCGCCTGCTGCTGGACAACATGGACGAGCCCCAGCTGCGCGCCGCGGTGGCCCAGGTGGCGGGCCGCGCGGAGCTAGAGGCGAGCGGCGGGGTGACCCTCCAGACGCTCGGGGAGCTCGCGCAGACGGGGGTAGAATGGATCTCGATGGGTGCGCTCACCCATTCCGCGCCCGCCCTCGACCTATCCCTCACACTGGAGGTCCTGCCATGAACCTGCCCATGGCTCCAACCGTCTCTGCCGCGCCGGAGCTGTCGGTGAAGGAGATCGCTGGCATGCAGGATGAGGTGCGCGCGCTGGCGGCCGAGCGCCGGGCGGTGATCCTCGCCCACAACTACCAGGTGCCCGAGGTGCAGGACGTGGCCGACTACGTCGGCGACTCGCTCGGCCTCTCGCGCCGGGCCGCAGCCGCCGACTGCGAGACGATCGTCTTCTGCGGCGTGCACTTCATGGCCGAGACCGCCTCGATCCTCTGTCCCGAGAAGACCGTGCTGATCCCAGACCTCGACGCAGGCTGCTCGCTGGCGGCATCGATCGACGCCGAGCAGCTGGCCGCGTGGCGGGCGCAGTATCCCCGGGGCGTGGTGGTCATGTACGTGAACACCACCGCCGAGGTCAAGGCGCTGACCGATTACTGCTGCACGTCTGCGAACGCCGTGGAGGTCGTGCGCCACATCTACGCGACCCACGGACCCGACACCGAGATCCTGTTCGGTCCAGACATGTGGCTCGGCGCATTCGTCGAGAAGGAACTCGGCCGGCGCATGCACGTGTGGGACGGCGAGTGCCACGTCCACGCGGGCATCCGTCCTTCGGACATCGAAGCCACTCGCGCTGCGCACCCGGGCGCGGACTTCCTTATCCACCCCGAGTGCGGGTGCTCGACCAGCGTGATGGAGTACGTGGCCGCCGGCGACGTGTCGGCCGAGGGGGTTCACATGTTCTCGACGGGGGGGATGCTGCAATACGCCGAGCAGGCCGAGCGCGAGGCCGTCGCAAGGACGTCCGATCGGCGCGACGCGGGTCGTGGCGCCAACGGGTCCTCCTCGCCCGCACGCGCCCAGGCCGTGGTGGCGACGGAGATCGGCATGCTCTACCCCCTGCGCATGGCCGCTCCGGACATCGAATTCATCCCGGCCAACGCCGAGGCCTCGTGCAAGTACATGAAGATGATCACGCTGCCAAAGCTCCGCGACGCGCTGCGCGAGATGAAGTTCGAGGTGCGTGTTCCCGAGGAGATCGCTGTGCGGGCCAGGGTGCCCATCGACCGCATGGTCGCGATCGGCTGAGCTGTCGCGCGGGTCCGTCGACCGCGACGCAACATTAGCGGATGCGCTAACATCGGGTGCATGCAGGGCGCAGCAGGGCAGCTGATCGCGGAAATACGGCGCGAGAGTGGTCTCAACCAGGCCGAGCTGGCTCGCCGGGCAGGCCTGCCGGCGTCGGTGCTCAGCGCGTACGCGCGCGGCCGCCGCCAGCCGGGCGTGGACGCGCTCGCGCGCATCGCGGCCGCGGCCGACCTCGCGATCCGGATCGACCGGCGCGCCGATCAGGAGGAGCGCGAGCGGGCGGGGGAGGCTCCGGCGCAGGTGCCGTGGCTGGCCGACGGGCGAGCACGGCGGCGGCGCGCGTCGCCGGTCGGCTCTCCGCGGGACTCTGCCGCGGAGCGCCTCGAGCGGACGAGGGAGGCGTGGGAACGCGGAGGCGACGAGGGTAAGCAGCTGGATCGCCTCCGTGCGCGACGGATGAGCCACGAGCAGCGCATCGACGAAGGCCTCGCGCTCGCGCGCATCGCCGAGCAGCTCCAGGCCGGACGTCAAGCACGGTGAGTGGGCGCGACGACTCCGCGCTGATCGGAGTCCTGATGGCCCATCAGGTGCCGCACGTCGTGATCGGCGGCTGGGCGGTGATCACGCACGGCTACGTGCGCTACACGCGCGACATCGACGTCCTGATCCCAGATTCTGCCGATGCACGCACTCGCGCGGCTCTCGCGATGAGCAGCGTCCACGCTCACAGGCTCGGCGGCGAGCGCATCCAGGCGGACAGCGAGCTGCCCGCGCAGGGCTGGCAGCTCGAAACCGATCATGGACGTATCGACCTGCTGCTGGAGGGAGAGCCGCCCCTGGATTTTGCGAGCGTGAGTTCGAGCGCGATCCGCACGCAGATGGGCGAGCTCTCGCTTCAGGTCGCCGATCTGCCCCACCTCGTCGCCTTCAAGCGCCTGGCGGGGCGTCCGCACGACCGTGTCGACCTGGACGAGCTGGCGTCGATCAACGGCGGAGAGCTGCCGATCCTGGCGCTGCCGGGCATCGACGACTAACTAGAACTCCTCGACGCTGTGTGGGCCCACGCAGGCGACGGCCAGGTTGTCGGCCACGCCGTCCGCTACCTCGCGGACCTCGTCGTAGGTCACCGCATCGAGCGCGGCGATGGCAGCATCGGGGTCGATGTCCTCGCCGAAGACGATCGACTGGTTTGCCCCGTATCGGGCGACGGCGTTGGTGTTCTCAAACGCCAGCACCGTGCGGCCGGCCGCGTAGGCGCGCGCCCGCTGCACCTCCTCCTCGGTCGGGCCGTTCTTGCGCAGCTCGTCGACTATCTCGCGCATGCGCGTGTAGGCCTCCACGCACTTCCCCGACTCGAGGCCCGAGCCGAGTTGCAGGACGGGCACGTCGGCGAAGGTGTGGTCGACCGCATAGACCGAGTAGCACAGGCCGCGCTTCTCACGTATCTCCTCGAACAGGCGCGAGCCCATCGAGCCTCCGAGGAGAGTCGAGTAGATCGACAGCGCTGCGCGCTCGCGGACGTCCGAGACAGTGATGTCGGGCCGGTAGATCATGCGCAGGTGCGACTGGTTGGTGTCGCGCTGCTCGACGAGCTTCTGCGGGTCGAAGTCCGGAGCGGGCAGGCAGGGCTCGGGCTCGGGCAGCGACGGAAAACGGGCGAAGCGCTCTTGCAGCTCCTCCTCGGCGGGCACGTGTTCGAGGTTCCCCGCCAGGAACGCGCCTCCCCGCGCGCCCGCCCAGCGGCGTTCGCGGAAGGCGACGATCCCCTCGCGCGTGAAGCTTCTGAGGTTCTGCTCTGCTCCCAGCACGGTACGCCCGAGCGGGTGCTCGCCGAAGGCCGCCCGGTCGATCAGATACTCGGCGACCATCGACGGCTGGTCGAAGGCGCGATTGATCTCCTGGATCACGACACCGCGCTCGCGGTCGAGCTCCTCGGCGTCCAGTCGCGGGCGACCCACGAAGTCGGTGAGCAGGTCGATCGCCGCGCTCGCGCTCTCAGCGCGCACGGTGATGTGGAAGGCGACGAGGTCATGGCTCGTATAGGCGTTCAGCACGCCCCCGAGCCGCTCGGCCGTCTCGTTCACGTCCTTGTAGGTCGGGAACTTCTCCCCACCCTTGAACACGAGGTGCTCGAGGAAGTGGGCCATCCCGTTCTCATCGGCGCGCTCGTTGCGCGCGCCAGCGTCGAAGGCTACGAGCACCGTCAGCGCGCGGGTGCCGGGCAGCGCGATCCTGTGGATCGGCAGGCCGTTCGAGGGCACGGTGCTGGCTGTCACGCTCGCCATCAGCCCACCCTAGAAGGTTCTCGCGGATCCCGGGCGCGCTCGCGCCTCGACTACGCTTGCCTGCAGCCATGACCACGCCACAACGACAGCCGCTGAACGCCGTGCTCGCGTTCCTGCTCCCGATCCTGCTCGTCTTCGGACTGTGGCTCGGCGGGCATCCGGAACACCTTCCCGGCTTCCTGCGCAGCACGTTCGTAGCCGATCACCAGACGCGGGTCGTCGACGAAGCGATCCGGCGAATCGCTCACGACTACTACCGCGCGATCCCCACCAACCAGCTGTCCAACGCCTCGATCTCCGGCGTGGTCTCGAGCCTAGGCGATCGCTTCTCCCACTATCTCACGCCAAGCGAATACCGGGAATTCAACGCTCCGCCGCACTTCACCGGCATCGGTGTCGCCGTCGGTCCGGACCCCCGCGGACTGCTGATCGCACGCGTATTCGACGCCTCGCCGGCCATCCGCGCGGGCCTGAAGGCGGGCGAGCTGATCGTGGCGGTCAACGGGCGCACGCTCAAAGGCCTCTCCGGCGACGCCGCCACCGCGCTCATCAAGGGTCTGCCAGGAACAGACGTCGTGCTCCAGATCGAGACTCCGCGGACGCGCTCCGCACGCGCGAGCGTCCGCACCCTGAAGATCACGCGCGCGACGATCTCCGAGCCGGTGGTCGCCTCAGCCACGAGGACCGTCCGCGGCGTCAGGCTCGGTGTGGTGGCCCTCGCGACGTTCAGTCCGGGGGCGCACGCAGAAGTTCGCGAAGCGGTCGAGCACGAGCTTCACGCGGGTGCGCGCGGGATAGTGCTCGATCTACGTGACAACGGCGGAGGCCTCGTCGAGGAGGCCCAGATGATCGCGAGCATCTTCATTCCCAGCGGGACGATCGTCAGCACGCGCGGGCGCACCCAGACGCCCGAGATGCTGATCGCGACCGGCGGCGCGATCTCGACGTCGATCCCGGTGGTGGTCCTCGTCGATGCGAACACAGCCTCGGCAGCCGAGATCGTCACGGCGGCCCTGCAGGACCATCATCGGGCAACCGTCGTGGGCACCCACACGTTCGGCAAGGGCGTGTTCCAGGAGGAGGAGTCGCTGTCCAACGGGGGCGCGCTCGACATCACCGTCGGGGAGTACTTCACCCCCGCCGGGCGCAACCTGGGCGGCGGCGGCGTCAAGGAGGGCGCCGGAATCACCCCCGAAGTGGCTCTCGGGAAGAACCAGGTGGACACACCGCACGGCGTCGATGTGGCGCTCGCGACGCTCGCTGCGAAGGTGAAGTGAGCGCCTCTCGCCCGCGCAGGCCCGGCGGCTCCAGCGCCTCGAGTCGACCCGCCCCCCCGGACGCCGTCGTGGCGGTGCTGGAGAGACGCGGGCGCTTCCTCGCCGCTGCGCCGCTGTTTGCGCGACCCGATCGAGTCGCCCCCTCACCGCGTAGGGGAGGCTCGGCGAGCATCACGCTGAAGTCCCTGCGCCCCGAACGGGGAGGTGGGCGTGATGCGCGTGCGGGGGACCTCGTCCTCGTGCAGGGCGCCGCCCGCGGGTCGACGGGGCGCATCGTGCGCGTCCTCGGTCGTCCCGATGTGGCGCGTGACGTGATCGAGGGGCTCATGCTCGATCGGGGTCTCAGGCGCGGCTTCGACCCGGCGGTGGAGCGCGAGGCGCGAGCCGCCGGCGAGCACGTCAGGAGCTCGCAGGGTGGCAGGCGCGATCTGCGCGGGCTGGCGACGTTCACCATCGACCCCGCCAGCGCCCGCGACTTCGACGACGCCATCTCGGCCGAAGAGATCGGAGATGGCACGACGCGGGTATGGGTCCACATCGCCGATGTCACAGCGCACGTGCGCGAGGGCTCGCTCGTCGACCGCGAGGCGCGCAGACGCGCAACGAGCGTGTATGTGCCCGGGGCGGTCGAGCCGATGCTTCCCCATGCCCTGTCGAGCGACGCCTGCTCGCTGATGCCCGGGGAGGACCGCCCGGTGGTGACCGTGGAGTTGGACCTGCGCGGCGCTCTCCTCGCAAGGGCCGCCTTCTACCGCTCCCTGATCCGCTCGGATGAACGACTGGACTACGAGCGCGTGGATCGCATCTTCGCGGGCGGCGAGTCGGCGGCCGAGCCGTGGCGGGAGCCTCTGCGGGCCGCGCGGGAGACGGCGGCGGCGCTTCAGCAGAAGCGCGAGCGGAGCGGCGCGCTGGTGGTGGAATCGGAGGAGCCCGAGATCTCTTTCGACGAGCAGGGCAACGTCGCGGCCATTTCCACCCGCGTGCAGACAGAGTCCCATCGCCTGATCGAGCACCTCATGATCGCCGCCAACGAGGCCGTGGCGGCGCTGCTGGCCCAGCGCGAGGTGCCGTGCCTGTATCGCGTCCACGAGCGTCCCGAGCCCGAACGTATCGCCCACCTGGCCGACCAGCTGGCCTCCCTGGAGGTGCCCACCCCGCCGCTGCCTGAGCAGCTGTCCGCCTCGCAGGCCGCCGAGCTCGTCGGCGAGATCTCAAGGAGGGTCGACGAGCACGTGCGGCGCACGGGCCGAGGACGGTTGGCGCTGAGCTCGCTCGTGCTCCGCTCGCTCAAGCAGGCCTACTACTCGCCCAGGAACCTCGGCCACGCGGGCCTGCATTCGGCCACCTACTGCCACTTCACGTCGCCCATCCGCCGCTACCCCGATCTGGTCTGCCACCGCGCGCTGCTCTCCGCGGTCGGCGCAGGGGAGCGCGCGCCGCGCGCCGGAGAGCTCGTGGAGCTCGGTGTGTGGACCTCCGAACGCGAGCGCGACGCCATGACGATCGAGCGCGACGCGGACGACATCGCGCGCTGCTTCGCCTTGGAGCGCACTCTCTACGAGGACGGCTTCGAGCAGGTCTTCGCGGGGGAGATCACCGGGCTGATCTCCGCGGGCGCGTTCGTCGCCTTCGGCCCCGCCGGCGAGGCCGAGGGACAGGAGGTCGTGTCGCCGGCCTACGAGGGCATGCTGCCGGTACGGCTGTTGCGTGCTCCCCCCGCGACCACCGAGAGGACCCCCAGGGGCCGCAATCAGCGCCGATCTCACGGCACGAGGGACGCCGGTGGCGATCGGGACGGCGCACGCGAGTGGTGGGAGCTCAACGAGCAGGGCACCATCCTGCAGGGCGAGCGCACCGGGGCGACGCTGCGCTTGAGCGATCCGGTGGAAGTGCGGGTGGCGCGTGTGGACAGCGTCCGCGGACGCGTCGATCTCCTGCCGGCAGGCTAGGCTCGGAGCATGGCCAAGGGCAAGGGCAAGCGCAAGATCGGCGCCGGGGACGTGGCATCCAACCGCTACGCCTCCCACCGCTACGAGCTGATCGAGCGGCTGGAGTGCGGAATCGTGTTGGAAGGCACCGAGGTCAAGGCTCTACGTACGTCCGGCGCCCAGCTGAAGGACGGCTATGCCGCGATCCGCGACGGGGAGCTGTGGCTGCACTCCGTGCACGTGCCTCCCTATCAGCCCGCCTCGCGCGAAAACCACGAACCCGAACGGCCCCGCAAGCTGCTCCTGCACCGGCGCGAGCTCGACCGCATCGCCGCGCGCGCCAAGGAGCGAGGCCTGACGCTCGTGCCCACCCGCATCTACTTCACCGGTGCTCACGCCAAGGTCGAGATCGCCCTCGCACGGGGCAAGGATCTCTACGACAAGCGCCAGTCGATCCGCGAGCGCGAGACCAAGCGCGACATGGAACGCGCCGTGCGCGAGGCCAGGCGGTAGGCCGGCCTGGAGTCAGATCGAAGCGCAGGCCCGAGTCAGATCGAGCGGAAGCTGTGGCCGGCCGAGCTGAGGATGTGCGTCTCGTGCATCCCGAACGCAAGCAGCGCGATCAGCCCGATGTAGACCACCCCGACGAGCATGCGGTTGCGGCGCGAGACGCGATAGTAGGCGGCCTGCTCGAGCGAGCGTGTCTTGCGCTGCTGCCAGCGCCGCCAGGTCTCCATGCCTCCGAACAGGACGATGATCAGCAGGATGGGGTTGGGAAACACGAACACCATCGCTACCAGCGCACCGAAGCCCAGGAACCACATCCAGGGCGCCATCGCGGCCATCGCACGTCCACCGTCGAGTGGGACCACCGGCAGCAGGTTGAAGAGGTTCAGGAAGAACCCCACATAGGCGAGCGCTCGAAGCAGGTCGCTGTTCGTCGCCTCGCCGACCGCCAGGCAGACGCCCGAGCCGATGGTGCCGAGGATGGGACCGGCCAGTCCGACACGCGCCTCGGCGAGCGCGTTCTCGCCGAGCGACTTCGCCATGATCATGGCACCCAGGAATGGAACGAACATCGGCGCGCTCGCCTTGATGCCCTCGCGGCGCAGCTGGATCACATGGCCCATCTCGTGCACGAACAGCAGCACCACGAACCCGGCCGCGAACGTCCAGCCCCAGAACAGCGAATAGGCGGCGACGGACACCAATGCCGTCCCGGCGGTCGTCAGCAGCTTCAGTTTCGGCAGCAGCAGCACTGCGCCTTTGATCGCAGCGAAGAACTTGGCCGCAAGCGCTCCGACCGCCGCCAGGGCGCTCCCGATCCGCCGGCGTACGTTGCCCGTCTTATGGCCGCCCGAAGCTCCAAACGGGTTCTCGCTGGGGTGCGCCGGGAGCACCTCCGCGTGGATGGGCGCCGCCGGTGCGACCGGTGCGCGCGCGGACAGGGAGAGCTCGCGATTGTCCATGCCTTCATTGTCGCAGCACCCTTAAGCGTCGCCTAACGCGTCGCGCCCCCCGACAATGTCCCGGACCCGGGGTTCGCGGATGCATTTCTTGCGCAATGTGCGGGATCGAGTGGCGGGAGGGGGTTGCAATGGCCGGGGGTGCGAGCTAGCTTGGATCCAGACGCGGAACCGATCCGCAAAGAGCGAGGCCACCGAGGTGTGAGGCCGCGCCACCCACCGAGAAAGGCTCCCGAGCCGGACGAAGTGGGTTCCTCAAGTGGATCGGAACCGCGTCGTTTTTTTGCCGTGCGCCGGCTCGGGCCGCTGTGGTGCGGCTAGACTGAAGAAGCGACATTCCCGGGGACGACAGGCTTCGACGTGGTCGGCTCGTGGGGATGGTGGCGAGTCGAGGTCCCGGGCGGCCTCGTAAAACACCCGGGAAAAACATAAGTGCGGACTCTCACGAGTACGCCCTCGCTGCTTAGTCAATAGCTAAGCCGTGAGGTCTCGGGCCCCGCTTGCCTGCGGCGGGGAAGGCCGGGATCAGAAAGCAGGCTCACCCGGCGCGGTCCGCCTTCGCCAAGTCGGGGAAACTCAGGAGGCTGGTCCCCCACAACCCCGCCGGCGAGGCGAGTGGGGGACGAGATCAGAGCGCCGGCTACGCTCGTAGAAGCCATTCACACGCGATCACGGACGTGGGTTCGATTCCCACCGTCTCCACTGGTTCAAC
>JADGPK010000003.1 GCA_017882445.1 Solirubrobacteraceae bacterium
GCTGCTTCTTGAAGAGCTCGATCAGCGCGCCCTCTTCGGTGCGCGTGACTTCAGTGTCCGATTCGATCGTGTTGCGGATGTACAGCGAGTTCTCGAACAGGCGGAGGATCTCCTCATCGCTCGCATAGCCCATCGCGCGCAGCAGCACCGTGACGGGCAGCTTGCGCTTGCGGTCGATGCGGACGAACACCTTGCCCTTCTTGTCGATCTCCAGCTCGAGCCAGGAACCGCGGGCGGGCATCAGGTTGGCGATGAACACCTGCTTCTCGCGATCCTTGGGCTCCATCAGGTACGCCCCGGGGGAGCGCACGAGCTGCGTGACGACCACGCGCTCGGTGCCGTTGATCACGAACGTGCCGCGCTCGGTCATCCACGGGAAGTCGCCCATGAACACCGACTGCTCGCGGATCTCGCCCGTCTCGCGGTTGATGAACGCGACGGTCACCGTCAGGGGACGGGCGTAGGTCAGGTCCTTCTCGCGGCACTGCTCGAGCGAGGCGACCGGCTCGTCGAAGACGAACTCGCCGAATTGAACCGCAAGGTTGCCCGTGTAGTCCTCGATCGGTGAGATGTCGTCGATCGTCTCGCGCAGACCGCCGCTGTCATGGTCGGTCAGCCACGCGAACGAGCGGCGCTGAATGTCGATCAGGTTGGGGACGTCAACTGTCTTATTCAGGCGCGCAAAGCTTCTACGCGTCCGGAGAGCATCTACAGCAGCCAAGAAATGACTCCTTCGGAGGGCGATACACGGGCAGAGGAGGGCGCCGAAGCGCGACTAAGAAAGATAGCACAGGCTATCCTCACCCCGAAGGGCAGCCAGCACTCACGGACCCCGCCCTTCGAGAATTCGCGTATGTGGCGCGACCTCGGCGTGTCGGACGGCTACGGCTATCGGCTAGCGGAGCGCACTTTACCGGAAAACGCGGCAGTTTGTTAGCGGTGCATAAAGGAAGGGCCCCGCCGTGGCGGGGCCCTTTCGGACAGGCGGGACGATGGCGATCGCCTACTTGAGCTCGACCGACGCCCCCGCCTCCTCCAATTCCTGCTTGAGCTTGCCGGCCTCCTCGCGGTCGATGCCCTCCTTGACCGGCTTGGGAGCCTCGTCCACGAGCGCCTTGGCCTCTTTCAGGCCAAGGCCGGTCGCGGCACGCACGACCTTGATGACCTGGATCTTCTTGTCGCCCGATCCGGTGAGGACCACGTCGACCGTGCTCGGTTCTTCGTCCTCTGCGCTCGCGCCGTCGCCTCCGCCGCCCGCCGGTGCCGCCGCCGGCGCCGCCATGGCGGCCGCCGAAACGCCGAACTCCTCCTCGAGCGCCTTGATCCGCTCAGCGAGCTCGAGCACCGAAATGCCCTTGAGCTCCTCAATCCAATCCTGTGTGCTGGTAGCCATAGCTTCTAGTCCTCCTTGGTGGGGTTCGTCTCGGCGTCCTCGGACTGGGCCTCAGCCGAGACGTCCGCCTGGTTGTCGTCTGCTTGCGCCGGCTCGTCCTTCTCCGGTTCAGTCTCGTCCTGCGGCGCGGCATCGGCCACCGCGTCGGCCTCGGCCTCGGACTGAGGCTGCTCCTCGACCTGCGCTGCGTCCTCGGCCTCGGGCTGCTCGACCTCGGCCGCCGTCGACTCCTCGGCCTGAGCCGACTCCTGCGCCGGCTCCTGCGCGGAAGCAGCCTCGGGCGCTGGTGCCTGCGCGGCCGCAGCAGCGCCGGCGGGGATCTCTCCGGACTGCTTCTTCTCGCTGACCTGGCCGAGCGCTACGGCGAGACCGCCGATGAGCGCGCCCAGGGTGCGAACGAGGCCGGAGATCGGCGAGGCCACGACGCCGACGAGCTGCGAGTAGAGCACTTCGCGCGAGGGCAGACGCGAGAGCGAGCGGATCTGCTCGACGTCCAGCGCGGCGCCGCCCATCAGGCCGCCCTTGAAGGGCAGTATCTGCGTCGCGCGGGCGTAGTCGGCGACCGCCTTGGCGGCGACGGCGATGTCGCCGCGGACGAACGTCAGCGCAGTGGGACCCGCGAGGAAATCCTTGAGCGCCTCCGCTCCAACCTGGTCGGCCGCACGCTCGGTGAGCGAGTTCTTGACCACCTGGAAGGTCGCGTCGCCCTCGCGCAGCTTGGCGCGCAGCTCCGCTATCTGAGCTACCGTGATGCCTCGGTAGTCCACGGCGAAGACCGCCTCGGACTCCTGGATGTGAGCGGCGATCTCCTCGATCGCCACGGCCTTCTGGTCTCGGTTCATTTGGGGCTCCTGTCCCGGGCTTCCGCGGCGCCGATCGAAGATCGGGCAGCGCCGCCGCCGGGGGTCTCTGGTGGCCTGTCGTCGGTGGCGCTAGGCGGCGATGTTCGCCGCGGGCGCCTCCTCGAGGATTTCGCGGGTGCGGCTGGAGTCGACCTTCACGCCCGGCCCCATCGTCGATGCGAGGGTGATCGAGCGCAGATAGCGGCCTTTCGCCGCCGACGGCTTGGCGCGCACGAGCTCTTCGACCACCGCTGCGTAGTTCTCCAACAGCTTGCGGTCGTCGAAGCTGGCCTTGCCGATGACCAGGTGCACGATCGCGGTGCGGTCGGTGCGGTATTCGACCTTGCCCGACTTGGACTCTTCGACCGCTTTGGCGACGTCCATCGTCACCGTGCCGACTTTCGGGTTGGGCATCTTGCCGGACGGACCGAGCACGCGGCCCAGGCGTCCGACGATCGACATCATGTCCGGCGTGGCGATCGTCACATCGAAGTCGTCGAAGCCCTCCTCGATGCGCTTGGCGAGATCCTCGCCGCCGACGAAGTCCGCGCCGGCCTCCTCGGCCTCGCGCGCCTTGTCGCCCTGTGCGAACACGGCGATCTTGACGTCTTTGCCCAGGCCGTTCGGCAGAGCGATCGTGCCGCGCAGCTGCTCGTCGGCGTGACGCACGTTCAGACCGGTGCGGACGTGAACCTCGATCGACTCGTCGAACTTCGCGGCGGTCAGGCCGCGCACGAGCGCGATCGCCTCGGCCGGCTCGTACTCGCGCTCGCGATCGACCCTGGCGAGCGTCTCTGAGTAGCGGCGTCCGTGTTTGCTCATGACGCCACCTCGACGCCCATCGAGCGGGCGGTGCCGGCGATGATCTTGGCCGCCTGCTCGATGTCGTGGGCGTTCAGGTCCTCGAGCTTGCGCTCCGCGATCTCGCGGAGTTGCGCCTGGGTGATGGTGCCGACCTTCACGCGGTTGGGCTCGCCCGAGCCCTTGGGGACCTTGATCGCCTGGCGGATAAGCACCGCGGCCGGCGGGGTCTTGGTCACGAAGGTGAACGAGCGGTCCTCATAGACGGTGATCACGACCGGAATGACCGTTCCCGTTTCGCTCTGCGTCTGGGCGTTGAACGCCTTGCAGAACTCCATGATGTTGATCCCGTGCTGGCCCAGCGCAGGGCCGACCGGCGGGGCGGGGCTCGCCTGCCCGGCATTCGCCTGCAGCTTAATTGTCGTTAGAACCTTCTTAGCCATGTGTTGTCTTCTGTTCTATTCGGTCTGAAAAGTTCGGTCTGCGCTGTTGTTGGGTCCGACCGGCCGGCCTGCGCGTCTCAGGCAAATCGACCGGTGAGCCGGTCGAGGGCCAAGTCAGGCAAGGACGCAGGAAGCGAAGTGTGCTCCGCACACGAGCGCCCGAGGACGCCGCCTGACGCCGGTCATCGGCCGGCTCAGAGCTTCTTCACTTGGTCGAAGCCTACCTCGACAGGGGTCTCCCTGCCAAAGATTGATACCAGCACCTTGAGCCTCGCCGCGTCCTCGTTGATCTCGGAGATCTCTCCCGAGAAGTCCGAGAGCGGGCCGGAGACAACCTTGACGGACTCGCCGATCGTGAACTGGGCACGCGTCCGTGTGGCCGTCGCGACCTCCTTGTGGAGCAGCCGGTCGACCTCGGTCTGGGTCAGCGGAACCGGCTCCTGGGATGCACCCACGAACCCGGTGACGCCGGGGGTTCCCTTGACCACGCCCCATGAGTCCTCGTTGAGCTCCATGTTCACGAGCACGTAGCCGGGCATCGTGCGCTTCTCGACCGTGATCTTCTGGTTGTCCTTCATCTCCGAGACCGCTTCGGTCGGGACGACGACGCTCCGGACAGCTCGCTGCTGACCCAGGGACACGAGCCGGTGCTCGAGGTTGTGCTTGACCTTGTTCTCGTGGCCGGAGTATGTGTTGACGACGTACCAACGAAACATTCAGAGTCCCTCGACAGATTCAGTGGCGGATGGAGAAGGCCGGCCGGTGGATGATGCGCTGTGGGGCTGCATCACGACGTCGGCACAGCACTCAGAGTACGAATTCGACGATTTCTTTGGCCACATAGTCGGCCACGCCGAGATAGGCGCCGGCGATGGCGACGAAGCCGAGCACCACCGCTGTCGCCTGGGTGACCTGGCGCCGGTCGGGCCACTGCACGCGCTGGAGCTCTGCCCAGCTGGCGCGGAGAAAGCCAACGGCACGGTTGCCGCCACGTAGGGGAGCTCCGGACGGCCGCTCCTCGCCCGCACCGCCACCGCGTGCGCCGCCACCGGCCCCGCCGCCCGTGGGCGGAGCGCCGGGGGGCTGGAACTCCTGCAGTTCATCCTCGGTGGCAGCGTCGAGGTCGCTCCCGGGCGCCGCGGGAACGCCGCCGGCGCCTCGGACGAGCGCGGCGTCGAACTCGTCGACCTCTCCGGAGGCGTGGTCGAGCGCACCCGGGAGATCTTCGCGGATAGGCTGGCTCGGCGTGGTCGCAGGAGCGCCTGACGAGCCACGCCGGCCCACGGCCGTCGCGCCGCGGGCGCGGCGCTGCTTTGCACGTTTACGGTCACGGGCCACAGCAGCGCTCCCGCGCTAACGGGTCTCCCGGTGGCTGGTGTGCTTCTTGCACCAGCGGCAGTACTTACGCAGGGTCACCCGGTCGGGGTTGTTGCGCTTGCTCTTGTTGGTCTGGTAGTTGCGATGCTTGCACTCCTCGCACGCGAGGGTGATAGCGATTCGAACGTCTCCGCGAGCCATGATCAGAAATCCCTGCGTCGGTGTGGACAGCGGCCTTGGGCGAAGAAAAACCCCGCCCAGGCGCGAGGTGCAGCCAGTCTAGCGTGTCTGGCCGGTCGGCGAACCGTCCGATCCCCTTGACGGCGTCCGCCCCAGGCGCGAAGCTCACCGCGCCCATGTCCGCGGCCAGTTCTGACCCCGAGGCCGGCCCGAGCGACCGAGATCCGTCCCGCCGCGGCGGGACGCGACAGACAAGGAGACACCATGCACCTGCCCGAGCCGATCCCGCCGAGCGCGCACGACGAGTCGTTCGCGGGCGTGACCTACCATATCCGCGGCGAACTGGTCCCGGAGCTGCAGATCGAGATCTCAAACCAGGCGGTGATGTTCGAGCACCACGTGCTGCTGTGGAAGGAGACGCAGCTGAACGTCGAGCTGAAGAAACTGCCGGGCGCGATCAAGCGCAAGATCGCCGGTCTCGAGTTCTTCGTGACGCGCACCTCGGGCTCGGGACGGATCGCCTTCTCGCGGGACTCGCCCGGCCAGTGCGTGCCGCTGCACCTGCGCCAGGGCGAGGGCCTGGACGTGCGCGAGCACCAGTTCATCGCGGCCACGGACAACCTCGACTACAGCTTCGAACGCATCAAGGGCGTGCAGAACATGCTGCTCGGCGGGTCGGGCTTCTTCATGGACAAGTTCCGCGCGACCGACGGCGACGCGCTCGTGTGGCTGCACGGGCACGGCAACGTGTTCCTCGTCAACCTCGACGCCGGCGAGCAGATCGACGTGGAGGCGGGAGGCTGGCTGTACAAGGACCCGACGGTCAAGCTCGAGGCGGTCACGATGGGCCTGAAGACGGGCATCTTCGGCGGCGGCGGCAAGCTCACATGGAACCGCTTCACGGGTCCCGGCCGCCTCGCCATCCAGACGTTGTTCATCGCACCGCTCGAGGGCATCGAGAGCACCGCGGCGACGGCCGGGGCGGGCGGCATAGCCGGCGCGCTGATCGGCGGGCTCGCGCGCGGCTGAGCCGACGCGGCGCGACGAGCGCGATTCGGTGCCCGACCAGCGGGCCGCTGGCTACTCGTAGATGGTGAGCGTCGCGAGGATCACGTAGAGCGCGACGAGCGCCCATCCCTCGAACTCGGCTGCCTTGCCGTCGCCGGTGACCTGCCCGAGCACGAGCGCCGTGAGCACGAGCGCGCCGATGTAGACCGGCGCGAGGGCGAAGGTCAGCGTGGTGGCGAGCAGCAGGGAGACGAGCACGAGCAGCGGGAACAGGAAGGCGGCGATCTGCGCGACCGAGTTCTTCACGACGGAGATGGCCAGGTCGGCGCGGCCCTTGTAGGCGAGCACGAGCCCGGCGGTGTTCTCGACCGCGTTGCCGGCGATCGCGACGATCACGAGGCCGGCGAACGCCTGGGAGAGGTTCAGCGTGTGGATCGCCGGGGCCAGAGCGTTGATGAACCAGTCCGACACGAAGGCCGAGGCCGTCCCGGCGACGGCCAGCAGGGCGAGCGTCAGCCTCAGGCCGAGCCGCGGCGCGGGCCGGGTCTCATCGCCGGCCCCCGGGGGCGGGTCGGAGCGCAGGTAGGGCACGACCCAGGCGAGGTAGACGACCAGCAGGCAGACCGCGCCGACGATCGAGATCGCCTTGACGTGATGACTCGCGGGGTCGTGGGCGGCGAGCGAGAGGCCGAGCAGGACGATGATGAAGGCCGTGACCTGCAGCAGCGTCGCGGTGTCCCTGGGCAGGCGCTTTGAGAAGCGCATCATCCCGTCGGGCGCGCGACGGGCGCCAACGACGATCACCAGGCCGAGCACGAGCAGCGCGTTGGCGAAGATCGAGCCGACGAGCGCGGTCTGGGCGACGATCAGCTCGCCCTTCTGCAGCGCGAAGATCACCACGAACAGCTCAGGCAGGTTGCCGAGCGTCGACTGCATCATCCCGGTGACGCCCGGCCCGAAGCGCTCGCCGAGCTGCTCGGTGGCGAAGGACACGACCCAGGCGAGCCCCGCCAGGGCGAGCGTGGCGAGGGCGAAGCGCGGAACGGCGGCCCACGATTGACGGTCCGCCACGCCGGCCACCGCCGTCAGCAGCGCGATCGCCGCCAGCAGAAAGCGCTCGATCGGGGTCACGGCTGACATCCCTTCCGGCGCCACTCCACCTGTGCGGAACTACGCGTCCCCACCGGAGCCGCTCAGTGGCTCTGCAGCACCCGGTCGACCAGGCCGTACTCGAGCGCCTGCTCAGCTGTGAAGAAGCGGTCGCGCTCCATGTCCTGGCGCACCTGCTCGGTCGGTTTTCCGGTGTGCTCGGCGTAGATCTCATCGATTCGCGCGCGAAGCTTGAGGATCTCGCGCGCGTGGATCTCGATGTCCGTCGACTGCCCCTCGAAGCCCGCGGAGGGCTGGTGGATGAGGATCCTGGAGTTGGGCAGCACCGCGCGCTTGCCCTTGGCGCCCGCGGCCAGCAGCAGCGAGCCCATGGACATGGCGACGCCCACGCACATGGTTGCGACATCCGGTTTGACGAATTTCATCGTGTCGTAGATCGCCAGCCCCGAGTAGATGCTGCCGCCGGGACAGTTGATATAGATCGAGATGTCCTTTTCGGGGTCCTCGCTCTCCAGGTGCAGCAGCTGCGCAACCACCAGGTTGGCCACCTGGTCGTCGATGGGCGTCCCCAGGAAGATGATTCGCTCGTTGAGCAGCCTCGAATAGATGTCGAACTCGCGCTCGCCTCGCGCCGTTCGCTCGATGACCATGGGGATCAGCGGCATGCCCGCACCCTAGCGCTAGCTGCGCTCAGAGCGCGGGCGCGCCCGCGCGCGGATGCCCACGCGAGGCCGTTGGGCGGCTGCGGGAGGCGTGCGAGTGCGCGCGACGCAAAGCGTGTGGCCGCATGTGCGAAACGTTTGCCGCGCACTCGTGTTTGGGCCGAGCAATAACGATGTACGACCCGTGCGCCGCTCGGCCGTGAACCTCCGTCCCGCCCGCAGATGGCCGCGTGTTCCCGCGACGGTGGCCGTCGCGGCGCTGCTGGCAGCGCTGTGCGGGTCGGTGGGGGCCTTGGCGATGACCAGCCACGCCGGCTGGCCTGCGCCTCAAAATCTGGTCATGGACCACGGCTCCGGCGGGCGCGCGAACACGCTCGCGGGCAGGCCCGGCGTGCACAACTACCTGCTGGGCGGCTACGGCAACGACACGATCTACGGCGGCAACGGAGGCGACGTGATCTGGGGCGACTACCACGAGTCGGGCTGGCCCGCCTTCCAGGTCGCGGTCATCCACGCGGGCAACGGCAAGAACTTCATCTACGCCAACGACACCGTCAACTACGTGTGGACGGGCACAAACCCGGCGACGGTGGTTCACGCCCACGAGAACTCCGGCGTGATCCATTGCGAAAACCCCGCCGTCGTCGTCTTCACGAGCCATCACGCGCTGCCCCACTACCGGCTGCACGGCTGCCGGCACATCAGCTTCTACTCAGTCGGTTACTGAGGACTCAGACGTTCACCGTCCGCATCCCGGCCTCGTCGTAGCGGGGGCCGGTGGCCGTCGGAACCGCCTCGGCGATCCGTTGCACGTCGTCGTCGGTGAGCCGGATCTCGGCGGCGGCAATGTTCTCCTGCAGGTAGGAGATGCGCTTGGTGCCGGGGATCGGGACGATGTGCTCGCCGCGGTGGAGCACCCATGCCAGCGCGAGCTGCCCGGGGGTGATCTGTTTCTCGCCCGCGAGCGCCTTGACGCGCTCCACCAGCTTGAGGTTCTCGCGGAGGTTCTCGCCCGTGAAGCGCGGTCCGTGGCGGCGGAAGTCACCCTCGTCGAGCTCATCCGGCGAGCTGAAGCGACCGGAGAGGAAGCCCCGTCCGAGCGGCGAGTAGGCCACGAGGGCGATCCCGAGCTCGTTCAGCGTCGGCAGGATCTCGGGCTCGACGTCGCGCGTCCACAGCGAGTACTCGGTCTGGACGGCCGTGATCGGGTGCACAGCGTGCGCACGGCGGATCGTCTCGGCGCTGGCCTCGGAGAGCCCGAGGTGGCGGACCTTGCCCTGTGCGACCAGCTCGGCCATCGCGCCGACCGTGTCCTCGATCGGCGTGCCGGGGTCGACACGGTGCTGGTAGTAGAGGTCGATGTGTTCGACACCCAGGCGCTTGAGCGACCCCTCGCAGGCGCTGCGCACGTAGCCGGGGCTGCCGTCGATCGAGCGGCGAGGCGGATCGGCCGGCCCCGCGCCGGGCTCGAGCTTGATGCCGAACTTGGTCGCCAGGAACACCTCATCGCGCCGCGCCCGTATCGCTCCTCCGATGAGCCGCTCGTTGGTGTGGGGGCCGTACATGTCGGATGTGTCCAGGAAGTTGCACCCGAGATCGAGCGCGCGGTCGATCGTCCGGAGCGCCTCCTGCTCGTCAGAGGCGCCGTAGAACGCGGACATCCCCATGCAGCCGAGACCGATCGAGGAGACTTCCGGACCGCGTGGTCCGAGCGTGCGCTTGTTCATGGCGCGGTTCCTTTCCGGTGAAGGTCGATGCGCGGCGGGCATAATGTCCGCGGCCGTGTTTCCATTGAACCTACCCAATCTCCTGACGGTGATGCGGATCATGCTGGTGCCCGCGCTCGTGGTCGCGCTGCTCGGCAACACGCCGGCCGGAGACGTGCTCGCCGCGGTGGTGTTCGCGCTGGCCTCGCTGACGGACTTCGTCGACGGGTACCTCGCGCGGGCGCGCGGCTCGGTCACCACGTTCGGCAAGCTGATGGACCCGCTGGCCGACAAGCTGTTGATCGTGGCGGCGCTGATCGCCCTCGTGTCCCTCCACCGCCTCGCGGCATGGGTGGCGATGGTGATCATCACGCGCGAGCTGGCCGTGACCGTCCTGCGCCTTGCTGCCACCCAGGCCGGGGTCGTGATGGCCGCGAGCATGTTCGGGAAGGTCAAGACCTGCCTGCAGATCGCCGCGATCCTCGCGGTGATCGCCGTGCACGGCAAGCCGATGTGGGTCGCAGCATTGCTCTACCTCGCCGTTCTGGTGACGGTGCTCTCGGGCCTGGACTACTTCTTCGGTCTGCGCCGGCGGATGCAGCAGAGCCAGGCTCAGGCAGACGGTTGAGTCCGGGCGCCTGAGTCCAGCCACTCCTCGAGACTCGTCTGGTGGGCCGCCGGCGTGCCCGTGGAGATCTCTGAGCGCAGCTCCTCCAGCAGGCCGTGACGTTCGGCGACGACGTTGTGCTGGTGGATGGTCTCCAGGTTCTCCTGGCGCGCCGAGACGAAGCTCGCTCCGTCCAGGTCCGCAAACGCGTTGACCACGCCGGCGATCATCTCGCGCACGCAATCCTCCACGAAGCGCGGTCGGCGATGGGCCTTTTCGACGACCTCGACCTCATCGGATCGCTTCATCAGCTCGTAGATCTCCGAGGACATGCTCCCCTCGGCTATCTCCAGCAGCACGGTGGCGTCGATCTCCGCGGAGCAGTCCTCGGCGCAGCCGATCTGAAGGGTCGCGAGGCCGCGCTGGTTGTGGGTGGCGAGGGGCACGCTCTCGAGGATCGCGTCGATCTGCTCGGCTGAGAAGTCGCGTGCGAGGAGTCGTTCCCGTGCGCGCGCCGCGACGAGCTCCTGGGCGCACGGGCACGCGGTCATGCCGGTGGCGGAAACGCCGACCGTGCGGCGGGTGCCGTGCTCGTAGGCCACCGCGCGGCCGTGCAGCGTGTAGATCTCCTGCGTCAGCACGCCCGACACCGGTGCAGGCCTGTGCTCGGGATAGCGCGCGGCGATCGTGACCTCTGCCCGCGCCGCTCCCTGGCGGGCACGCACGAGCTCTGCGATGTGCTGCGCGAGCGTCTCCGCCCGGAACGGGGACTCGCTGAGGACGACCTCGCCGATCGCATCGTTGATGACCTCGTCGAAGCGCGACATGTGCGCGCCCTTCTGGTTGCGGCTGAGATCCACGAAGCAGTCGAAGCGCGCCAGGAACAGCTCCTCGTGGATGCGCACGACCTTCTCGACGCCGCTGACGCCTACGCGCGAGAGCCCGAGGGCTATCGCGGGGACGCGCGCCTGGACGTCGTCGCCGGCGCCGCGGGTTGGAGACGGCGTGGAGGTGGGCCGTGTCGCCTGCACCGCAGCCAAGCCTAGCGCGCCCGTGGCCGATCGCTGCTACCGCAGGGAAGGGGTATCCCCGACCGCGTATTCTGGTATCACTCCGCACTTGGCCCATCGAGACCGCCCGGTGGATTACGGGCGCTCAGGGCCAGAGGCCACGCAGAGACGCAACGAAACTGCCAGTACAAACGCAACGCACAGGAGGCTTAGCGTAGGTGAGGGGAGGTCGGGGCGGCTCGCCGCTCCGAGGGGAGACGGATCTGTTCCGGGGGATGCAAGTGAGTGACAAGCTTGACGGTCTTTTGACCACCACGGCTACTGCCGTGGTGGAGATGGACGAGTTGCAGGGGATCATCGCCGAGGGCCACGAGAAGGGGTTCGTGTCCGTGGAGGCGCTCGACGCTGCGCTCGAGGAGGCGGAGCTCTCGAGTGCGCAGACGCAGGATCTGTTCAGCTATCTGGACGAGCATGGGATCGACGTGGTCGGTTCCGGCGATTCGGCGTCCGAGCTGCAGATGCACAGCGCGAGCAGGGACGAGATCGCCAGCGTCCGCGACGACGAGACCACCGACGACGCCGGCGTGCACTCGCTGGCGGGCGGGGGCGAGAGCGACGAACGGGACGAGCAGATCCACGGCCTGCACACGCGCCTCGAGGAGCTCAAGCGTCCCGATGTGGATCTCACGGTCGAGCCGAGCCTCGACTCGCTGCGGCTGTACCTGCACTCGATCGGTCGCGTGCCCCTGCTCAGCGCCGAAGAGGAGGTGTCGCTGGCCAAGCGGATCGAGCGCGGCGACGTCGCGGCCAAGCAGCACATGGTCGAGGCGAACCTGCGCCTGGTGGTGTCGATCGCCAAGGGCTACGCGGGGCGCGGACTGACACTGCTCGACCTGATCCAGGAGGGTTCGTTGGGATTGATCAGGGCGGTGGAGAAGTTCGACTATCGCCGCGGCTACAAGTTCTCGACCTACGCCACCTGGTGGATACGCCAGGCGGTCACGCGCTCGCTCGCGGACAAGGGCCGCACCATCCGGATCCCCGTCCACATGGTCGAGCGGTTGAACAAGCTCATCCACGCCGAACGGCGGCTGATCCAGCAGCTCGGGCGCGAGCCGACAGCGACCGAGCTGGCCGACGAGCTCGAGTGCGAGGTGCACGAGGTGCGCGACATCATGCGCATCACCCAGCAGCCTGTCTCGCTCGAGAAGCCGATGGGCGAGGAGAACGATTCGGCGCTGGCGGACTTCGTGGAGGACGTCTCGGCGGAGTCGCCCTTCGAGATCGCGTCCGAGGCGCTTCGCCGCGAGAACGTCATGCGGGTGCTCTCGTGCCTGCCGCGGCGCGAGCGAGAGGTGATAGAGATGCGCTATGGAATCGTAGGCGGGCGTTCGCGCACGCTGGAGGAGGTCGGCCACGCGTTCAACATCACCCGCGAGCGGGTCCGCCAGATCGAGAACCGGACGCTGAAAAAGCTTCAGACGCTCCCCGACGCCCAGCAGCTGCGCGAGGCCTCCTGAACGCAGGGCGGCGCGTACCGTCCCAAGGCGAACGTATGTTTGCACGATGGAGCGGATGTCACCGCGAAGGCAGGGCGATCTCGGCGAGCTGTCGGCGATGGAGTGGCTGGGGTCGAAGGGTTACAAGCTCTGGTTGCCGGTGCTCCACAGCCCCGACTGCGACCTGATCGCAGAAGATGGCGATGAGCTGCTGCGGGTGCAGGTGAAGACCTCTACGCGATACCGGAACCGCCGCTGGGAAGTCATGATCTGCACAAGGGGTGGGAACCAGAGCTGGAGCGGCGTCTCGAAGCTGTTCAGTCCCTCACGCTGCGACCGGCTATTCGTGCTCGTCGGCGACGGACGCCGCTGGTTCATCCCGGCCGACGCGGTCGACGCGACCACCGGGCTGCGCCTGGGAGGGCCAAAGTACGCGGCGTTCGAGGTCGAGGTCGGACGGCCGCTGCGCTGAGCTTGGGCGCTCCGATCGCTATGCTCGACGACCCTGGCGGGGTTCCCGAGCGGTCAAAGGGGTGTGGCTGTAAACCACATGGCTCTGCCTTCGCAGGTTCGAATCCTGCCCCCGCCATATCGATGCGCCGACGGACCGGGATGTCCAGTAGACGCGCCGAACGTTCGTCGAGAAACGCGAGGGCCAGCCAACAATCGCGCCGGCATGGCTCCGCAACGTTCTACAATCGCCATAGCCGAGTATGTGATTACTCGCACAAGTGAATGGTTGGTTGTCATCAGGGGCGGCCTGATCAACGTCGCCCTCGAGCTGACCGCCTACGACCGCGAGCTGGCCTTTGACCGCGTCCGCGACATACAGGGCGTGCTCGCGAGGATACTTGCGCACAGCGAGCAGGCTTCGGTGACGCCGCTCGCAGCATCACTGGCGCTGGCGAGCGAGTGGCTCGCGACCGCGGCCGACCACGATCATCAATGACGTCGAGAAGCCGCTGGCGTGCCATGCGCGCCGCGATGTCGCTCAGGATGCTTCGACGCGGTGACGGTGCGTGCGATGACTGTCCAGGCAGATCCCGCTCGAAGTGTTCATCCTCTCCCGCATGCGCGAGGAGCACGACGGGACCGGCTCGACCGACACGGCTGTCGTGCGGGGCATCGTGATCTCCCTGTTCGGCCGCTGGAACTGGTGGCTGGGGCAGATGCCGGCGAGGCTGCTGCGGGTTGATCCGTCGCTGCCGGGGCGGCTGGCGACCGAGGCGGAGGGATAGCGATGGGCACCGTCGGGGCGAACGGCGAGAACGGCATCGAGGTCGAAAGCCTCGTCCGCGACTTCAAGGGCGGCGTGCGCGCGGTCGACGGC
Organism: Solirubrobacteraceae bacterium; assembly: GCA_017882445.1. Taxonomy (GTDB): domain Bacteria; phylum Actinomycetota; class Thermoleophilia; order Solirubrobacterales; family Solirubrobacteraceae; genus Palsa-744. Next base: position 13,909 of record JADGPK010000003.1, read on the forward strand.
ATCGACCTGAGCGTCGCGCCGGGCGAGATCTACGGCTTCCTCGGCCCCAACGGGGCGGGCAAGTCGACGACGGTGCTGGTGCTCACCACGCTCCTCCCCCCCACCTCGGGCAGGGCGCGCGTGGCGGGCCTGGACGTGGTGCACCAGGGCGCGGAGGTGCGACGCGCGATCGGCGCCTCGCTGCAGGAGTCGGCGCTCGATCCCTTCCTGACCGGCCGCGAGCACATGCGCCTGCAGAGCGCGTTGCACGGGCTGGGCAGGGCCGAGCGCGATGAGCGCGGCACGGAGCTACTCGAGCGGGTGGGGCTCTCGGACGCGGCGGACCGCAAGGTGGGCGGCTACTCGGGCGGGATGAAGCGCAGGCTCGATCTGGGCCTCGCGCTCGTGCACCGCCCGCGGCTGCTGTTCCTGGACGAGCCCACCACGGGACTTGACCCTCAGAGCCGCGCGGCGCTGTGGGACGAGGTCAGGCGACTGGCCAACGACGGCGTGACCGTATTCCTCACGACCCAGTACCTGGAGGAGGCGGACGTGCTGGCGGACCGCGTGGGAATCATCGACCGCGGCAAGATCGTGGCCGAGGGCACCCCGTCGGAGCTGAAGGCGGCGATCGGGCGCCCGAGCGTCGAGGCGATCCCCGCGGACCCCGGCGACCGCGACCGCCTTGCCGCGGTGCTCGCCCGTTTCGGCGAGGCGGCCGCGGCGTCGCCCAACGGCGTTGCGGCGCGCCTTCCGGATGGCGTGAGCGACCTCGCGGAGATCGTGCGCGCGCTCGACTCCGAAGGACTGCGCATAGCGGACCTTCGCCTGCACAGCCCCACGCTCGACGACGTGTTCCTGGCCAAGACCGGGCGGTCGCTCGAGGGCGCCGGCGATGAGGGCTCCGGCGAGGAGGACGAGTGGGCGACCGGCGCGGCGGCGGGCGCATGAGAGGCACGCTCTCCACCCAGGTGGGCGTGCTTGCCAGGCGCTCGATGCTCAAGACGCTGCGCCAGCCCTTCCAGCTCTTCCCGATCGTCTTCTTCCCGATGATCCTGCTGGCGGTGAACGCGAGCGGGCTGCGCGCGGCGACGCGCCTTCCGGGCTTTCCCACTCACTCCTACGTGTCGTTTGCGATCGCCGTCGCGTTCATCCAGGGGGGCATGTTCGCGCTCATCAACACGGGCACCAACCTGGCGGAGGACATCGAGAGCGGCTTCTTCAACCGCCTGGCGCTCACGCCCCTGCGGCGGGTGTCGCTGATCGCCGGCCTGCTCGTGGGCGTGGCCGCGCTCGGGGCGCTGCAGTCGGCGGTGTACGTCGTCATGGGTCTGATCGTGGGCGCGCACCTGGACGCGGGCTTCGGCGGCGCGCTGGTGATCCTGGTGCTGGGCGCGCTCACGGCGGTGGCCTTCGGAGCGCTGGGCTGCGCCGCCGCCCTGCGCACCGGGTCGGGAGAGGCGGTGCAGGGCCTGTTCCCGCTGTTCTTCGTGTTCATCTTCCTGTCCTCGAGCAACCTCCCGCGGACGCTGCTGCGGACCGGCTGGTTCCACACGGTGGCCAACTGGAACCCGATCTCCTACCTGATCGAGGGCTTTCGCAGCCTGTTCATCTCCGGCTGGGACCCCACGGCGCTGTGGCGCGGCTTCGCGGTGGCCGTGGGCCTGCTGATCGTGTCGCTGCTGGCCGTGGAGGGCGCCATGCGCACGAGGTTGCAGCGGACATGAGCAGACCACCCAAGCAGGCGGGCGGCGGCCTGTGGCGCGTGGCGGGGACGATCGCCTGGCGAAGCCTTCACACCTACGTGCGCAGGCCAGACCTGTTCGTCCCCTCGCTGGTGTTCCCGCTCATCTTCCTGGCGAGCTTTGCGGGCGGGCTCTCGGTGCTCGGCTCGGTGCCGGGCTTCCACTTCCGCGCGGGCTACACGGCCTTCCAGTTCGTGTTCGTGCTGTGTCAGTCGGCGATGTTCGCGGGGCTGTTCACGGGCTTCACGCTGGCATTCGACTTCGAGAGCGGCTTCGCGCGGCGGCTGATGCTGGCGGCGGAGGACCGGCGCGGGATCGCGTTGGGCTATGCGCTCGTGGCGCTCTCGCGCGCGGCGATCACCCTGAGCCTGGTCTCGGCGGTAGCGCTGGCGATGGGGATGCGAATCACGGGCAGCGGCGTCGACATCTTCGGCCTGTACGGCATGGCGGCCCTGCTCGTGCTCGTGGGCTACGGCTGGGCTGCGGGGGTGGCGTTCCGATTCCGCACTATTCAGGCCGGCCCGCTGATGCAGACGCCGGTCTTCCTGATCATCTTCATGGCTCCGGTGTACGTGCCGCTGGGCCTGCTCAGGGGCTGGATCCACACGGTGGCGAGCTTCAACCCGGCGACGGCCTTCCTGGAGGCCGGACGGGGACTGATCTTGGGCGTGCACGAACACACGGGCCTGGCGTTCATCTGCGCAGTGGCGCTGATCGGCCTGTTCTCGATCTGGATGCTCACGGGCCTTCGCAACGCTGAAACGTCGGCGTAGCGCCGGCCCGGCACCTCTGGCCCCGCCCAGCACCATGGGAGCCGTCAGCAGCGCGCTTTCCCCGCTCAGCGGCCCTCGAGCCGCCGCGCGAGCTCCGCGGCTTCGGGCGTGCTGACGAGCACCCGCCGCAGGGGCGCGTGGTTGCGCACGGTGAAGGACAGGCCGGGCACTCCGCGGCGCACGATGAAGGCCTCATCGAGGCGGATCGTGCGCGCGATGTAGAGCAGCCAGGGCACGCGCAGCCCGGCTTTGATGCCGGTGCCCATGGCCTCGCGGACGGGGTTCTCGATGACCTGCACGTCGCTCACGTCGGGTAGCGCGACGCGGATGTTGCCGAGCAGCCCAAGCACCTTCTCCCACCCGGCGAGCTGCACTTCGAGAGAGTCCTCGCTGAGGTGCACGCGCATGGCCGACAGCCTAGCCACGAGCGCCTCGCACGGCCGCGACCGAGCGCCGGCGTGGCGCGTGCCGCGCCACCCTGGACACGACGATGACAATTGGAGTAGAACAGGGGCGAGCACCGGGCGAGCGGCGAGCGCTTGAGCGGGTACGAGCCACCACGCATCAGAAGGGAGTCCCGATCATGGAGTCCTCCGAGCCCACCAGAGTCCTTGTCGTGGCGCACAAGACGGCCGCAACCCAGCCCCTGCGAGATGCGGTGCGCGAGCGTGCTCTGCGCGGTCCCTGCAAGTTCACGCTGCTCGTCCCCAACCCCGCGCATGGCCTACACAAGGTCGTGGACGCGGCGGACCAGGGGGTGGACGAGGCGCAGCAGACGCTCGACGACGCGCTGCCCGAGCTGACGGAGGCCGCCGGCACGCCGGTGCAGGGAATCGTGGGCGACCCGGATCCCTCGGCGGCGATCCAGGACGCGATCAACCTGCGGGGCTTCGACGAGATCATCATCTCGACGCTCTCACCCAGAGTGTCGCGGTGGCTGAAGCTGGACCTGCCGAGCAAGGTCTCGGGCATGGGGCTACCCGTGACGACGGTCACGCCGAGCGACGACGCGTAGGCCGGGCGACTCGGCCCGTGCAAGTTCCACGCGGGGCTCGGATGCCCGCCGGCGCCCGCGTTCTCGCGGGCGCCGATACTTGTCATCACGATAGAGTGGCGTTTCTATTCCGCTCGCTGGACGCTGGCCGACTCGGCCGGTCGCAGACCGTGGTCTGTGGACGTTTCGTCTGCGCGGCGGGAAAGTTGGCGCCATGGACACGGTCCGCACGCAATTCGCAGCCAATCTCCGCCAGCGCCGGATCGCTGCGGGCCTCTCCCAGGAGGCGCTAGCGGACATCTGCGATCTGCACCGCACCGAGATCAGCCTGCTGGAGCGCTGCAAGCGCTCTCCGCGTCTGGAGACGATCGTGATCCTCTCGCGAGGCCTCGGGCTCTCCTCCGCGAACGAGCTCCTGCAGGACATCAGCTGACGGCAGCACCCGCGGCGGGCGATGAGCCGGCGCGCTACAGTGCCCTCTCGCCTTTCGCGCCCAGCTAGCTCAGTTGGTAGAGCACTTCCATGGTAAGGAAGGGGTCATCGGTTCGAGTCCGATGCTGGGCTTGGCCTGAATCTCCTGTGGCGTTGCGCCCACGAGCGGGGGCGCTATCGAGCGCCGTCTTGTGAGGCACCGGCGTAGGCGGCGACGGTACCGGCTGCGATCTTGGCGCACGCCGCGACGGAGTCCCAGTTGACGTGCTCGGGCGTGTCGCCCGGATGGTGATAGTTGGGGAAGTAGCCCGGACCCATCGACAGCACCGACGCGCTCGGCAGACCGCGGTGCACGGCGAGGACAGGGTCCGTCCATGCGCCGATACGCCAGCGCTGGGGAGTCTGCAACCCCGCGATCGCGGCGCCCTCCTCCACGAGCGCGATGTCGCGCTCGGCATACCGCTGCTCGCGCATCGACCCCTCGCCTGTGCAGACGATCGGCGTGCCCGCGCCGAGGGTGTCCAAGCCCAGCACGAACGTCGCCTGCGGTTCCAGCTCGACAGCATGGCGATCGAGGAACGCCGCCATCCCGCCCATCCCGGCCTCCTCGCCGCCGGTGAGCGCCACGAGGACGTCCGTGTGCGCGAGCGGCTCCGCTGACAGCGCGCGCGTGAGATCGAGGCAGACAGCGACGCCGCTCGCGTTATCCGAGGCGCCGGGGACGGTCTCGCTGCGGCCCACATCCGCGTCGACCGCGGTCGCCAGCGCGAACATCGCCACGGCGAGCGCGCGTGCAGCGCGACCGACGCGAGAGCCGCGCCGGAGCAGCCCTCCGGCAGCGGCCAGGGAGAAGGCGAGCTCCAGCGGCGCCATGAACGGGTCCACCCGGCGGCGACGCACATGACGCTCGCCGCCGGCGGTGGCGAGCAGCGGGTGCCAGATCAGCCCCGTGTTGGCCGCGTCGTGGTGGGCGACGAGGACGAGCGTGGCTCGCCGCTCCCCCTTGGCGGGCACGCGCGCGAGGACGTTGAGCCCCTCGCCGCGCGGCAGCAGGCGGCGCAGCCACTGAGACGCCCCACTGACCTCCCGCTCGTAGGACCACAGCGTCGCTGCGGCCAGCGCCGCGCCGGAGGGTCCGCCGAGCGTGCACGCAGCCAGCCCCGCGGCGTTGTGGATGGCGTGTGCAAGCGCGTAGCTCTGCTGGTAGCGATATGACTCGAGCTGGACGTCTGCTATCCCGAGCTCGCCGAGCCGCCGCGCCAGCCACGCCGCCGAGCTGCGCTCGCCGGAGCGCAGCGACGATCGCTCCATCCCGGCCAGCGCCGCGACATCGCTACGAATGGCCTCGATGTCCGGCTCGTAGGCGCCCAGCGGCCGGGCGCTCATGAGGTGGAACTCGTCGGTGGAGCGCCATCGTCGCCCGCGGCGTCCTCCACCCCCTCCTTCTGCGTCTGCTCGAGACCGTCGACGAAACTGGCCGCCTTGTCACCGGCCTTCTGTATCTGCTCGTGATACCTGCCGCCGGTCCGCTTGTCGGCGGCGTCTCCGGCCTTCTGCACCGCCTGCTCGATCTGGTCTTTGCGGTCGAGCACCGCATCCCCCGCCCTGTTGCGCAGATCCTTGAATTTGTCCGTGAGTGCCATGGCTCCCTCTCGCGAGCGTCGTCGTCCGCATCATGCTATTCCGCAACACACCCCGGCCGCCCCTGTACGCTGTTCGCATGGATCCTGATCGCGCACGGCAACTGCTCGCACGCGAGCGTGAGCGGATCGAGCAGGCGATCTCGAGCCTTGACGACGAGGCTCACGAAACGGGAGCTGAGCAGAGCGAACCCGGCGACAGAGGCTCGGAGGACCTCTACCAGAAGGAGTTCGACGCAGGCCTCGCCGCGGATCTCGCTGAGCAGCTCGCGGCGGTTGAGCGTGCCGAGGCTCGACTCGCCGCCGGCACCTTCGGGTTATCAGTCGAGAGCGGCGAGCCGATACCCGACCAGCGCCTCGAGGCCCTGCCGACAGCCGAGCGAACCGTCGAGGAGCAAGAGGCACGCGGGCTGCTGTAACCGGGCGGCTTCAGCAGCCCGCGCTCGACGGGTAGCCCGCGGTCGATCGAGCTACCGGGACAGGCCCCGATCACTGATAGGTGGCACCAGCCCCCGAACCGGGGTAGGCGGCACCCGCGCTCGAGCCCGATTCGCCGGCCGACGAGGAGCTACCGCTCGAGCGCGAACCCATCGAACCCATGTCTGGGCACGGGTGTTTCGTCGGTGACGCAGGTTTGCTCGGCGCAGCCGATTTCTGGGCGGGCGCTGAGGTCGGCGGCGTGGTGGGCGTCGAGGTCGTTGGAGCTGCCGCAGCTCCTGCGATGCCCGCGGCTGCGCCGCCGGCGGCGAGCGCGCCCGTGATCATCGTGGCTCTGAGCATGCTCGATATGGACATGTTCATGGGGTCGAACCTCCTTGTGGATGGGTGAGTACTGCTGTCGCCCATCATGTGTGCCGACGCTAAGTCCAGGTAGTGCTGCTCGTAGGGGTTCTGTAAGAGCGACGCCCACTGCACGAGCGCACGGCGCGCGTGTACGATGATCCGCGGATGAGCACCTCCGAGCAATCCGCCGTTCGCCTCGTGGATGCCGGCGACCTCGGCGCCTCGCAGGTGGCCGTCGTCGAGGAAACGCCGCATGGCGCCCTGGCGGTCGGCATCAGCGCGGGCAAGCCTTTCGCGGTGTCCAACCGCTGCCGCCACCTGTTCGCCTCGCTTGGCAAGGGGCACGTGACCGACGACGGTTGCCTTCAATGTCCCTGGCACGCCTCGCTCTACGACGTCGAGACCGGCAAGATGGTGCGCGGGCCCCAGGGCGCGTTCAAGCCGCTGGCCGGCGCTGTCAAGGCCACGGCCGGCGCCTGCAAGCTGAAGACCTACCCGGTCGAGCTGCGAGACGGCGCCATCTGGCTCCTCGGCTGACGATCCGGGGGCATCGACGCCGGATGGCGCGCAGCAGCGACCGCTCGCTCCTCTGCCAGCTCTGCGGCCACTCCCGAACGAAGAGCGCCGTGATGGAAGCCCTCCGCTATGAGCCGGGGGCGACGTTCTCGAATACCGCGCTCATCCCCTGTCCGCCGCCGATGCACATGGTCTCCAGGCCGTAGCGCCCGCCGCGGCGGTGCAGCTCGCGCAGCAGCGTCGTCATGATCCGCCCGCCGGTCGCTCCAATCGGGTGGCCCAGCGAGATGCCCGAGCCATGCACGTTGACGCGCTCGAGCCCGTCGGGGAGATCCCACTCGCGCAGGACGGCCAGCGCCTGCGCAGCGAACGCCTCGTTGAGCTCGATCAGGTCCATGTCTGCCAACGTCAGGCCGGCGCGCTCGAGCGCCCGGCGGGTCGCGGGGACGGGGCCGATGCCCATGGTCTCCGGCGCCACGCCGGCGACGGCCCAGGACACAAGGCGGGCGAACGGCTGCAGGCCGAGCTCGGCTGCCTTCTCGGCGTGCGTGACGATGCACAGCGCCGCGCCGTCGTTCTGGCCGCTCGCATTGCCGGCCGTGACGGTCGCCTCCGCGTCACTGGCCAGCATCAACGGTCGTAGTTCGGCGAGCCGCTCGAGCGTCGTGTCGGGACGCGGGTGCTCGTCGGTGTCGATCAACCGCTCACCCTTGCGGCTCCTGACAACCACCGGGACGATCTCCTCGGCGAACGTGCCGCTCTCGTGGGCCGCGACGGCGCGCCTGTGTGAGCGCAGCGCCAGTTCGTCCTGCTCGGAGCGCGGGATCGCGTACTGGCGGCGTAGGTTCTCCGCGGTTTCGATCATGCCGCCGGGAACCGGATGATTCAGGCCACCGGCCGTCACCCGCCCGCGCGCCAGGCGATCCTCCAGCTTCACCCCGCCGCCCTTGACGCCCCAGCGCATCCCCATCGCGTAGAACTCGGCCTGGCTCATGCTCTCTGCGCCGCCGGCCAGGACGAGGTCTGCCACACCTGTCTGGACCTGCATGCAGCCGAGCGTGATCGCCTGCAGGCCGGCGCCGCAGCGACGGTCCACCTGCAGTCCGGGCACCTCGACCGGCAGGCCGGCGTCGAGCGCGGCGACCCGCCCGATCGCCGGACACTCGCCGTTGGGGTATCCCTGACCAAGGATCACATCGTCGATCTCCGAGGCGGGCAGCGAGGTTCGCTGCACCAGCTCGCGAATCACGATGGCGGCCAGCTCGGTGGGCGGCACGTCGCGAAAGACGCCGCCGAAACCGCCGACGGCCGTCCTCAGGGGTTCGCAGATCACAGCGTCGCGCATGCCCGGGAGCCTGCCACATATCCCGCTGCGAGGCCCTGTCGCTCGGGCCCGAAGGAGAACCGTCTGCTGCGCTACACCGCTTGCGAGAGCCGGAAATCGCCGCGGGCGACGATCACGGCCGAGCCACCCACGCTCACGCGCTCGATCTTCTCGGGCGAGCCGTCAGCGAAGGCGTACAGCAGCGAGGGTCGAGCTATCTCGACGCCCTGGCGAATCTCCACCTCCGCGCCGAACGCGATCCGGCCGTGACGGCTGAGATGCACCGCGAGGGGGCCCGCCGCCGATCCCGTGGCGGGATCCTCGGGCACCCCGAGAGCCGGCAGGAACATGCGGGTCTTCCAGTGCCGCCCCGAGCCCGCGAAGCAGTTCGCGCCGACATCGCCGAGCTCAGACAGGGCCTGCAGGTTCGGCTCGAGCGCCGCCACGGCCTCCTCGCTCTCCAGCTCCACATACACGTGGCGCAGCCCGTTCTCATAGACCTCCACCGGCAGGCCCGAGCGCTCGACGCCGAGCGCATCCAGCAGCTCGGCCTCGTGCTCGTAGGGGGCCCATGTGGGAACCGGCTGGTCCATCCATCCGGAGACCACGAGACCGTCCTCGCTGCGCAGCCGCACCGCCACCGGGCCGATCGTGGTCTCCAGGGTGACGGCGTCCCGGCGCAGGGCGTTTCCCAACGCGATCGCCGCACCGAGCACCGGATGCCCCGCGAACGGCAGCTCGGCGACTGGAGTGAATATCCGGATCGCCACATCGCCCCCCTGCCGGGGCGGGAGCACGAACACGGTCTCTGACAGATTCAGCTCCCGCGCCAGAGGCTGCATCTGCTGCTCGGCGATGGTCCGCGCGTCGGTGAACACCGCCAGCTGGTTGCCCTCCAGCGGAACGTCGGTGAATACGTCGAGCAGGACGTAGCGGCCGCAGCCGCCCACACGCGGCTCGCCGCCCACCGAGCCGAGCGGATCGAAGGCGGAGAGGATGTCGATTGGCTCGGTCATGGCGCGCGGGCTGCGGACTCTAGGCCCTACCCCGTAAGCTCGCACGCAACAGGGTGCGCAAAGAGCGGGAGGAGCACAGGACATGGACGAGGCGGTCTACAAGCAGGTGCAGGACGGCGTGGCGGTGCTGACGCTCAACCGGCCGGACAGGCTGAACGCTTGGACGGCGGAGATGGAGCACGCATACTTCAAGCTGCTCGACGAGTGCGCAAGCTCCGCGGACGTGCGCGTGATCGTCGTGACCGGCGCCGGCAGGGGGTTCTGCGCGGGAGCGGACATGCACGACCTGCAGGCGATCGGCAACGGCAGCCTAGAGATCTCCGACGGCGCGCTCGAGCGCCGGGCGCAGAGCCACCCGCTGTCGATCCCCAAGCCGATCGTCGCGGCGATCAACGGCGCCTGCGCGGGTATCGGCCTGGTGCAGGCGCTGATGTGCGACGTGCGTTTCGCCGCCGCGGGCGCCAAGTTCACGACCGCCTTCGCTCGGCGCGGGCTGGTTGCCGAGCACGGCATCTCGTGGGTCCTGCCGAGGCTCATCGGCCCCGCCCGCGCGTTGGACCTGCTGCTGTCGGGCCGCGTGGTGCTGGCTGAGGAGGCGCAGGAGCTGGGTCTGGTCAACCGCGTATTGAAGCCCGACACGCTGCTCGAGCAGACGATTGACTACGCGCGCGAGCTCGCGCTGAACTGCTCTCCGACGAGCATGGCGACGATGAAGCGACAGGTCTACGCCGACCTCGAGCGCAGCCTTTCCGACGCCACCGCCGAGGCCGACCGGCTGATGCTCGAGTCGTTCACCGCTCCCGACTTCGTCGAGGGCGTCACGAGCTTCCTGGAGCGGCGCGACCCGCGCTTCGCTTCACTCGGCGTCTAGCCGGGCGTCGCGGTACGTCGCAGGCGCACGCCGCCGAGCTCGATCGCCCCAGGACCACCGCGCAGCTCTCGCGGGAGATCGATCGCGATCTCTACGAGCCCTTCGTCGTGCTCGCCCGCGGCCTTTGCGAATCTGACCTCCCCGCCGTCCAGACGCATCACCGAGCCATCCTCCTGCTCGCCGAGCGCAACGCCCAGCACCTCGCCCCAGCGGGCCGCCACGGCGGCCGGGTCGCCGACCGCGATCGTGACGCCCGCCAGGCGGCCCGCCGCGCCGGTACCCGTCCGTCCCGTCCATTGCGGGCCGCCCCAGCGCCAGGTGCCGTAGGGCTCGGAGCGGTCGAGTGAGACGATCGCACCGCGCATGTCCGCCGGGTGAAGGTGGGTGCCGGAGATGTCCGGCAGGTCGACCTGCCAGACCACGCGAACTCCCAGCGCAGCGGCGCGCCGCCTCGCTCCGTCGAGATCCTCGAGATCGAAGATCACCATGTAGCCGCCGTCGCCGTTGTGACGCGCCAGGTAGCGCCCGGCGGCGGTGTCCGGCGTGATCGGGGACACGATCTCGAGAAAGCAGTCGCCCAGCGCGAACACCGTGTTCGCCAGCCCGAACAGGCCGACGCCGGGATCGCGAAACGGCTCGTCGAGGTCGAGCGCGGAGCGCAGCGCCGAAGCCACCGGCTCGAGCTCCGAGGCGACGAGCACCGCCTGGCGCAGCCTGACTCTCGATGCACCTGCGCCCATCGGCCAAAGGCTACCAATCGGCCTGGGAAGGGCAGCCCGCACACTGCGCGCCCTCGCCTGCTCGCTAGATCCATATCCAGGGCATGGTCAAGATAGTGGATGATGCGTGTAGACAAAACATCGCTGACATGCGATCATTCCCGACGCTGGATCATATGACACCGATCGTCTGGCTCGAACGAGCTATTTGGGGAGGTCGAATGCCAACAAGAGGCGGAGCGTCGTTCTCGCAACGCGGCAGGCGCACGGGTGCCGGCGTGAGTCCATCGGCGATCACCCCCATCTACAAGCGCCTGCCGTATGGCCCGCACAGGCTGGCGCGCCACGAGGTCATCCTCCATCAGCGCGGCCGCATCCATGGGGCGATGGTCGAGGCGGTCGCGCAGAACGGCTACGAGCGCACGAGCGTCAAGCAGGTGATCGGCCTCGCGGGCGTGTCGCGCCGATCCTTCTATGAGCAGTTCGCCAACAAGGAAGGGTGCTTCCTGGCGACCTTCGACCTGATCGCACGCCGAGACATCCAGCAGATCATGGAGGCCTACCTGGCCACCGAAGGCAGCCTCGAAGACCGCCTGCGGGCCGCCTTCGTCAAGTTCGTCGAGAAAGCCAAGGACAGCCGCAAGGCAACGCTGCTGGTGCTCGTCGAGGCGCAGACCGCCGGAGCGGCCGGCACGCTGCGTCTGCGCAAGGCGACCGCGACCTGCGAGCAGCTGCTCGCGAGGAGCTTCATCGAGTCGCCTGACGCGAGCGCTCTGCCGAAGCCGATCGTGAGAGGCATCACGGGCGGCCTGCACGGCGCGGCCTCAAAGCTCTTGAGAGAGACCCGATCAGCGCAGGACGCCGACGGCCTGGCCGAGGAGATGCTGGGCTGGACACTGCTCTTTCAGACCCCGGCGGCCGAGCAGATGGCCGAGTGCATGGCGGCCCGGCTGCGGAGGCGCATGCGCGAGATCTCCCTCGCCAGCGCCCACCAGCAGGCGGACGCGCACGCACCGGATCGCGATGACCGCGCGCGGCTTCTGCACCACGCCCTGCGTCTGGCGGCGCTGCACGACTACCGTGAGCTGAGCGCCCCGCAGATCGCCGACGAGGCACGCGTCCCGATCGACGTGTTCCTGGAACTGTTCGCCGACAAGGACAGCTGCTTCCTCGCCGGGCTGGACATGATCGGCGACGAGCTCACGGAGATCGCGACCGACGCCGACCTCCTCGGCGGGAACTGGCCCCGGGCCGTGCGCCGAGTGGTCGGCGAGATCATGGGCTACCTGGCCGAGCGGCCGCTCTACGCGCGCACGATCGCGCACGAGGCATTCTGTGCCGGAGCGTGCGCGGCCGAGCGGAACCTCGAGCTCGCGCTTGGTATTGCCACGTTGCTGACCGAGGGCGCCCCCTCACAGGCGCGCAGCGGCTTGGCCGTCGACGAGATCGCGGGCGCCTTCGTGCACATGATCCGCTGCCAGGTGACGGACGGACGGATTGAACTCCTGGCGACCCTGTCGGACTACTTCGCCTACATCGTCCTCGCGCCGTTCATCGGAGCCGACGCGGCGATCGAGATCCTGACCGCGGACCCCGACCTCTAGCTAGCGGCGCTTGCGAGAGGCGCGATCCGCGAAGTACGTGAGCACGATCCCCACCAGCAGGGAGATCACGATCACGATGATCAGCGGTGCGCGGCCCGACCCGAAGATCCAGTGGACCTTGACTTCGTCGAGGTTGAGCACGGCGAAGAGCGTGATCAGGATCGCCAGCACCACGAGCCCGCCGGTGCGCGCCGTCTCCCCCGGGCTGCGCCCCTCGGTCTTCGCCTGACCGTCCCCGCCTGGTATCTGTCCTGTGGGAGCGGCCATCGCGTCTGTCAATGCTAGCTCGGTCGGTCCGCCCGCAGCTCGTCCTGCACCCAGTCACACCCGACCGACAGATCCTCGACACCGAGGGCGGCCGCCACGTTGAGCGCCATGCCGTGGCGGAAGAAGTCATCCATGCGCTCTGGCTCCGCGCCGGAGAGCTCGCGGGTGAGCTCCACCAGCTCGGCGTAGCGGTGTCGCACGTACGCGCGGACCACCTCGTCGTCGCAGGCCGCGTAGGACTGGTGCTGGAGCATCAGATGATCGCGGTCGCTGAGAAGAAGCTCCTTGTAGGCGCGACCCATCACCTCCAGCGCATCCTCGCACTCAGCCGGCGCGCGGCCGTCGCGATATTCGGCCGCTCCGCGCTCGAAGGTTTCGGCGACGCGTTGAAAGCTCCGCTCGATCGCCGCCAGGAACAGCTCGCGCTTGTTGGAGAAGAGACTGAACACGTACGGCTGGGCGACGCCGACGCGACGCGCGATGCGCTCCACCGCGGTGCCATGCAGCCCCCCGCGGGCGAACTCGTGGACGGCCGCCGAGATCAGCTCCTCGCGACGCTCGGCCGCGGGGACGCGCCGGCGTGTCTGCTCGCCGCCCGAGGCAACCGCCGGGACGGGAGGGCGCGTTTTCCCCGACAGTTCGGGAGTCACGCTGTGTCTCCGGCCAGCACTCCTCGCGGGCCCTCCGCGCGACCCTCCTCGCCGGCGCGAGCCATCCCGCGCGGGGACGCCTCCTGGGCCGCTTCGCGCGTGTGGAAGGGAAACGCCAGCACCACGAGCGCACCGAAGGCGAGCACCGCCACACCGACCCACATCGCGGGCAGCAGGCCGTGGAGGAACAGCTCGGGCGATCCGTACCCGCCCGCGCCGGAGAACACCGAGGCGAGCACCGCCACACCTAGCACGCCGCCCACCTCGCGGATCGCGTTGTTCGCGCCCGAGGCCTGGCCCGCCTGCTGGGCGGACACAGACGACAGCACCGCGTTCGCGGACGGCGCGAACACGAGCGCCATGCCCGAGCCGGCCATGATGAACGGGACGATCATCTGTGAGTAGTGCATGTGGGTGGAGAGCATCCCGGCAAGCCACGCCAGCGCTCCCGCCTGCAGCGAGAGGCCGGCGATCATGAACGGGCGGCTGCCGAGTCGCTCAGAGAATACGCCCGCCAGAGGCGCCACCACCATCGAGGCGCCGGTCCACACGAGCAGCTTCATACCGGCCTGAAGCGGCGTGTAGCCGAGCACGTCCTGCATGTATTGCGAGAGGAAGAAGATCGAGCCGAACATCCCGAAGTACATGCTCAAGGACGCCACATTCGTGACCGCGAAGGAGCGCTTGGCGAAGAACGCCATCGGCAGCATCGGCTCGGCGGCTCGAAGCTCCCAGACGACGAACCCGCCCAGCAGGACTGCGCCCGCGATCAGACTCACAAGCACAGTCGGGCTCGTCCAGCCCAGCGACTGCGAGCGGACGAGGCCGAAGACGATCCCGAACGCGCCGCCGCACGCGAGCAGGAGACCGGGGATGTCGAGGGCGCCGTACGGTCCGCGGCTCTCCGCGAGCATGCGCGCGGCGAGCGGGATCAGGCAGATACCGATCGGGACGTTGATCCAGAAGATCCAGTGCCAGGAGATGCCCTGCACCACGGCGCCGCCGACCAACGGGCCGAGCGCGACGGCGATGCCGCTGATGCCCGACCACACGCCGATCGCCATCCCCCGTCGCTCGTTGGGAAAGGCTTCGGCGAGCAGGGTGAGGGTCAGCGGCGTAACCACCGCCGCGCCGGTTCCCTGGATGGCGCGCGCGATGATCAGAAGCTCAGTGCTCGGCGCCAGCGCCGCCAGCGCCGAGGCCGCCGTGAAGACGGCCATGCCGGCGAGGAACATGCGCTTTCGCCCGAACCGGTCCCCGAGCGCGGCGCCGGTGAGCAACAGGACGGCGTAGGCGAGCACATATGCGTTGACCGTCCACTCGAGCGACTGGATCGAGGCTCCCAGGTCGCGATGGATCGTCGGAAGCGCCACGCTGACCACGAGGTTGTCCAATACCACCATGAACAACGCGACCGAGACGATCCCCAGGGTCCAGCCGTTCCTGCGCGATCCGCTCATCGCCTACGCTCCTTGCTTAGCCGCCGCTAATTTGAAGTAGATTAGCACTCACTAATAAGTCTGTCTCGTCCCCCGACTTCCGGGCGGCCGTCGACGAAACGATGTGGCCAGTGAGGCGAGCACGCGCCAGTTCGAGGAGGAGCCAGGTGCGCGACGAATACCATGGGTGCGATGAAGCGGACCCTGCTCGGAGGATCAACGACGCTCGCGCTCGCGCTCGGGCTCTTATGCGGGGCCTTGCTCGGCGGATGCGGCTCGCAGACGAAGACCGTGTCCGCGGCGGGCTCACCGGCACCGGCGCAGACGGGCGCGTCCACCACACCGCCCACCACGGGCACATCCACCACGCACGCGACGTCGACGAGCACGACGCCGCTCCAGACGACCACCAACGGCGGCACGTCCGTGCCCGGCACCACGCGCACGGCGCCCGAGCCGGCCTTCGCGCAGCAGGAAACGCACGCCGAAGGGGTCAGCGGCGCCGCGGCTGTCGTGCGCTCGAGGGGCTACACGCCGAACGACACCTCCACATACCACCCCGAACAGACCCTGCGGGTACTCGTGGGGACGCGGACCGGCTCCGGCGACGGGTTCGGCCAGCAGGCGTTCTTCTTTGTCAACGGCCGCTACATCGGCACGGACGCCAAGGAACCGAGCGCAATGGTGAAGATCGTCTCCCAGAGCGACACGGAGGTGACGCTCGCCTACCCGCTCTACCGGAAGAGCGATCCGCTGTGTTGCCCGGGCGCCGGGCAGGCCATCGTGCAGTTTCAGCTCAACAACGGCAAGCTTACGCCCGTGGGGCACATTCCCCCCGCCAGTTCGAGCAGCGGCCTCAGTCGCTACTAGCAGCACGCGGACGCGGGCGTCCTCGCGCCGGTCGCGCTGGAGGAGTTGGCGCCCGGACGGGAGAGGTCCTATGTTGGTGTGCAGACACCACCCAACGTGAGAAAGGGTTCGCTGATGAGCGTGAGAATCGAAGGTCGCGCCGAGGAGCTGTTGAAGGGCAGGAACTTCTGCAACGTCGCCACCCTGCGCCCCGACGGCTCGGTGCACAGCGCGCCCGTGTGGGTGGACGTGCAGGACGGGCGCCCGGTCCTCAACACGGCCGAGGGACGAGCGTGGCCGCGCAACCTCGAGCGCGATCCGCGCGTGACGCTGACGGTCCAGAACATGGAGAACCCATACGAGTACCTCGAGATCCGAGGCCGTGTGGCCGAGCGCACCCACGAGGGCGCCGACGAGCACATCGACGCACTGGCGAAGAAGTACATGGACAAGGACGTCTACCCCCTCCGTCAGCCCGGAGAACAGCGCCTGATCATCCGCGTGGAGCCCGAGCACGCTCACGTGTGGGGAAGCTGACCGGACTCCCCACGGCGACAGCGCCCAGGGCCATGGACGAGTCGCGGCCTCAGGCGCGTCGCAGCAGCCGCCTCCACAGCGACGGCGGCTTGGGCTGCGCGCGCAGCCACTCGTCCCTCAGCACCAGTTCACCCCGGGAGCGGGCCTTCAGCACGCACTCGGTGTGGGCGTGGCGGCGCCGGCGCGAGTCGCCCTCGGGGGCGATCAGCATATGCTCGCTCAGAGCGGGCAGATGATGAGCGCAGATAGGACAGCGATACGTCGCAGGCTTACGGTTGGCCGCGCGGCGCACCGTCCACCATGGAGCGGGCGGAAGGCTGGGCATCGCTCCATTGTCGCGCCGCTCGCGGCCACACTGGCCGCGACCATGGCCGTGGGGGTCGGCGTGGTGATCGCAAAGGCCGAGCGCGAGCGCCGGGCGTCGCGCCGGCGAAGCACGGATCACCGGCTCGGCCTGCTGGCAGACGAGCTACTCGCGGGAGGCCTGAAGCGCACGGCTGTCGGCCAGCTCGATCTCGCCATCGAGATGCTCGAGCGCGGCAACGGGAGCGTTGACGGCGGGAAGGCGGTGCACGAGACGCGCAAGGCGCTCAAGCGCCTGCGCGCACTGCTCAGGCTCGTGAGGGCGCAGCTCGGAGAGACGGCTTTCGCACGCGAGGATGGGGTGCTGTCCTGCGTCGGTCGCGCTCTCTCCGGAGCACGCGACGCAGACGTGATCCTCGCCACGCTCGACCAGCTGATCGCGCGCCATCCGCGCAAGCTCGCCGGCCGCAGCGGCGTCTCCCGCCTGCGCGCACGTTTGGTGGCCGATCAACAGCAGGCGGCCCGCGCGGCCCTCGGGGAGGAATCCACCCGCGCACAGGCGCTGGCCGATCTGCACGCCTGCAGGGAGCGCATGGGCGCGTGGAGCCTGCCCGAGCGCGGAGGCTTCGAGCTCGTGGAGCCCGGTCTGCTGCGGTCCTATCAACAGGGGCGACAGCGCCTGCGACGCGCGGCCCGCAGCAAGGGCGAGGACATGCGCAGGATGCACGCATGGCGCAAACGCGTGAAGGACCTGCGCTACGCCGTGGAAATGCTCCAGCGCCGAGACTCCCCAGACTCAACCGGCGCGCACGAGCTGAGGGGCAAGCGCGCGCGGCGCAGGCGCGCGCAGGCGCACAAGGACGCCGCGCGCCTGCGACGCCTGGCCCGCAGCGCCGAGCAGCTGGGGGAAATGCTGGGCGAGGACCACGACCTGGCCGTGCTCGCCGGCTTGATCCGCTCCGCCGGAAAGCGCGGCGGCGGTGACACCGCCCGGATCGGCCGTGGCACGCGAAAGACGCTGCTGAAGCTGATATCCCGGCGCCGGCGAGAGCTGCGCAGGAGAGCGCTTCGGGAGGGCGAGCGCCTCTACCGCCGCACTCCCAAGAAGTTCGTGCGCCGCATCGGCGCAGCGCTGGAACGCCGCTGAGGGCGGTCAGCTGACGCTGACGACCGTGAGGGTGCGCTTGCCCTTGGGCAGCGACACCGAGGTCTTCTCGCCGGGCGCGCACCCGAGCAGAGCGACCGCGACGGGAGATTCGGCCGACAGGCGGCCATCCCCCGGAGCCGCGTCGTGAGAGCTGACGATCCGCCAGGTCTGCTCGACGCCCTCGGGATCGCGCACGACGACCGTGGAGCCGAAGCCGACCACCCCGCCCGCGCCCGCGCTCTCCTCCTCGACGATCGCCGCATTGGCGATCTTCTCGCGCAGCCTGGCGATCTTGGTCTCGAGGTGCGCCTGGTCGTTCTTGGCGTCGTGATACTCGCTGTTCTCCTTCAGATCGCCCCACTCGCGCGCGGTCTTGATGCGCTCGGCGATCTCGCGGCGCCCCTGGCCCTCGAGCGCCTCCAGATCCGCGTTGAGGGCATCGAGCCCCTCGGCCGTGATCAGGTTGGTCGCCTCGTGAACCACATCTGCAGCGTACTCCTCCCGTACCTCCCGCCGGACCGTGAGCGCGAGCCGGACGTGATCTGCACTTAGAAGTAGGTGCTCGCGGGCGAGGACAGCAGCGCGTAGATCTGGA
The DNA here is from genome assembly GCA_017882445.1 of Solirubrobacteraceae bacterium. GTDB lineage: Bacteria > Actinomycetota > Thermoleophilia > Solirubrobacterales > Solirubrobacteraceae > Palsa-744. Next base: position 32,092 of record JADGPK010000003.1, read on the forward strand.
CGATCGCCGCCTGCACCAACAGCTGCGCGGAAGCGGGGGAGCCGGCCACGAACAGGTTGCTGTTCAGACGCAGGTGCTGCCAGGCATAGTCGACATAGGCCTGGGCGATCGTCGGACCCGGCGGATCGTGGGTCACCGAGTCGAGGTACAGCAGGTTGCGGAAGTAGACCGCCGGGAAGAAGGGGTTCTCCGACCCGAGTCGTTCGGGCGTGAAGTAGGCGAGCGCGGCCTTGGCGGTCTGGCGGGCCTGGTAGAGGTAGGCCGCGTTGCCGGTCGCTCTGAACAGCAGCGTGCCCGCGCCGATCATCGTCCCCTGGTTGTAGCTCCAGAGCATCGGTTCGACGACGCCCTTGCGGTCGATGTGGTCGGCGTACAGCGAGCTCGGTTGCAACAGGCATGCGCGCACCCATTCGTAGGCCATCTCGGCGAACTGCAGGTACTGGACGTTGCCGGTGATCCGGTAGAGCTGGACTCCCAGCTCGGCCGCCGGAGCCGTGGTGACGGTGTTGCGGTCGGTGTCTTCAGCGTCGTTTGAGAACGGCAGACCGCCCGGACAGGGCAGTTCGGGACTCGTCTGCCAACCGGCCATCTCGAACGCCATGATCGCCTCGGCGTCGCTGAGGGCGGTGGGGTCGCGATCGAGCCTGTACAGGCGAGCCAGCTCGATCCCGACCCAGTCGTTGTCGTCGTAGTACTTGGTCCCGCCCCGGCCTGCTGGAGGCGCCACCCTCCCGTCGAAGGCCGCCAGCGTGCTCGTATACGTCCCTTCTGGCGCACCCGAGTTGTTGGTGTCCAGGTAGGAGCGCAGACCGAACATCTCGGCGTGGATCTCGCGCGCGAATGAGACCCCCGAGTGAGGGATGCTCGCCATGCTGATCGTGGCGGCGAGCGCCTGGGAGAAGGGCCACAGATAGGAGAACGGTTCGCCGTCGTACAGGCCCGAGCCGGGTATGTAGTAGGCCCTCTGCATCGCCTGGAAGGCGAGCAGCGCCCGCGCGGGGTTGCCGCGCAGCCCGGGCTTGCGGCGCTTCCTGCGGGCCTTTGCGGTGGATCGTGCGACGGCGTGCGCGCCCGCACGCCGGCCGTACGGGCCGGCCCGCGCAAAATCAGACGGCTTGGGACGGATCGACGGGCGCGTGGCGCCCGCCGGGTAGACCGACGCAGGAGCGCCATCAGCGGCCGTCAGGACGGGCGCAGCGACGCGCGCCGCGTGCGCGACGCGGGCGCCACCGAGGGACGTCGCCGCGCACAGCAGCAGCGAGCCGCACAGGGCCCTGATCTCGCGTCGGTGAGGAAAGCTGACGATGATGGAACTCTGAGCAAGCACAACAACCGAAGGGGGCATTCGTTTTGGTATACGCATACCCAGTGACCGGGCAGCTCAGCGCGGGTGCCCGTCCAGACAGGCCTCGGCCCATCGTCTCACACGCCCCGCGCAGAGGGTGAACCCGGCCTTGCACTACGACTACACCACCGTCGGGCACGTGACGATCGACGTGCTGGACGACGGCTCTCGCCGCGCCGGGGGCACCGCGCTCTATGCCGCGCTGCAGGCCTCGCGGCTCGGGCTGCGGGCGTTGATCATCACGCAGGGCGTGGCGGGTGAGATCGAGGAGCTGATCGAGCCCTTCCGGGGAGAGCTGGAGCTCGAGATCCTGCCGGCGGAGCGGACGACCACGCTTCGCACCACGGGCTCGCGCTTGACGCGCACGCAGCGGGTGCTGGCCTGGGCGGGTCCGATCGCCGTGGATCTGGCGCTAGACACCGCGATCCTGCATCTGGCGCCGGTCGCCCGCGAGTGTCCCACGCGATGGCGGGGCACACCCGGGTTCGTCGCGTTGACCCCGCAGGGCCTCGCGAGGCAGTGGACCGGGCCCGACGGCGAGATCTCGCTGACGCGGCCGGCAGACACGGCCGAGCGGCTGGCGGAGAGATGCGACGCGCTGGTGGTGAGCGAGCACGAGCACGCGAGCTGCGCCGCGCTGATCTCACGCGCCACGGCGGCCGGCGCGGTCGTGGCGGTCACCGACGGACCCCACCCGAACACGATCCTCCTGCCCCGCCGGGGCAGCGTGGCTGTGGAGGTCCCGGGCATCGCGACTCCGCGTGACGATCTCGGCGCGGGCGACGTGTTCGCGGCTGCGTTCTTCGTGGCACTGGAGCAGGGAGGATCGCCGCAGGACGCCGCGGGGTTCGCCACAGCGGCGGCCGCCGTGCGAATGCAGGGAGCCGGCGCCGGTGCGATCGGCGATCGAACGGCGATCGAGGCCCGGCTCAGAGACGTCGCGGGCTCGCGCGGCTGACGCGCGATCAGCCGGCGAGCGCCCGCGCGATCAGCGGCGAGAGCTCGGCGGCCGTCAGCTCGCGCCCGGCGCCGCAGGCGCGCAGCGCAAGCAAGAGGCTTCCGCCGACGGGCGCCATCTCCACACGCTTCACCTGCGCGGCGGGTGCGTACCCGTGCACGGCCCTCGTGAGCGGCTCGACGAAGATCGGGCCGGCCTTGAAGGCGCTGCCGATCAGGCCCACGGGAAAGGAGCCGGTGCGGTCGGCCAGGCCCGTCCGGTCGATCACGGCCGCGATCTGCCCGCCCAACTCCCTGGCTCCGCGCTCGTAGAGCTCGCAGGCGACCGCGTCGCCGTGCTCGGCGAGCTTGCCGGTCTCGATCGCGAACGCCGCGATCTCGCCCTTGGTCAGCGGCTTGGAGTAGACGAGGCTTGCGAGTGCCTCGACACTCGACACTCCGAAGAACGCCGGCGCCGCGTCGCTGAGCGCCGTCTCGGGGCCGGAGGCCTCGCGGTCTCGCAGCGCGGCCTTGATCGACTGAACACCCAGCCAGTAGCCCGAGCCCTCATCGCCGAGCAGATGACCCCACCCTCCCGCTCGCCAGGCCCGGCCGTCGGGGCCGACGCCGAAGACGTTGGAGCCGGTGCCGGAGATCACGGCCACGCCGGGACCGGCGCCCGTGGCGGTGGCCCAGGCTCCCACGACGTCGTTGACCACGATCCAGGCGTCGTTGCGCGCTGAACGCACGTGCGCCGCGATGGACTCGGTGTTGGTGCCCGCGATGGCGAGCACCGCGGCGCCGAGCTGATCGCGGGTGATGCCGGCCCGCTTGATCGCGTCCTCAGCGGCGCCCAGCAGGGCCTGCACGGCGGCCGTGGCGCCCACGGCGTCCTCGTTGCTGGGCCCCCCGCGCGCGAGATGCAGGACGTTCGTCTCGAGGTCGAGCACCGCGGCGAGCGTCTTGGTCGCGCCCCCGTCGATCCCCATCACAAAGCGTGCGCCTGCGCCAGCGCGGGGACGCGTGAGCGTGGCGGGCAGCTCGACCAGTGGATGGCGCTCCATCGCGGGATCCTCTCAGGATTCGCACATCGTGGTTAGGATCACCGCGATGGATACCGAGGCTGTCTTCCAGCGCGCACGAATGCGCACCGGGATGTACGAGTCCTTCTATCTGCGCGCCGTGTCCCCTCAGGAGCCCGTGGGCGCGTGGATTCGCTACACCGTTCACAAGCCGCCCGGGCGCGCGCCCACCGGCTCGGTGTGGTGCACGGTGTTCGACGCCCGTCGCGGACGTCCGTTCATGCAGAAGCTGACAAGCGATGAGCTGTCCGTCCCCACGGGAGGATGGATCGCGATCGGCGCAGAGGCCAGCATGGGCCCTGGACAGGCCGAGGGAGGCTGTGGGGAGGCGCACTGGTCGCTGCGCGTCGCCGCAGATCAGCCGCCGCTCTTCCACCTGTCTCCCCCATGGCTCTATCGCGCGCCGCTGCCGCGCACCAAGCTCACGAGCCCCGCGCCCGCTGCCCGCTTCGACGGTGTCCTCGAGCTGGCGGGACGCAGCGCGATCGAGCTGCGCGGCTGGCGGGGGATGGTCGGCCACAACTGGGGCTCCGAGCACGCCGAGCGATGGATCTGGCTGCATGGGATCGGCTTCGCCGAGGAACCCGACGCGTGGATCGACGTCGCCATCGGGCGGTTGAGGGTGGCGGGCAGGATGACACCGTGGGTGGCAAACGGCGCGCTGTCGCTCGACGGGCACCGTCATCGACTGGGTGGTCTCTCAGCGCGCGGAGTGTCTGTGTCTGAGAGCGCCAGCGGATGCACGCTGGAGCTGGCGGGCGAGCGCGGCCTCAGGGTGCGGGCTGACGTGGAGGTACCCGCGGACTCGGCGGCGGGCTGGCGTTACGCGAACCCAAGCGGCGGGGAGCACGACGTCGTGAACTGCTCGGTCGCGTCCCTCGAGCTCGCCATCCGGACTTCCGGCGGCGGGGCGAGCAGGACGCTGCGCACGGAGCACGGCGGCGCCTACGAGCTGGGGATGCGAGAGCGCGACCACGGCGTGCCGATCGCCCCATTCGCGGACGGCTGAGCATCGACTCGGCCGCGAGCGACACTCGACTTTCACGCCCCGCGAGGAGTTCGGGGTCGAGCCCTCCGTGGGATGTGGGCGTCAGCGACGCGTCGCTGAGCGCGACAAGAGGCGTCTGACCTCCAAGTCACGGCGCGTTTCTGCTAGATTCGGGCGGAATGGCTTCCGGGACCGTCCGGGGCCAGCAAGCGCGTTCTTGGCTCAGAGGGCCGCCGCGCGGTCGTTCTAGAGATGAGCGAAAGGGTGGAGATAGACCATGAGAAGCATCAGATTTGTAGTCGCTCTCGCGGCAATCGCGTGCATGGTGGGCGTTGGCGCAGCGTCTTCATACGCAAGCGAATTCGAAAGCAAGTATAACACAGCACTGTCGGGTAAACAGATCGGGACGGAAGAATTCACGGTGTACCCGATGATAATCTCGTGCAACAAAGCGACCTCGAAAGGCTCAACGCCTGTGGGGCTCAAACCAAGCTTCGAAATCACCACCACATACAGCATTTGTACGACGCTGGCGGGCGCCATAAAAGCCACCGTGTCCCCCGCCGTGTGGGAATACGAAGCCCAAAACGCAGTCACCCTCAAACCGGCGATAGCGCTCAAGAACGAAGTCATCATCAAACCGACTATTGGTACCGGTTGCAAGTACATAATCCCTCCACAGGCACAGGCATCGCACACTGCCGAAGTCGTTTTATATGAAGATGGATTCCTTGCTCCGACCGGCGTAGGTAATTTCAAGACCGAAGGACAAAAGAAGCTCAGCGCATACACGAAATTCAGTGGCTTGATATACGAAGCAATCGGTTGGCCGTGCACCGGACCGAAAAGCTTAGAAGAATTGAAAGAACAAAAAACTGAAACATCATCCGGCGAAGGCGGAAAATTCGTCGGCCAGACCAAAATTGAAGTCGTCAGCGGCGACCTCACCTGGATCCGATAGTCACGTAGCCTAGACTCACCGAGTTAGGGAACGGGCGCTGATGGCGCCCGTTCCTGTTTCTGCTTCACAGGTTCGCGGTTTGCCGCACGGAAGCCTGGCATCTTGCCAGCGCCACGCGTAGACAACGGTCGCTGCGCCTGCCGGCCGGGAGTTTGCGACGCGCCCGACAGGATTCGAACCTGTGACCTTCGGTTCCGTAGACCGACGCTCTATCCAGCTGAGCTACGGGCGCACAACGACGCAGTCTAGTTGGCCTTGCGGGACATTGCCGTGGTCTTCATGTCGAGGGGACGCGCGCCCAATCCAGACGGCCAGCGCAAACCCGACCCGACGTGGGCTACTTGATCACGCGGACCCGCTCGACACGGACCGTCGTGGCTGATACCGCTGACTGCGAAGCGCCGGGCGGATCCCAGCTCTGCATGCACGTCAGCTGGCTGGCGGGAACGCTGCAGTCGGTGACGAAGCCGACCGGATACTTGACCTGGCTCGGCACGGTACCGATCGCGAACGCGTATTTCACGTGGCTGGAGTCGGGTTTCGGCGGAACCACCGAGTTGGCCATCAACTCGCTGCCGCCTTCACCCGGGGGAGCGGCGAAGGCCCCGGAGCAGGCCGCCCCGCCGCCGGCCGGCCAGCTCACCATGTGGCAGTTTTCGTCGTAGGCGTAGCCGGAGAACGCATAGGGGCGCCCTTGGACCCGCTGACGCGGAAGCACAACGCGCTCGAGGTCGCCGGCAGCAACATGAGCACCATCGGGACCCCGAGAGCCGCAATTGACGCACCTGCTCTGCGCACGGCGCTGACTCTATTCGATGACCTCGACGCCGAAACGGAGAGGGAGGGATTCGAACCCTCGAACGAGGTTTCCCCCGTTACGCGATTTCCAGTCGCGCCCGTTCAACCGCTCCGGCACCTCTCCATGCTCATGTCCGCCGAGCCGTGCTCGGCGGTGGCCGCTCCTAGGCTACGACACCTGCGCGTCTCGCGTTGGTAGGCTGCCTGCATGCTCCTCGCCTCCAGCGAAGCCCTCTCAAAGACGATCGGCCTGATCGCGACCTTCGGCGGGATCGGCGTGGTCGTCAACGTGATCGTCGTCTACATCGCCGTCCAGGTCCGCGGCGAGCGCCGGCAGAACCGGGAATATCTCGCGTCCGGCCGCCCGCCCGCCGGACTCAGATGATGTAGACCGGCGTGCCCACCGGGGTGTGGGCGTAGAGATCGATCACGTCCGGTATGCGCATGCGCACGCAGCCGTGCGAGGCGTCGTGGCCGATCGAGGAGTACTCGCTCGGGTCGATGCCGTGGATGCCCGCGCCGCCGTCGAAGGACATGAAGCGCGCCTTCAGCGGGTCCGCGGGTCCCGGTGGGACGACCGTGCCCGCAAGTGCGCCCGCCCACGCTTTCTTCGGCACGTACCAGGGCGGGTTCACCTGCTCCCACTGGATGTGGTACATGCCGGCGGGCGTTTCGAGCCCTTCCATGCCCACCGCGATTTCGTACGTTTTGGCGAGTTTCAGGTGGTCGTAGAAGCGCAGGCGGAAGCTCGCGCGGTCAATGACGATGAAGGCCGGGTTCTTCGCGGCCAGCTGCGCGGTCGTCACCTTCGGCTCGACGTGGTGCGCCGGCACGGTGACCGTGCGACTCGCCGTCGCGCCGATCAGAGCCCGGTCGATGCTCGCCCCCAGGCTCGCGCTGTCGACCGTCAGGCCCACCTGGCTGGGAACCGACGTCAGGCCGGTCACGCTCGGCTGCACCGTCGCGTCGTGCGGCGCACGGTTCACTTCCGCGCGAACGTTGGCCGTCAGGTTGCGCACCGCCTGATGGGAGTAGCTCACGAGGAGCGGTATGTCTCGCTTCACGCTGCCGCCGAACAGCCCGCGCACGGTTCGCGTCACGATCGATCCTTCCCGGCTCACGCTCACGGCCTGCCCGAGCATGCTGGTCAAATCGACGCTGACATGCGCCTGGCGCGCATCCAGCGTCCAGGCGTGCGAACCCGAGCGCACGGTCACGTGCTGAGTCAGCCGGGCGATCAGGCTGCGCTCCAGCTTCCTGCGCGCCGCTGACTCGCGCATCCCGCCCACGGCCACGCCGTCGATCGTGATTCCGTTCGCGATCACATCGCGCCGCGAGTGGTCGTAGAGGTATGTGCCCCCCGCGACGGCGAGCGCCAGGATCGCCACGACGATCGCCGCGATCGGTCCGAAACCCAGACCGGCCACCGCACCACGACGACCTAGCGAAGATGCAGCCATGGGACCCTCACACGAGTTCGCCGGGAACGGATGCCAACCATCGGATTGTATCGACCCGGCGGGCCGTGCAGGCCGTCTTGCATTCCCACGATCCGGAGGGGCGATCCCTTGTTTGCAAAGACAAGCGGCATGTAAGTATGCTTGACACGCATGCACATACATGTAAAGTAGGCGACCGAGAGCACAAGGACTCGAGACCCAGAGGAGCCACACGCATGTCAGTCGCCCCAGCCGCCACCGGCGCACACGAGCTGCACGACCACTCCCCCGCGGGCGACCAGCTCGAGGCCACCACCTGGCGCGATCCCAAGCGCTACGCCTGGCTGCTCGGCCTGCTGATCCCCACCCTCCCCTTCCTCGCCTGGGGGTTGGTCCACGCGACCGGCCTGGCGGTGTTCTGGCTCTACGGGCCGATCCTCGTGTTCGGGATCTTCCCGCTGCTCGACCTCGCCATCGGTATGGACGCGCGCAACCCCCCCGACAGCGTGATCAAGTGGCTCGAACAGGACCGCTACTACCGCTGGTGCACCTACGTGTACCTGCCGATCCAGTACGCCGGGCTCGTGTTCGCCTGCTGGCTGTGGTCCAACGGGCAGCTGTCGAGCATCGACAGCGTCGGCCTGGCGCTGACCGTCGCGATGGTCAGCGGGATCGCCATCAACACAGCCCACGAGCTCGGGCACAAGCGCGCGAGCCTCGAGCGCTGGCTGAGCAGGGTGGCGCTGGCGCAGAGTGGCTACGGGCATTTCTTCATCGAGCACAACCGTGGACACCACGTCCGCGTGGCCACGCCCGAGGACCCCGCGAGCGCGCGCCTGGGCGAGAGCTTCTATGCGTTCCTACCGCGCACCGTGATCGGCAGCGTTCGCTCCGCCTGGGAGCTCGAGCGCACCCGCCTGCACCGGCTCGACAGATCGCCCTGGAGCCCGGGCAACGACATCCTGGGTGCATGGGCCATGACAGTCGTGCTGTTCGCCGCGCTGACCGCCGGCTTCGGGCTCATCGTCCTGCCCTACCTGCTGATCCAGGCGGTCGTCGGGTTCTCGCTGCTGGAGGTCGTCAACTACCTCGAGCATTACGGACTGCTGCGCCAGAAGCGAGAGGACGGGCGTTACGAGCGCACACGGCCCGAGCACAGCTGGAACAGCAACAGCGCCGCCTCCAACGTGCTCCTCTACCACCTCCAGCGCCACTCCGACCACCACGCCAATCCCATCCGCCGCTACCAGGCGCTGCGCCACGTCGATGAGGCGCCGCAACTCCCCACCGGCTATGCGGGCATGATCCTCCTCGCGGTCATCCCGCCGATCTGGCGGCGGGTCATGGACCACCGTGTCCTCGCCCACTACCAGGGCGAGCTCACGCAGGCGAACCTCAAGCCGGGATTGCGCAGGCGAGCGCTGAGGCGCTACCGGACGGCCGCATGAGCCGCTATCGCTGCCCCGCCTGCGGCTACACCTACGACGAGGAGACGGGGCACCCGCGCGAGGGGTTCCCGCCCGGCACCTCTTGGAGCGAGGTCCCCGACGATTGGGCCTGTCCGGACTGCGGGGTGCGCGACAAGGTCGACTTCGAGCCGCAGGAGTGACGATGCCAGCCCCGCTGGTCGACGTGGTGAAGGGAGCGTCCGCCACTGAAGAGCGCATCCCATACTCGGTCGCCGCGCGCGAGCTGCTGCACACGAGCCTGCTGGACGCCGCCTGCCACGAGCTGCAGAGCCGCCGCTGGGCCAACATCACGATGGCGGACGTCGCGCTGACCGCCGGTGTCAGCCGGCAGACCCTCTACAACGAGTTCGGCACGCGCAACCAGTTCGCGCAGGTGTTGGTCATGCGCGAGGCCGACAGCCTCCTCGACGCGGTCGGCCGCGCCGTCAACACTCACCACGACGATCCCGTCAAGGCCCTGGCGGCAGCGTTCGACGTCTCCCTGACCGCCGCCGCGGAGAACCCGCTCCTCCACACGATCGTCCGCGGAGAGGGAGCCGAGGATCTGCTCGCGCTCTTCACCACCCAGGGCCAGCCCCTGGTCGAGCGCGCTGCCGAGTACCTGGCGGGCGTGATGCTCGCCGCCTGGCCGCTGCTCACGCGCCACGACGCCGAGCTCCTCAGCGAGTGCCTGGTCCGCCTGGCGATCAGCTACGCCGCCCTGCCCAAAGGCCCCCCGACCATGACCGCATCCTCGATCGCCGAGCTGCTCGGTCCCTACCTCGAGCGCCTCGGCACCCAGGGCGCCGAGTAGGCCGCTCGGCCTCAGGCGGGAGTCGCGCCTTCGTGGCTCGCCATCTGCGCAAGTCAAGGTTGACGTCGCGCAGCGCGGTGATCGGGCTTCGGCAGTAAGGCCTGCTCGGAGATCGCGTCGACGCGATCTCCGAGCCCGAGACCGGCAAGGTGGCTAGTGCCTAGAACCCCAAGCAGTGGCCGCACCTGTTCGATTGCAGGGACGACACGCGTGCCATTCGTGCGCAACCGCGGCCCGGGCCCGCAGAAACTACTGTTCAGTGTCGCGCGGGCAGGCCCTAAGATGGACCTCCCATGAGGCTCGGCCTTCTCTCGACGGCGCGGATCAACGAGCTGCTCGTCGCGGGGGCGCGCCAGGCGCGCGGCGTCGAGGTCGTCGCGATCGGCTCGCGCGATCTCGCGCGAGCCGAGGCTCAGGCGCAGGCGCTCGGCGTCCCACGCGCGCATGGCTCCTACGAGGCGCTGCTCGCCGATCCGGACGTCGAGGCGGTCTACGTTGCGCTGCCCAACTCACTCCACGTCGAGTGGTCGCTGCGCGCACTGCAAGCCGGCAGGCATGTGCTCTGCGAGAAGCCACTGTCGCGTCACCCCGACGACGTGGCGCGAGCTTTCGACGAGGCGGAACGTGGCGGCCTCGTACTCGCCGAGGGGTTCATGTGGCGCCATCACCCGCAGGCGCGCCGGCTCGTCGAGCTGCTCGAGGAGATCGGCGAGATGCGCTTGATCCGGGCGTCGTTCTCGTTTCTGCTCGAGCGCAGCGGCGACCTGCGCCTGCAGAAAGCGCTCGAGGGCGGCGCGCTGATGGACGTGGGCTGCTACTGCATCAGCGCCGCGCGGCTGCTCGCCGGCGAGCCGATCGCATTCAGCGCTCAGCAGGTGCGGGGCGCCGACGGCGTCGACGTGCGCCTCACCGGGTTGCTGCGTTTCTCCGGCGACGTGCTCGCGACGATCGACTGCGGCCTCGATCTGGCGGCGCGCGACGAGCTCGAGGTGACGGGCACGCGCGGTGTCCTCTGGCTCGACGATCCATGGCACTCCCGCAACCCCGCGATCGAGCTGCGCCGCGCGGACGGCTCGGTCGAGCAGATCGCAGTCGAGCCGCTGGACCCCTACGCGTGCGAGCTCGAGGATTTCGCCGCGGCCGTCGCGGGCGAGCGGGCGCCGCGCTACGGACGCGAGGACGCGGTCGCACAGGCGCGCGCGATCGCCGCGATCTACGCGAGCGCCGAAGCCAACGAACCGACGGAGGTAGAACCATGAAGACGAGTCTCGGCATCTGGGCGTTCGGCCCGATGATCACGCGCTTCGTTCCCGGCGGCTACCAGCCCGCGCACGCCTATGACGCTGAACCCGTCGCGGAGAAGGTGCACCGTGCGGTCGAGGGCCTCGGCGATCTGATCGACGGCTACGAGTTCCACTACCCACTGGAGCTCTCCCACGAGAACATCAGCGACGTGCACGATGCGCTCGGCGGGCACGACGTCTATTGCGTCGCCACCGGCCTGCACCTCGACCCGCGCTTCGGGCGCGGCGGCCTCGTGAACCCCGATGAGCACGTCCGTGCGGAGGCGCGGCGGATCGTGTGCGAGGGCGCGGAGTTCGCCGGCGGGCTGGGTGCGAACCTGATTGTCTGGCCGGGTATCGAGGGCTACAACTACCCGTTCCAGACCCCCTACGTGGACTCGTGGCACTGGCTGATCGACGGCATCGGTGAGGCCGCCGACGTCTGCAAGCGCCACGGGGTCAAGCTGTTCCTCGAGCACAAGAACTCCGAGCCGGCGATGAAGATCCTGATGCGCAACATGGGGATGACGATCTACGTCGCCAACAAGCTGCGCGCAGAGGGGCTCGACAACGTCCAGATCAACATGGACTGGCAGCACCTGTTGATGAACGACGAGCACCTCCCGGAGTACGCCGCGCTGCTCCACTCCGAGGGACTGCTCGGCCACCAGCACGGCAACTCCGGCTGGGGCACCTTCGACGACGACAACATGCTCGGCGCGACGGCGTTCATGGAGACCATCGAGCTGGCGCTCGAGCTGCGCCGCTGCGACTACGGCGCCAACGGCGAACGCCTCGGCCTCGACCTCTACCCCTACACCGAGGATCAGATCGGCGCGGTCAAGCGCTCGGTGATTCAGTGGAACTTCATCGACTCGGTCGCCGCGCGGATCGACGATGCGGCGCTGCGAGAGGCGCAGGCCCGCAAGGACGCTGTGTCCGCGTACGAGCTCGTTTACGCCGCTTTGGGCGCGTGAGTGGCGGCGACGCTCCGCGCACCAGATGTGAGCGTGTTCGGGCTGGATGTCGGGACGAGTGGCGTCAAGGGGCTCGCCCTTGACGCCGACGGCGGTGTGGTTGCGGCTGCGGAGGCCGGGTATCCATTGTCGACGCCGCGGCCTGGGTGGGCGGAGCAGGATCCGGAGGATTGGTGGCGTGCGGCGGCGGTGGTGCTCGCGCGGTTGCGGGCGGCAGCCGGCCCGCCGCAGGGCATCGGGCTCTCGGGGCAGATGCATGGTCTGGTGGCGCTCGACTCCGATGACCGCGTCCTGCGACCGGCGATCCTCTGGAACGACCAGCGCACCGCCACGGAGTGCAGCGAGATCGAGGCGACGCTCGGGCTCGAGCGGCTGATCGCGCTGACCGGCAACCGCGCGCTGCCCGGATTCACGGCGCCGAAGCTGCTCTGGCTGCGGCGCCACGAGCCGGATGTGTTCGCGCGTATCGCGCGGATCGCGCTGCCCAAGGACTACGTCCGGCTGCGCCTCTGCGGCGAGCACGCGACCGACGTCACGGACGCCTCCGGGACGCTGCTGCTGGACGTCGCCAAGCGGCGCTGGAGCGACGAGGTGCTCGACGCGCTCGCGCTCGAGCACGCATGGCTGCCGCGCGTGCTCGAGAGCCCCCAGGTCAGCGGCGTGACCGCCGACGGTGTCCCCGTTGCCGCCGGCGCCGGCGACCAGGCAGCCGGCGCTCTCGGCGTCGGCGTCGATCGCCCGGGGCCGGTGTCGGTCGTGCTCGGGACCTCCGGTGTCGTGTTCGCCGCGCTCGAGCGCTACGCCGCCGACCCGCAGGTGCGCGTGCAAACCTTCTGCCATGCGATTCCGGGCACGTGGCACGCGATGGGCGTGATGCTCTCGGCGGCAGGCTCGCTGCGCTGGCTGCAGGCGATCCTCGGCGCCGACTACGACGTGCTCACCGCCGAGGCGAGCGGCTGGGCGCCGACGACCGAGGGGCTCACATTCCTGCCCTATCTCGCCGGCGAGCGCACACCGCACGACGACCCCGACGCGCGTGGCTCCTACACCGGCCTCAGCCTGCGCCACGACCGCGGCGCGCTCGTGCGCGCGCTGCTCGAGGGCGTCGCCTTCGGCCTGCGCGACTCGCTCGATCTGATCTGCGAGCTCGGCCGGCGCCCGGCGCTCGGGCGTGTCTCGGGCGGCGGCGCGCGCAGCGAGGAGTGGCTGCGAATCGTCGCCTCGGTGCTGGAGCTGCCGCTCGAGCGTGTCGCAGTCGAGGACGCGGCCGCCTTCGGCGCCGCGCTGCTCGGCGGCGTCGCCGGCGGCGTCTGGCCAGACGTCCCGGCGGCGGTCGCAGCGACGGTGCGTCCACGCGAGCTGATCGAGCCGGTGCCCGAGTGGATCGCGCCGTACCAGGCTGCGCACGAGCGCTTCCGTGACCTCTACCCGGCGCTGCGCGCATGCCGCTGACACCGCGCGCGGACGGCGCGATCTTCGACTTCGACGGCGTGATCATCGACTCCCTGCCGCCGGTCGAGACGGCCATCAACGGCTCTCTCCTCGCCCACGGCTTCCCGCCGCGCACGACCGCCGAGGTCAAGCGCTTCATCGGCCCGCCGGCGTTGAGCGCGTTCGCCGAGCTCACCGGCGCCGCCGAGGACTCGGAGACCGTCGCGGCGGCGGTCGCCACCTACCATGAGATTTACTCGCGCGTGTATCTCGAGCAGACGCGGCTGATCGACGGGATGCTCGATCTGCTGGACAGCCTGACGTTGCCGCTCGCGCTCGCGACCTCGAAGACGCGCGAGTTCGTCGCCCCCTTGCTCGAGCACTTCGGGATCGCCTTCGCAGTGGTCAGCGCACCGGAGCTCTCCGAGCCGAAGGCGCAGACCGTCGCGCGCGCGCAGCAGGCGCTCGCCGCGCGTGATCCCGTCGTCGTCGGCGACCGCTTCTACGACATCGACGCCGCGCGCGCATGCGATCTGCGCGTGATCGGCGTCACCTGGGGCGTCGGCGACCGCGAGGAGTTGCGCGGCGCCGACATCATCGTCGCGCAGCCAGCGGAGCTCTACGCACTGCTCTCCTAGCGCCTCGCGGGCCGACCTGCGACGATTGCGATCCGATGGAACAGCGCCGCATCGAACGCCTCGCCCGCAGCGTCAGCGTCGTCGGTCTCGGCACCTGGCAGCTCGGCGCCGATTGGGGCACGGTCACGCCGCAGGCAGCGCATGCCGTGCTCGAGGCGGCCGTCGACGCCGGGGTCACCTTCGTCGATACGGCCGACGTCTACGGCGACGGACGCAGCGAGCAGTTCTGCGGTGAGCTGCGTGCGCGTCACCCGGAGATCTTCGTCGCGACGAAGATGGGCCGGCGCGTCGAGCAGCTGGCAGAGAACTACAACCGCGAGGCGTTCCGCGCCTGGAACGCGCGCTCGCGCGCGAACCTCGCGCTGGAGCGGATCGATCTCGTGCAGCTTCACTGCCCGCCCGACGAGGTCTATGAGGACGATGCCGTCTTCGCGGCGCTCGATGAGCTCGTTGACGACGGCCGCATCAGCGCCTACGGCGTCTCGGTCGAGACCTGCGCCCAGGCGCTGCGCGCGATCGCGCGGCCGCGCGTGGCGAGCGTGCAGATCATCCTCAACTGCTTCCGGCTCAAGCCGCTCGAGCAGGTGGTGCCCGCGGCGCGCGAGGCCGGCGTCGGGATCATCGCTCGCGTGCCGCTCGCGTCGGGTCTGCTGTCGGGGCGCTATGACGAGCACACGACGTTCGCGCCCGAGGACCATCGCAGCTACAACCGCCACGGCGAGGCCTTCGACGTCGGCGAGACGTTCGCGGGCGTGCCCTACGAGACGGGGCTGGCCGCAGCGCGTGAGCTGGGGCAGCTGCTCGACGGCGGAACTACGCTCGCCCAGTTCGCGCTGCGCTGGGTGATCGATCAGCCGGGCGTGAGCACCGTGATCCCCGGCGCGCGCAACGTCGAGCAGGTGCGCCAGAACGTCGCCGCCGCCACGCTGGCGCCACTGCGCCCCGACCAGCGCGAGGGTGTCGCGGAGATCTATGACCGGCTGATCCGCGAGCACGTCCACGGGCGCTGGTAGCGCCTACAGCGCGAAGTCGAGCGCCTCATCGAGCACGCCCTGGCCCTCGAGGAAGTCGACGACGGTGTAGCGCGAGCGCAGCCGAGCGCCGTAGCGCAGCCCGGCGCGCAGCATCGCCGCGTCGATTCCGAGATAGCCGGCCTCGAGATCGGGGATGCCGGCGCGCCGCAGCGCGTCGGCGACCGCGTCGAAGCGCTGCAGCGATGGCTCCAGGCGCACGCGCAGCGCGGCCCAGCGCGTCTCCTCGTCGGGCCACGAAGCGGGCACCGCGGCGATCAGGCGCTGCTTTTCGGCGATCGCGACGAGGACATCCGGCGGCGGCTCGCCGAGCCACGCGCGCGCGGCGGCGTCGAGCGGCTCCGCCACGGGCTGCGGCCGTCGCGGCAACGCAACGCCGCCGCCGAACGCGAAGCGCTGCAGGCGCATCGCGAACCCCGTCGCATAGCCGACCTGGAGCCCGTGCAGCGCCCGCGGCCGCGCGCCGCGGCCGGCGAGCAGGTCCCAGAAGTGCGAGGCGTGGTGCTCGCAGCCGCTCGCTGGGCGCGAGCTACCGACCGCGGCCATCGCGAGCCCCGACTCGATCAATGCGCGCAGCAGCCCCGCGACGGCCTCGACATCTCCGGCGAGCAGCGCCGCGACATCGGGCTCGGGCAGTGGCTGCAGCGCGCGCCAGTCCTCGCCGTAGAGCAGGTGCGCCGCGAGCCAGTCGACGCGGGCGGTCGTCTTCGCGAGCATGTCGCCGATGCCCGCCCGCGTCAGCTCGATCGGCGCGGCCGCGGCGATCCGCGGGTCGGCGAAGATCGACGCGGGTGCGCGCGCCGGCAGCGTCAGCTTGACGCCGTCGCGCTCGAGCGCCGCGACGCTCGAGGCGTAGCCGTCCATCGACGCCGCCGTCGGGACGCTGACGAAGTCGCAGCCGGCGCTGTGCGCGGCGTAGCGGACGATGTCGGTCAGCGTCCCCGAGCCGACGGCGACCAGGCCATCACGCAGCTGCTCCCGCACCTGCGCGGCGGCATCCTCGGTCGCGTGCAGATCCGCCGGGAGGCACAGCACGTCGGCGCCGAGCTCCCGTGCCACGCGCGCGCCGGCCACCGCTTCGGTGTTGTCGTCCATCACCACCAACGCCGGCCGCGGCACGTAGGCCGCGAGGCGGTCGAGCGCTCCCTGTTCGACGAAGATCACTGCCCGTAGTAGGCGTTCCGCCCGTGCTTGCGCTCGAAGTGCTTGCGGCGGATCGCATCGGCGAGCGACGGGGCGTCGGGGGCGAGCGCGGTCGTCAACAGCGCCAGGCGCGCCACCTGCTCGAGCGTGACCGCGGCCTCGACTGCGGCGGCCGGCGAGGCGCCCCACGCGAAGGGGCCGTGGCCGCGCACGAGCGCGCAGCAGTCGTGCTCGGTCGTTGCCTGCACGAGCGCGCGGCCGGTCGCCCCCTCGTAGTCCTCCTCGACCTCGGCCTCGGTCAACGGGCGTGTGAGCGGGATCGGCCGGGCGCTGAGGTCGGCGTGCGTCGTCCCGAGCAGCGGAATCTCGCGCTCCGCCTGCGCCCAGGCCGTCGCCCATGTCGAGTGCGTGTGCACGATGCCGCCGATCCACTCACGAGCGCGGTAGAGCTCGAGGTGCGTCGGGGTGTCGGTGGACGGGCGCCGCTCACCCCCGACGACGCTGCCGTCCAGGTCCACGAGCACGATGTCCTCCGCCGTCATCGACTCGTAGGGCACGCCGCTCGGCTTGATCGCGACGAGCCCACGCTCGCGGTCGATGCCGCTGACGTTGCCCCACGTGAGCGTGACGAGCCCATGCGCCGGCAGCGCAAGGTTCGCCGCGAGCACGGCCTCGCGCATCAGAGCTCCTCGATCTCGAGGTCGAGCAGCTCTGCCAGCCGCCGCCAGCGCCCGCCGTGGCTACCGAGATTCGTGACGAAGTGGTGTGGTCCGCCGAGGCGAAGCCAGTCGTCCATGAAGTCCTTCACGCCGGCCTGTGGCCGGAAGTGGAAGTAGGGCATCTCGACGTTCGGCAGCTCGGGCGTGTCGAGGACCTCTCCGTGCCCGACCAGCAGGCGGTACTCCTCGCCCTCGAGCGGCACGAGCGCAGCGGTCGTCGCGGGTCCCGGCTGCGCCGAGAAGACCGTCGTCGGCGGGTTGCCGAGGCCGCCGATGCCGAGCTCCCGGTCGATCAGCCGCACCGGGCGATCGCCCCGCGCCACCTTCCAGTTGCCCTCGCCCATGTGGCTGACGAGCACCGAGCCCAGCTCGAAGTCCATCGCGTACATCTCTGAGAAGTTGGCGTCGCCGATCAGCGTCTGCGCTGCGCACATCAACGTCGCGGTGTTGGTGTCGCCCTCGGCGGCGTAGCCGTAGCCGTCGGCCATGAGGTTCGAGGCGGCGAGCAGGGGCAGCTGCTCGAAGCGGCCATCGCCGCCGATCGAGTCGAAGTGCGCCGAGAATGCGCGGTAGTCCTTCTCCTCGAGCAGGTCGCGCAGGGCGAGCTCATAGCGCGCCGCGTAGGCGTGCGCCGCGTGCGGCAGTGCCGGGTCGATCTCGAACAGCTCGCCGTGCCGCGCGATCAGCGCCTCGATCCGATCGTCGGCGACGCCCTGCATCCGCGCGTAGAGCGCGCCCAGGTCCTCGGCGACGACGAGCGCGCCGAGCCGCCGCAGCAGCGCCGGCGGGTCGTAGAGGATGTCGCCCATCCCGTTCATCGGGTAGCCGAGCAGCGCGATCCGCGTCGAGCGCAGCGCCGTCACGGTCGCTGCGGCGCGAGCCCAGTCGCCGAACTCCCTGGAGAACTCGTCCGAGTCCCACTCGCCGGTGATCACCGAGAACGGGATCCCTGCGCGCACGAGCGCGTTCGCCTGATCCTGGGCGCCGTGGATGCCCTGGTTGTAGGTCAGGTCGCCCATGTCCCACGCGGCCGTAACCGCGCGCTCGGGCTGGATGTTGGCGAGCATCAGCGGCAGCCTCGTCTCCAGCAGCGCGCGCACCGAGCGCATCGCCGGACCGTAGGTGAGCATCACGATCGCGATGCCGTCGAGCCCGCGCGCGCCGTACTCGCGCACGATCTCCTCGATGTCCTCGCGGTTGCGCGCCGGGCGGATGAAGTCGACCTCGGCGACCTCGGCGAGTCGCGAGGAGACCGCACGCGCGTACTCGGCCTGATGCTCGGTGATCCCCGGGAGCATCTCGTCGTAGAGCTCCTGCATGATCCCGAGCAGTCCGATCCGGGGTTTCACGACATGCTCCTTTCGGTGTGGATGCGCTTCAGCCCATGAAGCAGCTCGACGTCCGTGCGCCCGAGCCGCTCGTACAGGCTGCGATAGATCGCGTAGACCCGATCGTAGATCGCCTTGGCATCGGCGTCCGGCGCGTAGCTGCGCGCGATGCTCGGCCGGGTCGCGGCGATCGCGCTGCCGATGTCGGGAAAGGCGCCGGCGGCGACGGCGCCGAACAGCGCCGCCCCCCGCGCGGGGACCTGCGTCGAGTCGGGGACGCTGACGCGCAGGCCGCTGGTGTCGGCGAGCAGCTGCATCGTCAGCGGGCTCTTCTCTGCGATCCCGCCGCAGGCGACGATCTCCTTCAGAGCGAGGCCGTGCTCATCGAAGTTCTCGATGATCCGCCGGTTGCCGAACGCGATCGACTCGAGCAGCGCGCGATAGATCTGCTCGCGCGTCGTCTGCAGCGTCAGTCCGAGGAGCGCGCCGCTGAGGTCGGCGTCGGCGAGGATCGTGCGGTTGCCGTTCCACCAGTCGAGCGCCACCAGGCCGCTCGCCCCGGGACCGATGGCGGCAGCCGCGCGCTCGAGCGAGGCGTGCTCGGCGCCGGGCGGCGCGAGCGTTTGCACGAACCACGCGAGCATGTCGCCGACCGCGGCCTGCCCCGCCTCATAGCCGTAGAGGCCCGGGAGGATGCCGTCGCGCACGACGCCCGTGATCCCCGGCAGGCGCACCTCGACCGGGTCGATCACCAGATCGCAGATCGAGGTTCCCACGACCATCACGAAGATCCCGGGGGACTCCACGCCGGCGCCCGGGACCGAGACGAACGAGTCGACGTTGCCCACCGCCACCGCTACCGACTCGGGCAGGCCGAAGCGCGTTGCGAGCTGCGGCCGCAGCGTGCCCGCGCACGTACCGAGCGGCGCGAACTCGGTCCCGAGCTTTGCCGCGGGCCGGTCGAACCCGGGGTAGGCGGCCTCGAAGAAATCGGGGGACGGCAGCCCTTCCTCCTGCGACCACATCGCCTTGTAGCCCGCTGTGCAGCTCTGGCGGCGCTCGTTGCCCGTCAGGTACCACACGATCCAGTCGGTCGCCTCGATGAAGCCGTCGCAGGCATCGTAGACCTCGCGATCCTCGAGCCACAGCTCGATCAGCTTGGGGAAGTACCACTCCGAGGAGATCCGCCCGCCGTAGCGCTCGAGAAAGGCCTCGCCGCGGGCCGCTGCGACCTCGTTGAGCCGGTCGGCGATCGGCTGCGCCGCATGGTGCTTCCAGAGCTTCGGCCACGCGTGGCGCCGTGAGCTCCAGCCCTCCTGCGTGAACAGCGGCACCCCGTCCGCGGTCACCGGCAGCACGGTGCAGGAGGTGAAGTCGACGCCGAGCCCGACCACACCGTCGCGCGCCTGCGGCACCTGCTCGAGCACCGCCGGGATCGCGGTGTCGAGCACGGCGAGCCAGTCGTCGGAGTGCTGCAGCGCCCAGTCGGGCGGCAGCTGGCCGATCTCCGATTCCTCGCCGCCCTGCGGCAGCTCGCGGTCGATCACGCCGTGCGCATAGGCGACCTCGCTGACCGCCGCCTCCTCGCCGGTGCGCAGGTCGAGCAGCAGTGCCCGGCCGGACTCCGTTCCGAAGTCGACGCCGAGCGCATATGCGGGCCGGGTCACTGCGAAGCCGTCGCCGCGGCAGCCCGCGCCGCGGTGTCTTCCGCGATCGCGGCCTGGCGCGCGCGGCGGTACTCCTCGACGACGATCTCGTTGAGCTCCTCCACCGATGTCTCGGTGATCTGCTTGTCGAGCGCGATCACCCCGTCCTGGAGGAGGTTGACGCGGTCGCAGGTCGCGAACACGTGCGCGTAGTTGTGCAGGATCATCATCACCGAGACCTCACCCTCCTCTTTGAGGCGCTGGATCACCTCGAGGATCATCCCGCCCTCCTTCGCGCCCATCGCCGCGAGCGGCTCGTCGAGCAACAGGATGTTGGCCTCCCCCGAGACGGTGCGCGCGACCGCGATCGCCTGGCGCTGGCCGCCGGAGAGGCGCGCGACCGGCACGTCCAGCCGTGGGATGTTGATCCCGATGTCGTCGAGCGCTTTGCGCGTCTCACGGCGCATCAAGGCGTTGTTGAGGAGCGGGACCGGCACGTGCACGCGCTCACGCCGCAGGAACATGTTGTGGTAGACCGACAGCTCGTCGACCAGCGCCAGGTCCTGATAGACGGTGTCGATCCCCTGGGCGCGCGCGTCGTCGACGCTCTTCGGCTCGTAGGGCTCGCCGTGCAGGAACATCTGACCGCTGTCCTGCTTCTGGAACCCGCAGATGATCTTGATCAGCGTCGACTTGCCCGAGCCGTTGTCGCCGAGCAGGCCGAGCACCTCGCCCTTGCGCAGGTGCAGGTTGACGTCGCGCAGCGCCGTCGTCGGGCCGAAGCTCTTGGAGATGTGCTCGACGCGCAGCACATCATCCGGCGCCGAGGTCGGCGGGACGATCTTCTCGCCAGGCTCAGCCAAGGCCCGACCCCGTGCGCACGCGTTGGACGTAGACGTTCACCGACATCGCGATCAGGATCGCGAGGCCCAGGTAGAGGTCCAGGTAGTTGGCGCTCACGCCCTTGATTATCAACCCGTCGTGGAGCACGCCGAGGAACAAGGCGCCGATCAGGGCGCCGACGACCGTGCCCGACCCGCCACGCAGCAGCGTCCCCCCGATCACGGCCGAGGCGATCCCCTGAAACAGGATTTCGTTCGAGCCCGACGGGTCGGGAGTCGCAGTCACGGCGCGCACCGCCTCGAGGATGCCAACCAGGCCGGCGCAGGTCGCGCACAGCACGAAGTTGCGGATCAGCACGAGGCGCACGCGGATGCCTGCCTCGGCGGCGCCGAGGCGGTTGCCGCCGACCGCGACCGTGTAGACGCCCCAGCGCGTGAACGTCAGCACCGCCTGCAGGACCACGACGATGACGAGCGCCCAGATCAGCTCAGAGTAGGTGCCGCCGCCGAATACCTGCGCGAATGAGTTGACGTGGAGTGCGGAGGTGCCCGGCGTTGGCACAGGTGCGGTGTGAGAGATGATCAGCGTCAGGCCGTCGAGCGTGAACAGCATCCCGAGCGTCGTGACGAACGACGAGATGCCGACGACGGCGATGAAGAAGCCGTTGATCGCACCGACTGCCATGCTGACGAAGAGCGACAGGACCACGGCCGGGACCAGCGGGATGCCGGCCTGGTTCAGCTTGTAGAAGACGAACGGCGAGAGCAGGTATACGGCGCCGATCGAGAGGTCGATCTCGCCGTTGATCATCACGAACACCTCGCCCGCTCCGAGGATCGCGAGCGGCGCGAAGTACGGCAGCAGCGTCTTGAAGTTCGACAGTGTCGCGAAGTTCGTGGCGTTCGCCGAGAAGTACACCGTCGTCACGATCGCGACGACGATGATGCTGCCCTCGCGCAGCGTCAGGAAGCCGCGGACGAGCTTCAGCGCGCGTCCCCCGAGGGCCCGGCTCGTGCTCGCCGGACCCGCGGGTGGAGACTGCGCCGGAACCTCGCTGCCGGACGCGACCGCCACGACCTCTGCGCCTACGCGACGCCGGCAGCCGTTGCGGTGCCCTCGTAGCGGCTCTTCGTGCTGTTGTACGGCTTGACCGTTTCTTCGGTCAGGAACTTCAGGCCGGTGTTGACGTCGGCGATGCCCGAAAGCGTCTTCGACGCCTGGTAGAGGTACAGCTCGAGGATCGGCAGGAAGCCCTGGAGGTAGGGCTGCTGGTCGATCGTGAACTGGATCTCGCCGGAGGCGAGCAGCTGCTCGGTGATTTCCAGCAGGTCATAGCCGCCGCCCTTCACCTTCCCCTTGAGACCGTGCTTCTGGATCGTCTGGGCGACGCTCTGAGTCGAGCCGGCGTCGACTGCGAACATGCCCTTCGTGTTCGGGTGGCCGGTGATGTAGGAGTCGACCGCGGAGAGCTCCGCCGGAACCGCGGCGCCGGTCGCGATCACGTGCGTGGTGATCCCCGGCTTGCCTTTGAGCGTCTTCAGCGCGCCGTCGATCCGCGGCTGGATGTTGAGCGAGCCCGGCGTCGCGATGAACAGCGCCACGTCGCCCGAGGGCACGAGGCTCGCGATGTGTTCGCCCATCTTTTCGCCCGAGACGAACAGGTCCTGGCCGATGTACGCCATGCGCGGGTTGGTCTTCGCGTCGGCGTTGTAGGCGACCACCGGGATCTTCGCCGACAGCGCCGCCGCCACCGGTGCGTTGAACGCCGTTTCATCGACCAACGAGACCGCGATCCCGTCGACGCCGGCGCTGACCGCGCTGTTGACGGCGTTGACCATCTCGGAGACGTTGCTCGACTGCGAGCCGGCCCACTGGTAGGAGCAGCCGAGCAGCTTGCACGCGTCGGCGGCGCCGTACTGGGTCGGGACGAAGAACGGGTTCGTCGTCACGTGGTTGACGAAGGTGAATTTGTAGCTCTTGCTCGAGGCGAAGATGCTGTTCGCGCCGCTGCCGGAAGACGCGCTCGAACCGCAGGCAGCCAGCAGCGTGCTGACCGAACCGGCCGCCACGCCTGTGAGCGCGGTTCGTCGCAGAAACGCGCGCCGGTCGAATCCTGGTCGGTCGATCTCTGTCCGCTCGGCGTAGTCGAGACGCTCCACAGCTTCGTGGGCCTGAGTGGTGTCTGACATGTGATCCTCCTTCTGGCTTGAAGGGCTGCGCAATGCTGGCGCAGCGTCGGTCCTACAATCCCGCCATTCGCAACAATAGTCAATAACCAGGTCATCGGAAACTCCGTAGTCATCGCTTCGGAAAATCCGAGATCTCGGCTCATCCCGACGTCTCTTTATGGCTGCCATTCACCGATGGCCTATACGCTCGGTGAATGGCCGGGAAACCCACCGAGCCGCCCCCAGCCGAACGGTCGGAGGTCGGTCGTCGCGCAGATGGGCGCGAGCGCGAGCGGCGAGGCGAGCGCACCGGTCCCGTCGCGATCACACGGCTGGTCAAAGACGATGGTCGCGCGCTGATCCTCTACACCGCCCAGGAAGGCCGCGCGTGAGCGACCGATCGAAGATCGAGGAGCGCTTCAACGAGCTGCGCGGCGAGGAGGTCGTCTACGCGATCCACCGCCAGGACCGCACGTTCCTCCCCACGCGCAAGCACTGTCCGCTCTGCCCCACCCGACCGGACGGGCGGGCTGGCGGGCGGGCGGGCGCAGATACGGAGATCCCGGTTCCCGCCTTCGAGATCGCCGTATTCGACAACCGCTTCCCCGCCTTCCAGGCGCCACGCGGCGCGGCCGAGGTCGTCGTCTACACAGACGATCACGACGCCTCCTTCGGCACGCTCGCACCCGAGCGCGCCGAGGCGCTGATGTGGGTCTGGCGCCACCGCTATGAGGAACTCGGCGCGCGCGCGGACGTCCAGTACGTGTTCATCTTCGAGAACCGCGGAGTGGAGGTCGGCGTGACCCTCCACCATCCGCATGGCCAGATCTACGGCTACCCCTTCGTGCCGCCCGTACCCACGCTTGAGCTCGCCGCCGACGCCCGCCTGGGGGGCTGTGCGCCGTGCTCGCTGCTCGCTGGCGAGCTCGAGGACGGACGGCGGGTCCTCCACCAGAACGAAGCGGTCGTGGCATACGTCCCCCGCGCGGCCCGCTGGCCCTATGAAGCGCACGTGACCATGCGCGAGCACCGGGCGAGCCTGCTCGAGTGCGACCCGCAGGAGCTGCGCATGCTCGCGGGCGCCCTGCAGGCGCTCGTCCGCGGGTATGACGCCCTGTTCGACCGGCCCTTTCCCTACGTCATGGCGATCCACCAGGCGCCGACCACGACACGCGCCGCCGGCGATCCGCCGGCCCTCGCCGCGGGCGCAGCCGCGGCCGGTGGACACCTGCACGTCGAGTTCTACCCGCCGCTTCGCACCGCCGAGAAGCTCAAGTACCCCGCCGGATCCGAGCAGGGCGCCGGGACGTTCATCTCCGACGTGCTGCCCGAGGAGTCGGCCGCCGAGTTGCGCGAGGCGATCGTCCGTGGGACGTGAGCGCAGCAGCGCGTTCGCGCCGGGACGCGTGAACCTGATCGGAGAGCACACCGACTACAACCAGGGGCTGGCGCTCCCGTTCGCCATCGCCGAGGGTGTCACTGTGCACGCCGACGCGTCGGGCGCGCACTCCAGCGCGGGCGGCCTCATCCGCGCGCACGCTCGCGATCTCGGAGAGCGCGATGAGTTCACGCCCGAGCGGATCGAGCCAGCACAGGGATGGCGGGCATTCGTGCGGGGCACCGTCGCCGAGCTCCTCAGCGCCGGCTTGCAGATCACACACGCGCGCCTCGAGATCAGCGGCGACGTCCCGCGGGGGGCCGGCCTGTCCTCCTCGGCGGCGCTCGAGGTCGCGCTGTGCCTGGCGCTGAGCGACCTCTGCGCCGGCGGTCCTCGCGGCGAGCGCACGGCAATGGAGCGCATGGAGATCGCCCGCCTGTGCGCGCGCGTGGAGAACGACTGGGTCGGCGCCCACACCGGTCTGCTCGACCAGCTGACCTCGCTCTACGGCGCGCCAGACACAGCGCTCTGCATCGACTTCCGCACGCTCCGGATCGACCCCGTCCCGCTGGAGCTCGACGGCTGGCGACTGGTCGTGCTCGACTCCGGCGAGCGCCACGCCCACGCGAGCTCCGGATACAACGAACGGCGAGCCGAATGTGCCACCGCCTGCAAGCTGCTCGGCGTGGAGTCGCTGCGGGTAGCCGGCGCCGACGCTGCCGCCGAGCTGCGCGACCCGCTGGACCGCCGCGCCGCGCACGTCATCGAGGAGAACCAGCGGGTACGCGACGCCGTCGCCGCGCTGCGCGCCGGGGACCTGCCCGCGCTGGGGCCCCTGTTGGACGCATCGCAGGAGAGCCTGCGCGACCAATACGAGGTCTCCACGCCCGCGGTCGAGGCCACCGTCGAGCGCATGCGCCGGGCGGGAGCAGCCGGCGCGCGGATGGTCGGCGGCGGCTTCGGGGGCAGCGTCCTCGGCCTGTTCGCGCCCGACGCGCTGCCACCCGAGGGCGCGCGCGAGGTGCGTCCCGGTCCGGGCGCGCACCTGCTCGAGAGCCAACCGCCGGCCGTCAGCGTCAGAGGCGGGCCGCCAGGAGCGCGCAGGCGGTGATCGCCATCGCCAGCGACAGCGCCGCGAGCGCGCCGTCGAGCGGCCTGAGCAGACCGGCAAGCGACAGGGGCTCGGTGCTGCCATCCCGCAACGTGCGTGTACCGTTCACGGCCAGCGTGCGGCGGCGCAACTCGCGCGCGGGCGAGCTCAGCCGCCGCTGCGCCACGCTCATCGCCAGGCAACCCACCGCGATCAGCAGGCCCGGGAGCGCCACGGTCTCGGAGTTGACGAAGTAGCCCGTGAAGGCCGGGAAGGCCCCCCACCCGACCGCGAAGGAGACGTCGTTGTGGAAGCGCCCGCCCGCCAGCTCGAGGTTGTAGGCGGGCACGAGCAGGCCGCCCGCGAGCACCAGCGGCGCCAGCCAAAGAGACACACTCAGCACTCCCCCCACCCCGATCGCCACCGCGCCCAGGAGGCTCGCCACCGCCAGGCAGATGAGCGTCCGGTCGCTCAGGCTCGTGCGCAGCGGCCGATCCTTGAGCTCGTCGAGCGCGTGTGCCGCTACGCCGACCGCCAGCGCAAACGCCGCCAGACCCCACAGCAGTCGGTCCGGATGGAGCTTTGGGGCGACCGCCGCCCCCATCACGAAGTAGCTCAGGTGCCAGATCGTGTAGGGCGGGTGCAGCAGCGTGAGCGCCTCGCCCGCACGGCCGCGCCCGAGCGCATAGAACGCCGGCCGCTCAGGCGTGGCGGGCATCGGCGCGCTCACACCTCCAGGGCGCTACCGCCCGCGGACGGGGCGCCGGCGCTCGCGGCGCCCTTTCTCGCGTGCATGACGATGCCGCCGCCGAGGCTCATCCGGCGGACCTGGACATCCTCCAGCCCGGCCTGCAGCCAGTAGCCGACGATCCGCTGCACCGGATGGCGCTCGTAGAAGCCGCGGATGCTGGGTCCGAGGAAGCGGCCGACCTCCGCCCACTCGCGTGAGGCCATCCTCCCGAGCGTCGGCAGCCCGACCGCGGTGTAGAGACGCCATGCCGCACGCGCCGGCGCCAGCGGGGGCACCCCGAACTCCAGCGAGGCGACGCGTCCGCCCGGGCGCACGACGCGCGCCAGCTCGCGCATCGTCGACGGCGGGTCATCGACATAGCGGAGCAGGTATGTGAAGGTGAGCGCGTCGAAGCTCGCATCGGCGAACGGCAGCGCCTCGGCCTGCCCTTCGAGGAGCTCGACACGGGAGTCCTCGCGGGAGGCGAAGCGCGCGCTGGCAGCCGAGAGCATCGCGGCGCTCTGGTCGATGCCGACCACCGAGCACTCGCAGCGCGAGAGCAGCTCGGCCGCGACCATGCCAGTCCCCGTCGCCACGTCGAGCACGCGATCGCCTGGCTCAGGCGCCGCGGCGCTCACGAGCGCGCGGCGCCAACGTGGGTCCTGCCAGAAGCTGAACGCAGCCGACAGCGCGTCATAGCGGCTGGGAAGGCCGTGGAACAGCTCGAGCGCCTGGCGCTTGCGGGGAGAGGCGATAGGGTCGACGTCGCTGGGCGCGGGAGAGCTCATCGTGCTGGCTATCTGACAGGCTAACTTGCCTGCGCTCACCCCGTCCCGCTCCCACCATCGACACGAGGAAGTCATGCCAGGACACATCCACTCTCCAGCTCGACCGCGCGTGATG
Organism: Solirubrobacteraceae bacterium; assembly: GCA_017882445.1. Classification (GTDB taxonomy): domain Bacteria; phylum Actinomycetota; class Thermoleophilia; order Solirubrobacterales; family Solirubrobacteraceae; genus Palsa-744. Next base: position 59,211 of record JADGPK010000003.1, read on the forward strand.
CTCGTCACCGGCGCATCCAGCGGCATCGGAGAGGCCACCGCCCGCCGTCTCGCGCGCGAGCCGGGATCCTCGCTCGTGCTCGTCGCGCGGCGGGAGGAGCGCCTCAGCGCCCTCGCCGCCGCGCTCGGCGGCGAGCACGTGAGCTTCCTCGCCGCCGACCTGCTCGACGCCGACGCGCCAGAGCGGATCCGCGATCACGTGCTCGAGCGTCACGGACGGCTCGACCTGCTCGTGAACAACGCCGGCGCCGCCTGGCGCGCGCGCTTCGCCGACGGCGGCTATGAGAACGTCCGGCGCACGATGGCGATCAACTTCGACGCCCAGCTGCGGCTCACCGAGGCGTTGTTGCCGCTGCTGCGGGACTCAGCGCCGAGCGCGATCGTCAACGTGTCCTCCACGGCCGCGCGGGTGGCGCGCGCCGGGACGGGCGCATACAGCGCGTCGAAGTTCGCCCTGACCGGCTGGTCGGACGCGCTGTGGGCCGAGGAGCGGGCCAACGGCGTGCACGTCGGGCTGGTCCTCCCCGGCTTCATCTCAACCGAGGGCTTCCCGCAGTCGGAGCTCACGGCCAAGCCATGGACACGCTGGATCGTCTCCACGCCCGAGCGGGCCGCCGAGGCGATCTTCCAGGCCGGTATCGGACGCCGTCCCGAACGTTACGTGCCGCGCGCGTACGCGCTCGCGGCGGTGCTCCGCGTCGTCGCCCCGGGCCTGGTACGCCGGGTGATCGGCGGTGGCGTCGCGTCGGTGATGACCACCACGACCGGTGGCGATCTGAGCGACCGGCGCAACGGCGGGGGCGGCGGCTAGCTCGCCGGGTCAGCGTCGATGGCTCGCGAGATACCGATCCGGGAGGAGACGATCAGGCTCGGGCAGCTGCTGAAGCTCGCCGGACTCGTCGACAGCGGCAGCGAGGTCAAGGCGCTCCTGGCCGTGCAGCCCGCGTGGGTCAACGGTGAGCGCGAGGCGCGTCGCGGTCGTCAGGTGCGCCGCGGCGACACCGTGCGGATAGGTGAGGACGAGCTGCGGATCACAGCGAGCTCTCCCCCCGCCGGGCGGTAGACTCCCGCCACATTCCGGGGAGGAGTCCGATGCACGAACCGACGTTGTTCCGCGACCGTGCGCGTCCCGCGCAGATCGCCCTAGGTGGTGTCGTGCCGGCGGTAGCCGGAGCGATTGCCGGGGTCCTCGTCGGGGTTTCCAGCGGCGCGTACTGGGGGTTTGGGGCGGTCGCTGCGATCGGAGGCTTCCTGGCGGGCTTCGAGCATCAGGACGGATGGGGCGGCGCGGACCGCGGTCTGGTGGCCGGAGCGGTCTACGGCACCGCCCTGCTCCTGGCGCACGCGATCGTCGGCACCCACGCCAAGGTCTCGCTCGGCAGCTTTCCGCCCTTTCTCGCGGTGATCACCGCGATCGTCGGCATGTTGCTGACCGCTGCCGGCGGCCGGATCGCCCGCTTGCGGCGAGAGCGCAGCGCATCTCCGGCGGACTCTCCGGCGGACTCTCCGGAGGACTCTCCGGCAGAATGACGCTCACTCGGTGCGGCGCCGCAACGTGACGGCACCGAGCGCGACCGCGACGATCGCAAACGCCGCGACGACGCCCAGATCGCCCCACAGCTCCCACCCTATGCGCGTTTCGCGGCTCAGGTGGTGCACGGCGTCCACCGCGTAGGACATCGGCAGCACGTCGGAGATGGTGCGCAGAACTCCCTGCATGCGCTGGCGGGGCGTGAGCAGTCCGCACAAGAGCAACTGGGGGGTGATCGTGGCGGGGAAGAACTGAACGACCTGGAACTCGGTGCGCGCAAAGGCGCTGGCGAGCAGGCCGAGCCCCATTCCGAGCAGCGCGATGAGCACACACAGCAGCGCGAGAACGAGCTTGCTCGCGGCCACGTGCAGCCCGAGAGGCCCGAGGCTGACGCTGAACGCGATCGTCACCTGGAGCGTCGCGAGGATGGCGAAAGCGAGCCCGTAGCCGAGCAGCAGCTCGAGCTTGCCCAGCGGCGTCGTCAGCAGACGCTCGAGGGTCCCCGTCGTGCGCTCGCGCAGCAGCGCGACCGATGTCACGAGGAACATCGTCATGAGGGGAAACAGGGCGAGCAGCGGCGCACCCGCGGCGTCGAACACCTGCGGTCGCCCCTCGTAGACAAAACGCAGGAGGGTCATCAGCACGCACGGCACCAGCAGGACCAGGGCGACGGTGCGGGGGTCGTGGCGGAGCTGCTCGAGCACGCGCCGGGCCGTGCCCAGCACGTTGCGGGCGCTCATCCGGAGCCGTCCTTGAGGACGAGGCGCAGGAAGGCCTCGTCGAGATCCTCCGTTCCGGTTCGCCGCGCGAGCTCGGCGGGGGAGCCACGGGCGATCAGCTCCCCGTCGCGCAGCAGCAGCACCTCGTCACACCGCCGCGCCTCGTCCATGACGTGCGAGGAGACCAGCAGCGTCGCGCCCCCCTCGGCCAGCTCGGCGAACAGCCGCCACAGCTCCCCGCGCAGCACGGGATCCAGCCCAACGGTCGGCTCGTCCAGCACCAGCATCTCAGGCCCACCGAGCAGCGCGCTGGCGAGCGACACCCGTGCCTGCTCGCCACCGGACAGCCGACGCACCACCCTGCCCGCCATCCCCGCCAGCTCGACGCGTCGCAGGGCCTCCTCGACCTCTGCCGCTCCCACATCGAGAATCGACGCGAAGTAGTCGAGGTTCTCCCGGACCGTCAGGTCGCCGTACACCGACGGGGCCTGCGTGAGGTAGGCGACACGACGACGCAGCGGCGGGCGCCCCGCCTCGGTCCCGAGGACGCTCAGGGTCCCGGACACATTGCGCTGGACCCCCACCAGCGCCCGCATCAGGGTTGTCTTGCCGCAGCCGCTCGGCCCGAGCAGCCCTGTGACCCGCCCTGCGGCGATCGTGAAGGACAGACCGTGCAGCACCTCGACCCCGCCGCGCGAGACAGTCAGACGGTCGGCCTTGACCGCTCGTGTCTCAGCCATCGCCAGAGGCTATTGCCAGCGCCTGTACGGCGTATCCGCGGATTTCCGCCGAGCAGACCGGGAAATCCCGTAGCCTCTCGTGCATGAACGAAACCACGAAGGATCCGGAGCTCGGCTATCACCTCCTGCTCGACCTCGATGAGGTGCCGGTTGCCGCCGGCGCGCTGCGCCTGCTCATCTCCGACGAGGCGCACGAGCCTCAGATCCGCCGGCTGGCCCGCGATGTCCTGGCCGGGCTCGAGCAGACTCCGGATGAGCGGGGCATCGTGACGCTGTCGCTCGAGCCGCAGCAGATGAAGATCACACACAGCGCCGTAAGGCTGCTGCTGAACGACCTCCAGCGCGAGCAGGCCTCCGAGCGCGAGGTCCTGCGCCACATCCTGGACAAGCTCCCGGATGAGCACACGATGCGCGCGATCGCGATCGAGTAACTCGAGGCGCCGCGAAGGCGGGCACCCGCGGCTGCGCTCAGGTCGGCTCGGGCACCATCTCGATCGCTCCGCACGGGCACTCACGCACGCAGATCCCGCACCCCTTGCAGTAGTCGTAGTCGATCTCGTATCGCCGTCCCCGCTCAAGCTTGATGACCGCGTTGTCCGGACACAGCCCATAGCAGTTGTCGCATTCGAAGCAGTTGCCGCAGGACAGGCAGCGCCGCGCCTCGAACAGGGCGTTCTGCTCGTCGAGGCCGAGCTGCACCTCGGCGAAGTTGGACTGACGCCGCACAGCGTCGAGGCGGGGAGCGATCGTCCTGGGAGCGTCAGCGTAGTACCACGTGTTCAGGCCCTCGAAGCTCGCGAGCTGGTGGGCCGCGCCGGTCGCCGGCTCATCGCCTGCCAGCCATGCGTCGATGTGTCGCGCGGCCTTCTTGCCGTGGCCGACGCCGACTGTCACCGAGCGCTCGGCGGGCACCATGTCGCCGCCCGCAAAGATGCCTGGGTGGCCCGTCATCATGTTCGCGGCGACCTTCACCACGCCGTCCTCGATCTCGAGTCCGGCCACGCCCTCGAGCAGCGACAGGTCGGCTTCCTGGCCGAGGGCGAGCACCAGGGAGTCGGCCCGGAGCTCTTCGAACTCACCGGTCGGCTGCGGGAAGCCCGTGTCGTCGAGGTCCATCTTCTCGAGCATCAGGCTGCCCTCGCCGGCGCTCGTGATGGTGGACAGCCACTTCATGACCACGCCCTCCTCGAGGGCTTCCTGAACCTCGAAGTCGTGCGCGGGCATTCGCTCGCGCGTGCGGCGGTAGACCACGATCGCGTCGCTCGCCCCGAGTCGCTTGGCGGTCCTGGCCGCGTCCATCGCCGTGTCCCCGCCTCCGTAGACGACCACGCGCCGCCCCAACATCGGCTTCTCCTCGCCCTCCATCCCGCGCAGCAGTGAGACAGCGTCGAGGATGTGCGCGGCCTCCCCGGCCGGGATGTACGCGCGCTTGCCGATGTGCGCACCCACGGCCAGGAAGGCCGCGTCGAAGCTGCCGTCCTTCATCTCCTGAAGGACGTCGGTGACCTTGCAGTCGCACCGCAGGGTCACGCCGAGGTCGAGTATCCGCTGGATCTCCGCCTGCAACACCTCGCGCGGGAGCCGGTAGGTGGGGATGCCGAAACGCATCATGCCCCCGGGAAGCGGTCCGGCGTCATGGATCACCACCTCGTGTCCGAGGCGGGCGAGGTGATAGGCCGCGGACAGCCCGGAGGGTCCAGCGCCGACGATGAGCACACGCTTGCCCGAGTGCTCCGCGCCGGTGTCGGGCTTCCATCCCTGCCTGATCGCCTCGTCCCCGAGGAAGCGCTCGACCGAGTTGATGCCCACGGCCTCGTCGAGCTGCCCGCGGTTGCACGCGGTCGTGCACGGGTGGTAGCAGACGCGGCCCATGACGGCCGGAAACGGGTTCTCGCGCATGAGCTCGCGCCACGCAGCCTCATAGGCGCCCTCCTCGGCGTGGTAGAGCCACTGCTGGATGTTCTCGCCGGCAGGGCACGCGTCGTTGCAGGGCGGCAGCCTGTCCACATAGACCGGGCGCTCATCGCGCCAGGCGCCGGTCTTGTTGGCCAGGCTCGAGCCGACCTCGAGCGTGATGGCGAACGGCCTGTCCATCACGTGAGCCCGTAGCGCGCGATGTTGCGGTCGGCGATCGCCTGGATGCGCGCGATCACGTCCTCGCGACGCGTCGGCTTGAACAGATGCGCGTAGCGGCCCTGAAGTTCCAGGTACTCCTCCACGCCTCTGGGACGGCGGATCTTCGCGACGGCGCTGACCTCGCCGTGCTCGGCCTCGAACACCGGGAAGAGACCGGTCTCCTTGGCCAGCCGCGCGACGCGGATGCTGTCGGCGGCGGCGCAGCTCCAGCCGAGCGGGCACGTGACGAGGATGTGCAGGTAGCGTGCTCCGCGCAGGCTCATCGCCCGCTCGACCTTGGCCTCGATGTCGCGCGGCTCCGCGACGGTGGCGGTGGCCACGTAGGGGATCTCGTGCGCCATCGCGATCAGCGGCATGTTCTTGCCCTGCCCGAATGCGTTGCCCGGCTGCGGACCGAGCGCCTGCGTGGTCATCGTGCGTGCGCCCGGCGGCGTCGCTCCCGAACGCTGCACGCCGGTGTTCATGTAGGCCTCGTTGTCGTAACAGATGAACAGCACGTCGTCGTTGCGCTCGAACATGCCCGACAGGCACGCGAGCCCTATGTCGACCGTTCCGCCATCCCCCCCCTGACCGATGACGCGCACCTCAGAGCGGCCCTTCACCCTCAGCGCTGCCGCGATCCCGCTCGCCACCGACGGCGCGTTGGCGAACAGCGAATGGAGCCATGGCATCTGCCACGAGGACTCCGGGTAGGGAGTGGAGAAGACCTCCAAGCAGCCGGTGGCGTTGGCGGCGATCAGCTGCCCGCCGGTGGCGCGCATCGCCGCATCGAGAGCGTACCGGGCGCCGAGCGCCTCTCCGCAACCCTGGCAGGCGCGGTGTCCCTTGGTGAGCGAGTTGCTGCGGTTCGGGTCGGCCTGCACCGAGGACAGCCCGGCGTCGAGCAGCCGATTGCCCGCCGCATGACTGCCCACCTGGTAGAACCGGATCGCCGGTCCGCTCGCCATCGCCTACACCGGCCCGGCGGCGACCACGCCGACGTCGCGCAGCATGTTCTCGGCGTGCGGTCCCGACCGGCGGCTTTCACGCGTGCGCTCGAGCTCACGCTCGACCAGCTCGCGGTTGAGGTCCAGGAACGTCATCGGCTCCAGGCGCTCCGCCACCGCGTCCTCGAACAGGCGGCATAGCGACGCGGCGGTGATCGGACGGCCGCCCAGGCCGGCGATCACCGTGTGGAGGTGCGCGCCGCCCGCGGGCAGAGCGCTGCGCAGATCCTGAGAGACGATCCCGCCGACACCGATCGCGAGCGCGCGCTCGATCACCACCACGCGAGCGGCGCGCGCGAGGACGGCGCGCACGGCCTCACAGGGAAACGGGCGGAACGCCTTGATTCCCAGCGCACCGATCCTGACATCCCGCTCGCGGAGCCGGTCGATCGCGTCCTCGATCGTCCCGAGCACCGATCCGAGGGCCACCACGACCGTCTCGGCGTCCTCGCAGCGATACTCCCGCACCAGGCCGCTCTGCGCTCGTTGCAGGACGCTCGCCAGCTCTCCCGAGAGCTCGGGAATTAGCTCGAGCGCCTGCGTCTGCTTGACGTGCGCAAGGTACTTGACCTCGGTGAACGCCTCGGGACCGACCATCGCGCCGATCGTGACCGGCTCGGCGGGATCGAGAACCTGGCGCGGCTCGTAGGAGGGCAGGAAGGCGTCGACCTGTTCCTGCGTGGGCATATCGACTCGCTCATACGCGTGCGTGAGGACGAACCCGTCCATGCAGACCATCACCGGCAGCGAGAGCTCCTCGGCGAGCCGGAAGGCGAGCACGTGCGTGTCGAGCGCCTCCTGGTTCGACTCCGCGTACAGCTGGATCCATCCGGAGTCTCGCTGGGACATCGAGTCGGAGTGGTCGTTCCAGATGTTGATCGGCGCGCCGATCGCGCGGTTCGCGACCGTCATCACGATCGGCAGCCCGAGGCCCGACGCGTTGTACAGCGCCTCGGCCATGTACAGCAGCCCCTGGCTCGCCGTCGCCGTGTAACAGCGGGCGCCGGTCGCCGAAGCACCGATCGCGACCGACATCGCCGCGAACTCGGACTCGACGTTGATGAACTCGCAGGGCGCCAGCTCGCCGCCCTTCACCATCGCCGAGAGCGCCTCCACGATGTGCGTCTGCGGTGAGATGGGGTAGGCGGGGATGACCTCCGGGCGGCACAGCGCCACCGTCCGCGCGACCGCGCGCGATCCCTCGAGCTGCTCAAGCATCGACGTACATCTCCATCTCGGCGAGAACATGCTCAGAGCACTCCCTGGCAGCGGCGACGTTGCCCGCCGCGACCCGCCCCGCGAAGCGCGCCTCGATCGCGCGCGTGACCGAGTCCAGCGACACGATCGAGGTGAGCGCGGCCAGCCCGCCCAGGAGGGCGGCGTTGGGGCGCATCTGGCCGATGCGCCGCCGGCAGATCTCGCCGGCTGGAACTGTCAGCAGGCGCTCGTGGTGGAAGCCCCGGGTCCATTCGCCGAGCCCGAGCGCGTCGAAGGTGAGCAGGGAGTTGATCAGCACGTAGCCGTCCGGGCGCAGACCTGCGAACAGGTCGACCTGGTGCAGCAGAGTCGGATCCTGGACGATCAGGGCGTCTGGCTCGGAGACCGGCTCGTGCGTGCGGATCTCGCGATCGTCGATGCGACAGAACGACACCACCGGGGCACCCATCCGCTCAGATCCAAAGCTCGGAAACGCCTGCGCGTGGCGATCCTCCTGGAAGGCCGCCAGCGAGAGGAGCTCGGCCGCTGTCACCACGCCCTGGCCGCCTCGTCCGTGGATCCTGACCTGGAACATTCCACGGCTGACTCAAGCATCGCCCCTGGCTGGAGGCATCCGTGCAAAGCCGCAGCAGCGGTCGGCCGTTGGCCGCGCCCCGTTCACAGCGACGGCAGCGGGCGGCGCGGCGGCGCGGCCTCCAGCCGAATGCGCGCGTCCACGATCGTCGCACCGCCGGGAGCTGCCACGACGGGGTTGGCGTCGAGCTCGACCACCTCCGGGTGGGCCTCCACCAGCGCACTCAGGCGCAGCAGCACGTCTTCAACCGCTGCGACGTCACATGGCGGTGCGCCGCGGTAGCCGTCGAGCAGTCGGAAGGTGCGCAGCGAGCGCAGCATCTCGCGGGCGTCGAGATCGGTGAGCGGCGTGATGCGCACGGCCACGTCCCCGAGGACCTCGACGCTCGTTCCGCCTGCACCGCAGGCGATCACCGGGCCAAAGCTCTGGTCGTGGACCACGCCCATCAACAGCTCCACGCCCGCAGCGGCCATCGGCTGCACGAGCAGTCCGTCGAGTCGGTACCCCGCGCGACGCACCGCTGCCTTGATCGCGCGCGCCGCGCCGGCCACCGCGTCCGGACCATCCAGGGCGACACGCACGCCACCTGCATCGCTCTTGTGCAGCAGACCCGAGGCCAGCGCCTTCAGAGCGACCGGGCCACCCAGCTCTGCGGCGGCGGCCACCGCTTCCGCGGGTGTGCGGACCACGCGGACACCGAGCAGCGGCAGCCCGTAGCAGTCGAGCAGCGCCCAGACCTCCTCGGGGCCGAGCCACCCGCCTCCGGCTGCGAGCGCCCGGGTGACGATTGCGGTCGCCTCATCCGGACGGCAGCCCGCCGGTTCGAGAACGTGTCCGGCCGGCAGGGCGCGCCAGCGACCGTAGCCGGCGGCGTGCGCCAGCGCACGGGCGGCGTCCTCGGGGAATGCGAAGCTCGGCACGTGCACCGCACCGCCGGGCTCCGGCGGTGCGCCCTCGCTGTTCATGAACACAGCGGCGAGCGTCACCCCATCGGCCTTGCCGGCGGCCGCTCGTAGCGCTCGGGCGACGTCGTGCACGCGAGTGACCAGCGGCGGCACGAAGATCACGATGATCGCGTCACATGCCCGCTCCTTGACGAGCGCCTCGATCGTCCGCCGGTAGCTCTCCGGGGAGGCGGTGGCGATCATGTCGACGGGGTTCGACAGCGAGGCCTCCGGCGCGAGGAAGCCGGCGAGCCTTTCGCGCACCCGCTGCGAAAGCTCGACAACCTCGAGGCCGGCGCCCTGACAGGCGTCAGCGCACATGATGCCCGGGCCGCCGGCGTTGGTCACGATCGCAACACGGGAGCCTGCGGGGACCGGCTGGGCGGACAGCAACGCCCCAACGTCGAACAGTTCTTGCATCGTGTCCGTGCGGATCACGCCCGCCTGGCGGAAGAGCGCGTCGACCGTAACGTCTGAGGTCGACAGCAATGCACCCGTGTGAGAGGCGCTCGCGCGGGCGCCGGCAGGCGAGCGGCCGCTCTTGACGGCCACGATCGGCTTGGCCCGGCTGACCCTGCGTGCGATGCGAGCGAAGCGGCGTGGATTGCCGAACGACTCGAGGTAGAGCAGGAGCACCCGCGTGTCTGAGTCCTGCTCCCAGTACTCGAGCAGGTCGTTGCCGGAGATGTCCGCCTTGTTGCCGATCGACACGAACGACGACAGGCCGAGGCCCATGCGGCTGGCAGCCTCGATGATCGCTATTCCCAGACCGCCGCTCTGGGAGAGGAATCCGATCGCGCCCGGCCGAGGGGGCTGTTCGGCAAAGGTCGCATTCAGGCGCACATCGGCTGCAGTGTTCAGCACCCCCAGGCAGTTGGGGCCGATCAGGCGCATGCCGGCCTCGCGGCAGATCTCGAGCAGCTCGCGCTGGCGGCCGGCGCCCTCCGCGCCGACCTCCGCGAAGCCGGCGGAGATCACGAGCAGCGCGCGCGCTGCCGCCGACCCGCATTCGCGCGCGACCGCGCTCACCTGGCCCGCGGGCACGGCGATCACGGCGAGGTCGACGGGCTCGGGAACTTCCGCCATCGAGCCGTAGGCCCTGCGGCCCTGGATCGTGCGCACACGGCGGTTGACCGGGTAGACCTCGCCGTTGAAGCCATAGGAGCGGAGGTTGCGCAGGATCTCTCCACCGACCGTCGCCCGCTTCGGCGAGGCGCCGACGACCGCCACCGAGCGCGGCCGCAGAAAGCGCCGGACGGCCGCGATCGCAGCGGACTGCTCGCGCTGCTCGAAGCGCTCGCGTGTCTGCTCTGACCGCGAGGTCGGCAGCTCGATCTCGATCACGCCGTCGCCCGATCGCAGCGCGACGGCATAGCCGCTGTCGCGGAACACCTGGATCATGTGGTGGTTGGAGGGCAGAACCTCGGCGGTGAACACAGCGATGCCATGCTCCTCGGCAGCGGCAGCCAGGTGTCCGAGCATGATCGTGGCGATCCCGTGCCCCTGCCAGGCGTCGGCGACCGTGAACGCGACTTCGGCCCGGTCGGGACCCGAGCGGATGTAGGCCCCGTGCGCGATGATCGCCTGGTCGGCTCCGGTGCTCGCCACGAGCGCATACCGATCGGCGTAATCCACGTCGGTGGACCAGCTTGCGACCCAGTCGAGGTCGATCTGGCCGAAGAAGCGAAAGCCGATCGACGCGGGCGAGAGCGCGTGCAGGAAGGTCTCGACCGCCGGCCGGTCCGTGACGGCGACCGGGCGCACGCGCACCGTGGAGCCGTCGCGCAGCGCGACGTCGACCTCGCAGCTACGCGGGTAGGGGTGGGTCGTGTCTGCGGCCACGGAGCTCATCGCCCCCGGACCCCCTGTACGAGCGCACCGGCAGTCGGGGCGAGTGCTCCCGGCGGACCCGCCTCCCAGCGCGCGTCTGGAGCGAGGCTTCGGTCAACCGCGCGCGTGACCTCGGCAACCTGCTCATCCAGCGGCCGCTCCGTGTCCAACTCGAGCACGCTCCCGCATGGCAGCTCGTGCAGTGCCTCAAAGGAGCGGTACTGCTCGGCCACGATCTCCGGTGTGGCGTCCGAGACGCGGCCCGCGTCGCGCATGCGTCGCTCCACACGCTCGAGCGCGACGGGAAGCGGGACACGGCAGCGCACCACGAGCCGTGTCAGGCTGCTGCCACACAAGCGCTCCAGCAGCAGGGCGCGATCGTCTCTGGAGCGGCACGTGGCATCCACGATCACCCCGTGGTCGCGAGCGAGCGTGCGCTGAGCCTCGAGACCGAGGACCTCATAGGTGGTATGCGTGAACCGGTCGCTGTAGTGCTCAGGCGCCGCCCGCTCGGTGACAGCGAGGCCTGCCGCGGACTTGCGCAGGACGTCGGAGGAGAGGACCGGGAGCCCGCTGCGGCGTGAGAGCTCGGCGGCGAGCGTCGACTTGCCGCTCGCGGCGGAACCGCAGAGCACGATCGCGACCGGCGCGCGCGCGCGCCAGCACAGCCGCTCGCCGAGCGCCCACATGGCCTGTGCCTGTGCGAGCTGTTCGACGCGGCGCCCGCCGTCGCACTCACCTGCCGCGATGAGGCCCACCTTTGCGCGGACGAGCGCTCGGTGTGCCGCGTAGAAGGACAGCAATGCCTCGCCGCCCGGGTCAACGCCCTCCCCCCGGTAGGCCGATATGAGCTCGTCCGCGGCCCAGCGCTGTCCGCGGGCCTCCAGGTCCATGGTCAGAAATGCCATGTCGCACGCCACGTCGGTGTGGCGCAGCGAAGGGTCGAACTCCACGCGGTCGAGGACGCGAACCGTCGGCGCCACGAGCACATGCTCGCAACGCAGATCACCGTGCCCGTCGCGCACCAGCCCCGCGCGCCTGCGAGCCTCGATCTCGCGCCCGTGTGCGCGCACGAACGCCTCTGCGAACCCGGCCGCGAGGTCCACCTGCCATCCCGTCGCTCGGCCGCCGTCCGCGAGCTCGCGGACGTTCTCCTGCCACGTCGCCGAGACCTCCCCCACTCCGCCACCGGCCACGACGTGAGCCGTACGGTGGAACGCCGCCAGGCGCCGCGCGACCGCCGCGAGCTGCTCGGAGCTCAGCCCCCCGGAGGCGATCTGTCCGGCAAGCGTGTCGGCCTCGCGGAAGCTGCGCATCTCGACGGCATACTCGACCGCTCCCTGGGCGCGCTCCGGTGCGAGCTCGAACCCCGTCGCGCTCCTCACGATCGCGCGCACCCCCAGGTAGAGGCCGGGAGCGAGCTCGCTGTTGACGCGCACCTCCTCGCGGCAGGCGGCACGTCGGCGTGCGAGCGAGCTGTAGTCGAGGAATCCGAGGGCCACAGGCTTCTTGATCTTGTACGCGCGCCCGTCGGTGACGAACACCCAGGAGGCGTGCGTCTCGTGCACCGCGACCGGAGCTTGGCCGCCATACGTCGCGCGGTCAGCAAGGGCTGCGAGCAACGCAGGGTCGCTGGCTCCGCGGCGAGACGGCTTGCCGCGATCGATCGGGGCCATGGACGAGCTCATCAGGGCCGGCTTTCCTGGGTCGAATGACGGTCTGTACGACAGGCTGATGCAGCCGCCCCACCAGGGTATCCGTGAAATCCCGTACGACGCGGGCGGAGCTCGCCCAGGCAGATCGGTGGAAACACACGGATGCCGCGCGCGCCCGTACGCGCGAAGGTGGGCGGAGTGGACACCACCGTCTCCGTCGCGTTGATCAGACCGTTCGCCGAGCTGGGCGGCGAGGATGTCGCGTACGCAGGGGGCAAGGGCGCGAACCTCGGCGAGCTGACCCGCGCGGGCCTTCCTGTCCCGCCCGGATTCGTCGTCGGCGCACCGGCCTACGCGGCGTTCTGCGACCAGACGGGTTTGCGTGGCCGACTCGATGAGATCCTCGCCGCCGTCGACATCGAGGACGGAGCGGCCCTGGACGCGGCCTCGCAGGCCGCCCGCCAGGCGGTGCTCGACGCAGCGATGCCGTCCGCGCTGAGGGACGCGATCGTCTCGGCCTATGAGTCTCTCGCGGGAGCCGATCGGGCAGGCGGGGATCCGGATGTCGCGGTCGCGGTTCGTTCCTCGGCCACGGCCGAGGACACCGCTTCGGCGTCGTTCGCCGGCATGAACGAAACGTTTCTGAACACCCGCGGCTCCGAGGCGGTCATCGAGGCGGTCAAGCGCTGCTGGATCTCGCTGTTCGGATCGCGCACCATCTACTACCGCGGCCAGCGGGGCTTCAGCCAGGCCGAGATGGACATCGCGGTGGTCGTTCAGATTCAGATTCCCTCCACGCGCGCCGGCGTCATGTTCACGGTCGACCCCGCCAGCGGCGAGCAGGATCAGCTCGTGATCGAGGGGTCGTTCGGGCTGGGCGAGGCCGTGGTGTCGGGCAGCGTCTCGCCCGATCGCTACGTGGTGCGCAAGAGCGACCTCACCATCACCACACGCTCGGTGCGAGCCAAGGAGCTGGCGATCGAAGCCGCCGCCAAGGGGGGAGGCACCGTGACCCGCGCCCTCAGCCCGCAGGAGAGCGTGCGACCGGTTCTGGACGACGAGGAGGTCCTGCAGCTGGCCAGGCTGGGGATCGCCATCGAACAGCACTACGGCGCCGCACAGGACACCGAGTGGTCGTTCGATCCCGACGGAAAGGTGTGGATGCTCCAGAGCCGGCCGATCACGACGACGGCCTCAGATGATCACCCCGCCAACGTGGTGCTCGTGCGTGGCCTCGGCGCCGCGCCTGGACAGGCGAGCGGCAGCGTGCGGCTGCTGAGCGACCCCCACGACACCGCGGCGTTGCACACCGGCGACGTGCTGGTCGCACACATGACGACACCCGACTGGGTACCGCTGATGCGCAAGGCGGCGGCGATCGTCACCGACTCGGGCGGGATGACCTGCCACGCGGCGATCGTCACGCGCGAGCTGGGCATCCCCTGCGTGGTCGGCACGGGCGACGCCACCAAGAGGCTTCGCAACGGTGAGATCGTGACCGTCGACGCGACACACGGAACGGTCCTCGAGGGCGCCGTCGCGAGCGAGCCCTCGGGTGCATCGGCGCCCGCGGCCTCGGTGCTGGGCGCCTCCTCCCCGGTGACTGCGACACGGCTGCTGGTCAACCTCTCAGAGCCCTCGCAGGTCGAGCGCACAGCTGGGCTGGATGTCGATGGGGTCGGCCTGCTGCGCGCCGAGCTGATGGTCATCGAGGCGCTCGAAGGCACCCATCCGCGGCAGCTGATCGAGGAGGGGCGCTCGGAGGAGTTCGTCGCGCGCATGACCGACGCGCTGAACTCGTTCGCGGCCGCCTTCAACCCCCGACCCGTGACCTACCGCACGATTGACTTCCGCACCAACGAGTTCCGCAACCTCCGCGGCGGCGAGCGCTTCGAGCCACAGGAGGCCAACCCGATGATCGGCTACCGCGGAGCGCTGCGCTACATCATGGAGCCCGAGGTCTTCGCGCTGGAGATGCAGGCGGTGCGTCGCGTGTGGGACGCGGGCCACGAGAACTTCCACGTGATGTTGCCGTTCGTCCGCACGGCCACCGAGCTGGAACGGTGCCGCGCCCTGGTGGCCGAGTCGGGCCTGCTCGAGCGACGCGGCTTCGAGCTCTGGATCATGGCCGAGGTGCCTTCGGTGCTGTTCAACCTCGAGCGCTATGCGAGGCTCGGGATCGCGGGAATCTCGATCGGGTCCAACGACCTCACGCAACTCATGCTCGGTGCGGACCGCGATTCTGAGGTGCTGGCGGCGACGTTCGACGAGCGCGACCCGGCGGTCGTCGACTACCTCGCGCAGCTGATCCCACGAGCGCGGGATCTCGGGCTGCAGACCTCGATCTGCGGACAGGCGCCGTCCGTGCACCCCGAGTATGCAGAGCTGCTCGTTCGCCTCGGCATCGAGAACATCTCCGTCAGCGTCGACGCCGTCGAGCGCACGAGGCGCCTGATCGCGGCAGCCGAGCAACGGATCCTGCTCGACGCGGCCCGCGGGCGCAACCGGCGCCGCCGTTAGGCTCCTCGAAAGGAGGTCGGGAAACTTGCCAACCAACATCATCTTCCTGAGCGGTCAGGAGCTCACGGTGGCTGAGACCATCGACCACGTGGTCGCGGCCGCTCGAAGCAGCTCACAGCCGGTGACCCTCGAGAGCGAGATCGGAGCGCGCCTGCTCGTCAACTGGGATCACGTGGCATACGCTGTCGAGATCCCACCGATCGGCCCCGGTGCAGCGAGCCGCGGCAGCGGCCATGCCTTCTAGAGGGCAAGGTGCATCCCCCGCCCAACGAAAGAGAGCACTCGATGACACGCTCCACGACGCCGACCGTCACAGTCAGCGAAGTGATGCACCACGGCGTCATCACGGCGCCACCCCAGACCTCGCTCACCGAAGTGGCCGATCAGATGGCCCGCAACAAGGTCCACTGCGTGGTCGTCGAGGGTCTCGCACGTGACAACGACCGGCAGGAGAGGCTCGTGTGGGGCATCCTCTCCGACCTCGACCTGATGGGGGCGCTCGCCGCCGAGCGCCTCGACGCGAGCGCCGGCGAGCTGGCTGCGACCGAGATAGTCACTGTCGAGACGTCCGATCACATCGAGGAGGTCGCCCGCCTGATGACCGAGCACCAATGCGCGCATATGGTGGTGGTCTCGCCTCTGTCGGGGGAGCCGGTGGGCCTGATCTCGAGTCTCGACGTCGCCCGCGGTCTGTCGCTGTCCAGGCAGCTCGATCTCTGACCGTCGAAGGCCACGAGATGAGCGCACACAAGCTCCCCCGCCTGCTCGCCGCCCTGACGGCGGGCGCGCTCGGCGCGAGTGGCTGTGGAGGCTCTACCAAGAGCCCGCCGACGCGTTCCTCGAGCGAGAGCACGACCTCGGCCTCCGTCGCGAGCTCAACAGCCCAGCCGGCTGCGCCGTCGCCCGCCGCTACGCCCCACACGGTGACCGCGACGGCGGGGGGCGTGAGCGCGACGATGCACGGCGGCACGCACCGGCCGAGGGTCGCCCGCCCGTGGCCGATCCGCTTCGCGGTCACGAGCGGCGGGCATGCCGTGCAGGCGAGCGTCGAATACGAGTATCTGTTCGCCGGACAGGTGGTTGCACACCGGTCTCACTACACGTTCACTGGGCACTTCTCGGATGTGTTCATGTGGCCGTCCTCGGCGGTCGGCTATCCACTGACGTTCAGGGCGGTGATCCGCTCCAGAGGGTCGACGCTCAACCTCGACTATCAGGTGCAGGTCACCAGGTGAGCCTGGCCACGGGCGCGGAGGTGATCGTCGAAAACGTCAGCAAGAGCTTCGGACGGATCAGCGCTCTGCGCGAGGTCTCGCTCCGCGCGGGTCCCGGCGAGGCGGTCTCCATCGCCGGGCGCTCGGGCTCGGGGAAGACCACGCTGCTGGCGCTGATCGGCGGGCTCGAGCAGCCCGACGCGGGCCAGATCATGATCGACGGTCGCGCCATCTGGAAGGAGCCGCGGCCCGCCCAGGCCCGCCGGGAGGTCGTGGGCTTCGTCTTCCAACGCCACCTCCTGCTCGGCGCGCTGTCGGCGCGGGCGAACGTTGAAGTCCCGCTCATCGGCGCCGGCGTGCACCGCTCAGAGCGCCGCCGCCGCGCGCTCTCGCTGTTGGAGGAGGTCGGGCTCGCCGGCCGCGCGGATCACCTCCCGTCCGAGCTCTCAGGCGGTGAGAGCCAGCGCGTCGCCGTGGCACGCGCCCTGGCCAACGAGCCGCGGCTTCTGCTCGCGGACGAGCCCACGGGCGCGCTCGACTCGAAGACCTCCGAGCGCGTTCTGGACCTGCTCTTTCGCCTGCGCGACCAGCTCGGCATGACGCTGGTGGTGGTCAGCTACGACACTGCTGTATCCGCCCGTGCGGACTGCACGATCACGCTCACCGACGGCACGATCGACTCGGCCAACGTCATGCTCTCCCGGCAGTAGCAGGAGCGCGTTCGGTGTTCGCGATCATCACGACCAACCTGCTGCGACGATCGGCCCGCACTGTGTTCACCGCCCTGGGGATCGCCGTCGGCGTAGCGATGATCGTCGCGCTGCTCTCCTTCACGCAGGGGCTGAAGGAGACCGCCGCCGGACTCGTCCATCTCGGGGGCTCGGACCTCGGCGTCTTTCAGGCCAACGTCTCGGACCCGACCGCCTCGATCCTCCCGGATTCGCTCGTGGGGCGCCTGGCCGCCAGCCCCGACGTGGCGCAGGCCACGCCCCTGCTGCTGATCGTCGAAGGCCTGAAGCAAGATCAGTCCGCGATCGTCTTCGGCGCCGATCGCGCCGGCTTCTTTACCCGGGGCCTCGTGCTGATCGCCGGGCGCCCGCCGCTGAGGGGAGCCCCGGAGGTGTTGCTGGGTGACCGTCTGGCGAGAAGCCTGCGCCTGCCTTCCGGGGGTGTGCTGAGCATTCACGGACGCTACTATCGCGTCGCCGGGATCTACCACTCGGGCATCCTGTTCGAGGACTCCGGAGCCGTCCTGTCCCTCGCGCAGGCCCAGGCGCTCGTGGGCCGTCCCGGCGAGGTCACCGATGTCGTCGTGCAGCTGGCGACGGGTGCTCGAGCGAGCAGCGCCGCGCAGCGCATCGAGCACTCCTTCCCCGGCACGCAGGTGATCACCGACCCCCAGCAGGCGCTTCGCGCTGGGGCCAATGGCACGCTGATCTCAAAGGCGGTCCTGGTGATCGTGGTGATCGCGTTGATCGTGGGGTCGATCAGCGTGGCGAACACGATGGCGATGTCGATCATGGAGCGTCAGGGCGAGCTCGGCCTGTTGAGCACCGTCGGGTGGTCGCCGCTGCGGGTCGCATCGCTGATCCTTGGAGAAGGGATCGCCGTCAGCGTGCTCGGCGCGGCGGGCGGACTGCTGTTGGGGGTCATCGGCGGCGGCCTTCTGGTGGGCGCGCTAGGCGTAAGCGCATACGTCGCGCCCTCGGTCACCGCCTGGGGGCTCGGGCGCGGGCTGCTGGTAGGCGTCGCTATCGGCGTGCTCGGCGGCATCTACCCCGCTTGGAGGGTGACCCGCATGAGGCCGCTGAGGGCGCTGTCGGCGGCGAGGGGCTAGCGACGCACATGGATGCGTCGGGCGCAACCGTCCCGCCCGCAGAGGGAACACCGAGCTCCGGTGCGGCTGAGGTCAATGCGACCGAGGGCATCGAGCTGCTCCTGCGGGATCTGCGCAGCTCGCGCCGGGGGCTTTCGACGGCGGAGGCCGAGCGCCGCCTGATCCAGTACGGGCCCAACCAACTGCGTCGGCGCGGCGGCGCGCGCTGGCCGCGGGAGCTGGCGCGGCAGTTCACCCATCCGCTCGCGCTGCTGCTGTGGGCCGCCGCTGCGCTTGCGTGGTTCGCGGGCATCGTCGCGGTCGCGATAGCAATCGTCGTGGTGATCGTGATCAACGCGATCTTCGCCTTCATCCAGGAGGCCCAGGCCGAGCGGGCGGTGGAGGCGCTGGCGGAGTTCCTGCCCGAGCGGGCTACGGTCCTGCGCGATGGATCGCGGCTGACGGTGCCTGCAAGCGAATTGGTGCCCGGCGACATTTTGGTGGTCGAGGAGGGAAATCGGATCTCCGCCGACGCGCGCCTGCTGGACGGCGCAATCGAGGTGGACGCGTCGATGCTGACGGGAGAGTCGGCTCCCGTGCTGCGCTCTGCGCAGCTGCTCGACACGAGCGTGCCGCTGTTGCGGGCGCGCGATCTCGTGCTGAGCGGCACGGCGTGTACCGAGGGCGAAGCACGCGCGCTGGTCTTCGCGACAGGGATGCACACAGAGCTCGGGCGGATCGCGGCGTTGTCCGAGCGCGTGGGACCGGAGGAGAGTCCGCTCGAACAGCAGGTGCGCCGCGTGGCGTGGCTGATCGCTCTTATCGCGCTGACCCTGGGTGTGGCGTTCATCCCGATCGCGATGCTCGGAGCGGGGCTGCCGTTCACCGACGCGGTCGTGTTCGCGGTCGGGCTGCTCGTCGGCAACGTCCCCGAGGGTCTGCTGCCGGTGATCACGCTCGCGCTCGCGGTCGGGGTGCGCGGGCTGGTGCGCGAGGGGGTGGTGGTCAAGCGCCTGAGCGCCGTCGAGACGCTCGGCTCAACCGACGTGATCTGTACCGACAAGACCGGGACGCTGACCGAGAACCGCATGCGTCCGGTGACGGTATGGACGCCGACGGTCGAGGCCGATGTCGGGAGTCAGCAGGGCCCGCCACCCGACGCTTGGCGCCGGGACGCGGTCATTCAGGCGCTGGCGGCAGCAGCCGTGAACTGCAACAACGCGACGCTACAGGACGATGGAGGCACCGGCGACCCGACCGAGGTGGCCGTGCTGATCGCGGCTCGCGCTCTCGGCGCCGATGTCGATGCGCTGGGTCGGGAGCGTCGGCGGCGCGCCAGATACAACTTCGACCCCCAGATCAAGCTGATGTCCACGTTGGACGCAGGGAGCACCTCGGATGTCCTGCACACCAAGGGCGCCCCCGAGTCGGTGCTGCCGCGCTGCACGCACGCGCTGGCTGCAGACGGGCACGAGATCGAGCTCGACGCGCCCGCGCGGGAGCTGATCTCCCGCCGGGTCGAAGACTTCGCCGGTGCGGGAATGCGTGTGCTCGCGCTCGCCGAGCGGAAGCTGCCGGCCGGATCGGCACCTCCGGCTCGCGACCAGGCCGAGCGCGAGCTCTGCTTCCTCGGCTTGATCGCAATGGTGGACCCACCCCGCCCTGAGGTCCGCGAGGCGGTCACGACCTGCCACAGCGCCGGAATCCGCATCATCGTGATCACCGGCGATCATCCCATGACCGCCGCGGCGATCGCGCGCCAGGTCGGCATCGGTGGCGACGCGCCCACGACTGTCGACGCCTCGGACATCGACCACAGCAAGGAGGCGGAGCTGCGCGAGCTGCTGGCCGCAGGACAGGAGCTGATCTTCGCACGCGCCTCGCCGGAGGCAAAGCTTCAGATCGCCGACGCGCTGCGTGCCCAGGGCCACGTGGTCGCCATGACCGGCGACGGCGTCAACGACGCGCCCGCCCTGCGCCGCGCCGACATCGGCGTGGCGATGGGCCGCTCCGGCACCGATGTCGCTCGCGAGGCCGCCACGATGATCCTCACCGACGACAACTTCGCCACGATCGCCGCCGCCGTTCAGGCGGGCCGGCGCGTGTACGACAACATCCGCAAGTTCATCCTGTACATCTTCGCCCACGCCACTCCGGAGGTCGCCCCGTTCATGGTGTTCGCGCTCGGCGGCGGCGCGATCCCGCTCCCCCTCACGGTCCTGCAGCTGCTCGCCTTCGACGTCGGCACCGAGACGCTGCCCGCGCTCGCGCTCGGCCGCGAGCCGGCCGAGCCGGGGCTGATGGAGCGTCCCCCCCGGCCCCGCTCCGAAAGCGTCATCCAGCCGCCGATGCTGCTGCGCGCGTGGCTGTTCCTCGGTCTGATCTCGGCGGTCCTGGAGATGGGCGGCTTCTTCTACGTGCTCACGAAAGCCGGCTGGCATCTGGGCGATCCGACCGGCAACGGTCATCCGCTCAACCACGGCTACCGCGAGGCCACGACGATGACCTTCTTCTCGATGATCGCCTGCCAGATCGGCACCGCGTTCGCCGCCCGCACAGAGCGCGCGTCGCTGCGATCGGTCGGCGTGTTCTCCAACCGGCTGCTGCTGTGGGGCATCGCCTTCGAGCTCATCCTGGCTGCCGCCATCATCTACCTGCCGCCGCTCGAGTCGCTGCTCAGCACCGCCCCGCTGAGTCCAGACGCGCTGGCGCTCACGCTCCCGTTCCCGTTCATCGTGTGGGGCGCAGACGAGCTGCGGCGCTACGTGCTGCGCGCGAGGGCAGGGCGCGCGACCTAGTAGGCGCTGCGTCAGTCCTCGCAGATGTCGGCGACCTTTGCGGCGGTGATGCGTACGACCTCGCGTGGATCGACGAGCACCGAGTGGCGGTGGTCGCCCGCCGGGCACAGGATCTGCGGCTGACCCACCAGCGCGCTGTCTATCACCTCCGCCGCGGGCACCATCGGTCCGAACGGAGGTACCGCGCCCACTTCGAGCGACGGGAAATCGCGCGCTATCTCGGCCTCGCTCGCCAGTCGCAGCTGGCGCGTAGCGCCGAGCAGCCTGCGCAGCTTGCCGAGATCGAGCCTGTCGGTCGCGGGAATCGCCGCGATCACGTAGATGCTGCCGTCGTGCAGAACGATCGTCTTTGACACCGTCTCGGGTGAGCGGTGGGCCACGTGGGCTTCGACGCCTGCGCTCATCGCCGGGTCGTGCACGATCAGCTCATAGGGCACGCCGGCCCCATCGAGGAAGTCGACGATCGCGCCGGCGTGGATCCTCGTGATCGCGCCAGAGGCTTGTTCAGTTGACATCGCACATCTCCTTCGGTGGACAGATGCGCCGATCATCCGGCACCGTCCGCGCGCTTACATCAGCAGATCGCCCTGATCCGGACTGGGTCTACTACTGATCGCCGCGTTCAGCGCTCCGGCACCGCGTCGCCGGGGGCGCCGGGGAGGTCGAGGCCGCGACGATGGCGCCCAGTCGCTCGAGCACCTCGTCGCGGTCGGTGCCGTGTGTCCTGAGCACGCGATCGAAGTCCTCGCCGTAGACGTGCATCACGGCCATCAGCACATCGGTGGTCGCGATGCCGTCGGTGCCCCGCTTGCCGGCGAAGCGAGCGGTGTGCTCGATCACGCGGGCGACCGCATCGGGCTCCGCATCGCTCGAGCGAGCGGAAGGCTCACGGGCGGCGTCCGCATCCCGCGGCTCGAGCGCGGTCTCGCTCACCCCGAGCGCCTGAAGCGCGATTCCGACCTCACCGTGCAGTCGCAGCAGTCGCAGCCAACGCTCTGCCTCGGCCTCACGCGTGCGGGCGAACGGCATCGCGGTGGACGCGATCCCCAAGACCATCGCCGCGTCGGGCGCGAGCACGGGCTGGGCACTCACAGCGACACCCTCAGATCCGCTTGCCGCTCCGCCCGCCGCGTCTGCAGATGGGCGAGATTTTCGCGATGCAGAGCTACCTTCGGCGGTCCGTCGCCGGGGCGCAACTCGAGGACGACGTTGCCGACCCGCTCCGCGGCGGCACGCGCTGAACGGATCACCTCCTCGACATCGCGCCGCTCGACCCCACAGGCGAGCAGGAACTGCTCCGTCCGATCGCTGGCGGCGTCCTCGCGGTCGAGCTCGAGCTCCTCCAGCAGGACCTTCGGCGCAGCGGCACCGCCCTCGATGCGCAGCAGGCACGCGGCCATGTCATCGGGTCGACTGTCGGTTTCCTCGGTCACCCGTTCCAGCAGAGTCGAGGCCGTCGCATCGGGACCGAGCTCGATCAGCGCGTCCGTGAGTCGTCCGGAGCCGAACAGGTCGGCTCCCACTCTCGCCTCGGTCACGCCGTCGGTGTGAAAGCAGACCTGTGCGCCGCCGGGCACCGACACGACGGTCTGGCGCGCTCCGGTCCGCATACCCGCCCCGATCGGCAGCGAGGAGGAGACGGTGATGTGCGCCGCCCGCTGCGAGCCCGGCTGTGAGCCGAGCACGATCGGCGGCGGATGACCGGCGCAGGAGTAGACCAACACGCGCTCGCGCGGCTCATAGGTGGCGGCCGTGACGGTCGCAAACGAGCCGCCGAGCTGACGATCGAGCACAGCCCCCGCAGTACGCACGGCCATTCGCGGCGAGAGACCGGCCTCGAGGTACGCACGCAGGGTGAAGCGCACGAGCGCAGTATGGGGCAGCGCCGCGCGTCCGTGTCCGGAGACGTCGCCGACGATCACGGCCAGCTTTCCATCTTCCAGCGCGAACACGTCGTAGAAGTCCCCGCCCGCTCCGGGACCGTCTGCAGGGCGGTAGGCCGCTGTAGTGCCCACGGGACCGAGCCGCGCGGGCGCAATGGGAAGCAGCGCAGCCTGCAACAGACCAACGTCCTCGAGCAGCTGGCGCCGCTGCTTCTCCAATCGCCGTGCGCGCAGCGCAGCGAAACGGGAGCGTGCGGCGAATGCGAGTGCGAGCGCGCACAGGGCGCCGATCAGCGCCCACATCTGAGTTGGCACCACACCGATGATTCTCGTGATCGTCGTCACGATCTGTGACGGTCGGGCGGCCGCCCGACGCACGGCCTTCGGGGCGTGAAGCCTCGACGCGACGGTGCCCGGCGCCGCGGCCGCTGTTGCGACCGCGGTGGGCGTGAGCGCGACCAGGATGAGCGGCCGGGAGGCGTGGCGGCCGCGCCGCACGCCGGTGGAGCGCTGAGGGGACTGACCGACGAGGAGCGCAGGAGCGAGAGGACCTGTCCGCGCCGCCCCGACCGTCGCCGCCGGCGTGCTCGGCGGGATCTGAGCCGGAGCGATGCCGAGCGGAGCCGCGACGCCTGTTGCTGAGCCCGAGGAGCTGACCGGAGTCCCGCGTGCCGAGGCCTTGGCGCCACCAGAGGCGCCAGCCGGAGCCCGGGACGTTTGGCGCTGCGCGGCGACCCGGAGGCGATGCGCCGCCGCCTGGACACGGCGGCCGGCCGCGTGGGCGTGCCGTCCGACCTGCGCACGGAGCTGCGCGGAGCTTGCCGGGGCGCTTTCCGTCGGAGCGCCGGCGGCGGCGCGCCTGAGATGCCTACCGGCCTTTCTCGTGCCGGCTTCGATCGCTTTGGCGATCCCTCTGGCCTTCACGTCCCCCGCTTCGTGCGGGTTACCGGCCGGCTTGGGCGCCTCGACCGTGATGGCCGGCACCGTCACATCGGCCGGTGTGGGCAGATTGCCCTGCGCGGGCGGGTGGGGCGCGCGCCGTTCACGGTCTGGCCTGGCGGTGGCGGCAGCGGCGATGCATGCGAGGGACAGCGCGCTGCATCCGACTGCAATGGCCGACGCCAGACGCCACCTCGGGCCCGCGGGCCGGCGTTCGTCCGTAGCGCTCACGATCGAGCGGTCCATGCCGATCAGCCGTCTCCGTTGGCCTGCGCCTGGACGTGCGCGAGCGCCTCGTCAAACGTCTGGTAGATCGCGAAGATCTCGTCCATGCCGGAGAGCTCGAAGATCTTCCACACGTTGCTGCGCGGGCAGGCGATCGCCAGGCGCGCACCGGCGTCGAGATTCTTGTTGACGACGACGAGCACGCCCAGGGCGGTCGAGTCCATGAAGGTCGTGAGCGAGAGGTCGAGGACGAGCCGGTCGCGTCCGGCGTGGATCGCGTCGATGAGCATCCACTTCAGGCGCGGGGCGGTGGCGAGATCGAGCTCTCCCTCTACCGAGATCGCGTTCGTGCGCGCGTCGAGCTCTCGGCATGTGATGGCAAACGCCACCGGGGTCGGCGAAGGGTTCGATGAGTGAGCTTTGCTGAGCATCGTGGACCTCGCTTGACGTACTGACGATGACCCACGGAAGGCGGCGTTCAGCGAGAACGACACGTTCGTAGGCCCGTGCTCGATTCCAGTCGGCCGGAAGCCGCACGGCCCTTAAAGAGGTCGGCTGTTCATCGAACGAGCGTCCAAATGCGAGCCGGTGCGAGCGCTCGACAGGCGTGCAGCCGCCGCCGATACGAATGGCTCGACCTCGCGAGTACGATGACGCTCGGATGGGAGAGATGGGACCGCTGATCCCCGACGACAGCCCCCGCGCTCCCCGAGTGTGGCGGCGCGTGCGCGGTATCGCCGCCGAGGTGATCGCCCTGACGCTGGTGACCTTGCTGTCGCCGGTACTCGTGATCTGCGCGGTGGCGGTCGATGTGGCGCTTTGGCTGCGGCGCCGCAAGCCGTGGATGGCGGTCCGCCTGCTCGCCATGCTGTGGTGGTTCCTCGTGGGCGAGCTCTACGGGCTGCTAGGCCTGTTCGGGATCTGGGTCCTGTCGGGCCGTCGCGACGGCCCTCGTCGGCGGGACCGCGTGTATCGCCTCAAGCGTCGGTGGCTTGCGAGCCATCTCGCGGGCATCCGCGCACTGTTCGGCTTGCGGTTCGACGTTGAGGGGCTCGAGCTCGCCGGGCCGGGACCGGTGATCGTGATGATCCGCCACGCGAGCATCATCGACAACGCGCTTCCCGACGCGATCGTCGGCCGCGCCCATGGACTCGGCTTCCCCGCCGCAGAGGTGCCGAGCGCCCGTGACGAGTTGATCGTGTGGCTGTATGACCGCTGGCAGGAGCTCGACGACTGGGTCGGCGAGATGCGCTCACAGGACCCGGGGGCACACGAAGCGCTCGCCGGGGTGGGCTGAGCGTCGCCCCAACGCACCGCTGACTGCTTCATATCTCATAAGTTTGTAAACTTTGGGATCTCTATGTGGTCTTCGCGCGCCGGACAGGCTCCGATCTACGCCCTGAAGGCCGATTTCTTTCGGGTGCTCGGCCATCCGGCCAGGGTTCGCCTGCTCGAGCTTCTGCGCGAGGGCGAGCACTCGGTGGGGGCCCTGCGGGATGCGCTCGAGCTCGACTCGAGCGGCACCTCCCAGCATCTGGCGGCGCTGCGCGAGCGTGGCCTCCTGGTCAGCCGCAAGGAAGCTACGAGCGTCTACTACCGGATTCGGGATCCGCGCACGTTGGAGCTGCTCGATCTCGCGAAGCAGATCATCTCGGGGGCGCTGGAGGAGAACCGGGCGCTGCTCGACGACCTCGCGGTGGAGGACTTTGGACCTCGGCCGGGCCGCGACTAGCTGTGGGCCTGCTCGGCGCCGGTGCGCTCGCCGGTGCCACGACGCTGGGCCTCGGCGGCCTGCTCTCCGCGTGCGGTCGCTTGCGTGCCGGGCTGGTTGTGCAGTGCGCCGGAATGACGCTGTTGGGCGTCGCCGGCGTCGCCGTGCTCACGGGAGGTGAAGTTCTCGGCGCGGCCTTCCGCAGCACGATTGCGCCGGCGCTCGGCCTGGATCCGCTCAGCGGCTTCTTCCTCGCGGTGCTGGCGCTGACGGCGGTGCCGACGCTCGTGTTCGCGCGCGACTACCTGCCGTCGAGCCCTGGAGCGCGCGCCGTCGGTGCGTTGACGGCCGCGTTCCTGCTGGCGCTGGTCGGCGTGTTGGCGGCTCGCGACCTGACCAGCTTCCTGGCGTTCTGGGAGCTGATGACGCTCGTGCCGGCTGCGGCGATCCTCGTCGCCAGACGTGATCGGGCGGTTCGCTCGGCGATCTACGCGTATCTGGCGATCACTCATCTCGGTGGCGCGGGAGTCTGGATCGCGCTGCTGACGCTCGCGCATCATGGCGCGATCGGTAACCCAGCCGCGCTCGCGACGGCCGGGACCGGCGCTCAGACGCTCGTGGCGCTCGGGGCGCTGGTCGGCTTCGGCACCAAGGCGGGGTTCATCCCGCTGCACGCCTGGTTGCCCCGCGCGCACCCGGTTGCGCCGGCGCATCTCTCCGCGCTGATGTCGGGAATGATGATCAAGATCGCGCTGTACGGATTGATTCGGGTCGAGTTTCAGTGGCTCGGCGCGACGCCGCGGTGGCTGGGGCTCGCGCTGCTCGCGGTCGGCCTGGTGTCATCCCTGGGAGGCGTGCTGTGGGCGCTCGTGCAACACGACCTCAAGCGCCTGCTGGCGTATCACTCGATCGAGAACGTGGGGATCATCGCGCTCGGCCTCGGCGCCTCGCTGCTGTTCGCCGACGCCGGACAGCCCACATGGGCTGCGATCGCGTTCGCGGCTGCGCTGTTGCACGTCGCCAACCACGCCATCTTCAAGGCACTGCTGTTCCTCGGCGCCGGCGCACTCGAGCGCGCGGTCGGCAGCCTGGAGCTCGACCATCTCGGCGGGCTGCTGCGGCGGATGCCGTGGGCGGGCGGGGCCTTCCTGATCGGTTCGATGGCGATCGCGGGGCTTCCGCCTCTGAACGGGTTCGCATCAGAGTGGTTGATCTTGCAGTCCCTGCTGCATGTCGCGTTCTACCGTCCGCTGGGTGTCGCGCTCGCCGGCGCGGTGGCGCTCGCCGGTCTGGCGGCGACCGCGGCGCTCGCCCTGCTGTGTTTCGCGAAGGTCGTCGGGTTGGTGCTGCTCGGCTCGCCCCGGCGCGCCGAGTGCGCCGCGGCCGTCGATCCGCCGCTCGGCATGCGGGCCGGGATGGTCGCGTTGGCCGTGCTGTGCGTCGTGCTCGGCCTCGTGCCCGGTCTGGTTGTTCCGACGCTCACCGGTCTGGCACCCGGTGCGCATGGCGCTGTGTTGGCCCTGCATGCGGGCCTGTCGATTCCCGGCACCGGCTCGTTCCCGGCGCTCGCGCTTGCGCTGGCGCTGACGACTCTCACGGCCGTGCTCGTGCGTGTCCGCGGGAGGCGCCGCGCCGCGCCGACTCCAACGTGGGTTTGCGGGCAGCCCGTCGTGGCAGCGCTCGACTGGACTTCCGCCGCGTTCGTCAAGCCGTTGCGGCTCGTACTCGAGACACTGTTGCGCCCGCGCCGTGCGGTCGAGGTCGAGCGGAGCGGCGGGATGGTGCAGAGCATCACCTACGCCGGCCACGTCCCCTCGCTTCTGGACACCTCGATGTACGAGCCGACCATCCGCGCAGGCCTGCGCGCCGCCTCCGTTGCGCGGCGGCTGCAGTCGGGCAGCGTGCGCACCTACGCTGCGTACCTGCTCGGGCTGGTCATCGGCCTGCTCGTAATCGTGCACACGGGAGTCCTGGGATGAACGCTCTCTCGGCGATCGTGCAGATCGCCGGTGGGGCGCTCGCGCCGTTGTTGCCCGGGTCGATCCAGACGCTCAAGGCACGCCTGCAGGGCCGGCGGGGCCCCTCTGCCCTGCAGCCCTACCGGACCTTGTGGCGACTGTGGCGCAAGAGCGCCATCGACCCTGAGGGGACGGGCGTGGTCTACTGGCTGGCGCCACCGCTTGTCGCGGCGTGCCTGCTTGCGGCGCTGGCGATCGTCCCGGTCGCCGGGCATGCCGGGAGCTTTGGACTCGGTCATGACGCGCTCGTGCTGGTCGGCCTGCTCGCGCTCGCCCGCTTCGCCTTGGCCGCCGCGGCCTGGGACACCGGCAACGGCTTCGCGCTGATGGCCGCCGCGCGCGATCTGATGATCTCGGTCTTCGGAGAGGCGCTGCTGATCCTCGTGCTGCTCATCGCCGCGCTCTCCGCCCACAGCAGCGACCTGCGGGCGATGAGCACCGCCGCGGCGGGCTCGCACATCTGGAGCGGGCCGGCGCACTGGTGTGGGGCGCTGGCGTTCGTGCTGGTGATCCTCCTGGAGACCGGCCGCCAGCCGATCGACAACCCCGACACGCATCTCGAGCTGACGATGATCCACGAGGGGCCGCTGCTCGAGTATGGGGGGCGCGATCTCGCGTTCCTACACTGGGCCGCCGCCGCTCGGCACTGGGTCATGCTCGTGCTGGGCGCCCAGCTCTTCCTGCCGCACTGGGGCGGGTTCGCGGCGAGCCTCGGTCTTCTCGTTGCGGGGGTGGCCGGCCTGTGCGGCGTGCTCGCGCTGATCGAGACGGCGCAGGCGAAGCTGCGAATCCTGCGCGTGCCGGCGCTGCTCGGCATCGGCTGCGCGATCACGCTCGCGGGCGTCGGCATGTGGGTCGCGGGGGTCGGCGCGTGAACGCCGCGCTCGTCAGTGCGATGCTCGGGCTCGGCCTCGCCGTGATCATGGTGCGGCGCCGGTCGGTGGCGATCCTGCTGTTGGCCGCGCAGTCGCTCGTCCTGAGTATCGGTGCCCTCAGCCTCACCGGCGGGCGCTCAGGCGACTCTCTCGTCGCGAGCTTCGTGCTCTTGAGCAAGGCGATCGTGCTCCCGTTGCTCCTGTACGCGCTCATCCGCCGCACGCGCGAGGTGCGCCTCGTGGTCGCCACGACGAGCCCGCTCATGCGCCTTCTCGGCGCCGGCGCCGTGGTGCTCTGCGCCGTCACCTTGGTGCCGCCCTTGGGCCTCGGCGATGCGCACACCGAGCACGCAGCCGTCGCGCTCGTCCTGCTCGGCATCACGATCGTCGTAGCGCGGCGCCCGGTCCTGTTCCAGCTGCTCGGGCTGATCGTGGCCGAGAACGGCCTGTCGCTGCTGGCGGTATCGGTGCCGGGAGGCCTGTCCTATGTGATCGAGCTCGGCGCGCTGTTCGACCTCGCGCTGATCGTGACCGTGGCCGCGGCCTTCGCACACCGAATCCACAGCCAGCTTGGAACCGGAGACAGCGAGCTGCTTCGAGGCCTACGTGACTGACCTCGTGCCGATCCTCGTCGCGGTCGTGCCGGGCATACCGCTCGTAGGCATGGCGCTCGCGCTGATTGCGCGAACCCCACGCCAGGCCGATCTTCTCGCGCTCGCCACGGCCCTTCCAGCCGCCGCTGCGGCGACGGCGCTCGCCGCGACCGCACTCGCGCGCGGCGGCCAGCCGGCGCTGCGCGGCCAGTGGTACCTGCTCGACGGCGCGAGCGGAGTGCTGCTCGCCGTGATCGCGCTCGTCGGCCTCTGCAGCTTCGCCGTGTCACCCGCCTATCTGCGAACGAGTGGCCGCAGCTGGACGACCGCAGCACGCTCGCGCAGCCTCTACTACGCGGCGCTGTTCCTCTTCTGGGCCGCGCTGCTCGCGGTGCCGATCGTCGGCAACCTCGCGGCAGCGTGGCTGATCATCGAGGCGACGACCGCGGCCTCGGCACTGCTCGTGGCCTTCAGCGGCCGGCGCGAAGCCCTCGAGGCAGGCTGGAAGTACCTGCTGTTGACGACGCTCGGACTGTCGGTCGCGCTGCTGGGGATCATCGTGCTCGCGATCAGCCAGGCGAACGCCGGACACCACGATCTGCACGCGCTCGACTGGCATGCGCTGCGCGGCGCAGCACACGCACTGCCGAAGGACTCGACGCTCGTCGCGTTCGTGCTGCTGCTCGCTGGCCTCGCGACCAAGATCGGCTGGGCGCCGGTGCACAACTGGCTGCCGGATGCACACAGCGAGGCGCCGGCTCCGATCAGCGCGCTGCTGTCCGCGGCGCTGCTGCCCAGCGTGCTGCTGATCGCCTGGCGAGTCAAGGCGATGCTCGAGCCCTCGGTCGGCAGCAACACCACACATGCGGTGTTCATAGCCTTCGGTCTGACGTCGATTCTGGTCGCCGTGCCGTTCCTGTGGCAATCACTGCCGTGGAAGCGGCTGCTCGCCTATTCGAGCCTCGAGCACATGGGCGTCATCGGGCTCGGGATCGGCTTCGGCACGCCACTGGCGATCGCTGGCGTCGTGCTCCACGTCGCCGGCCACGCGCTCGCCAAGGCTCTGGGTTTCTACGCGGCGCTGCCCCTGCTGCGCATCGACCCCGCCGCCGCTCACCGGGCGCCCGCCGGTGTCGTCAGCGAGAGCCCATCCACCGCCGCCGCGATGGGCGTCAGCCTGCTCGCCCTCTCCGGCCTGCCCCCCTCGCCGCTGTTCCTGTCCGAGCTGCTGATCCTGCTCGGTGGCGTCGCGGCCGGCGATCCGCTCATCAGCGCGATCGCGCTGATCGCTCTGGCTCTCGGGTTCCTCGGCCTGCTACATGCGCTGATCGAAGGCGTGGTCGGTGAACGTGCCCGACACCGCCGGCGGGCGCGTTCGCGGGCCGAGCGCCCGATCGTCGCACTGACCGCGATCCTCGGCAGCGGACTGCTTGCGCTCGCGGCAGCGGGCCTGCTGCTTCCCGGCTCGAGCTTCGTCGAGACCCTCGCCAGGGGCGCGCTGTGACAGCGATCGAGCACGTCGCGCCGCACGCGTGGCGCGTCACGGTCGCGGACGCTCTCGCCGGCGGAGAGCGATTCGGGGGCGCCTGGGCGAGCCGGCGCGACGGACATCCGACCTGGCGCGCCCTGCTCGTGTCGCCGCACGGTCTGCGCGTGGTCTCGTGCCCTGCGAGCGAGGGACACCTCGAGAGCATCGTCGATCTCGTCGAAGCCGCCGGATGGGACGAGCGCGAGGCGCACGACCTGCACGGCCTCGAGTTCCCCGGCCACTCACCGCTGCGCGCGCTGGCGGCACACCCGGAGGACCCCGCGCAGTGGATGACCCCGGTGAGCGGCGACGGCGTGCACCAGGTGGCAGTGGGTCCGATCCACGCCGGCGTTATCGAGTCCGGCCACTTCCGCTTCCACGTGATCGGCGAGCGCATCCTCGCGCTGGACCTGCGGCTGTTCTACAAGCACCGCGGGCTCGAGCGCGCCGCAGAGGGCCGCGACGGCGCAGGGGGGCTGGCGTATGCCCAGCGCGCGTGCGGAGCGTGCGCCGTCGCAAACACGCTCGCCTACGCGCAGGCGGTCGAGGACGCCGGCGGCCTGCAGCCGGATCGCGAGCTGCGCAGCGCGCGAACGGTGCTGCTCGAGCTCGAGCGCCTCTACAACCATCTGCACGACATCGGCGCGATCTGCGCCGGCGTTGGCTTTGCGCCCGGCTCGATGGCGTTCGCCGCGCTCAAGGATCGTGCGCAGCAGATCAACCAGCGGGCATTCGGGCATCGCTTCCTGTTTGGGAGCGTTGGCGTGGGATGCGGAGCGGTCGAGCTCGACGCCTCCAGCACCGACGCCACGCGAGGGGCACTGCGCGAGCTGCACGCCGACACGGCCGCAGCGTGGCGGGAGCTCGAGTTCGCCGGTTCGCTGCAGGCACGGTTCGACGGCGTCGGCGTGCTCGGGACCGCTGACGCGCTGCGGCTCGGGGCCGTCGGGCCGGCAGCGCGTGCCGCGGGCATCCGTGAAGACGTCCGCGGCGCCAGCCCGCGCCTCGCATATGACGACTTCACGCCTGCATCGCTGGCCGAGCCGACCGGCGATGTCGGCGCGCGCGTGAGACTCCGCGCGATCGAGCTCGAGACGACCTACCACCTGCTCGATGGCCTGCTCGCCCGACCGCTGACCCCCGGGAGGGCGGTCGCGGTCGCGGAGACGGCGACGCTCGGCGTCGGCCGCGTTGAGAGCGCCCGTGGGGCGACCATGTGCGCGGTCGAGCTCGACGGGGCGCGCGTCGCCCGCCTGCGCCTGCGCACCGGCTCGTATGCCAACTGGCCGGCGCTCGCCCACGCCGCCGCCGGCAACCTGCTGCCCGACTTCCCGCTGATCAACAAGAGCTTCGAGCTCTGCTACGCCTGCGTGGACCGCTGATGTACATCCTGCTGCGACAGCTCCTGACGATACGCCGGGAGACGCGACTGACCCGCGGGCGGCCGCGCTCGCTCGCGATACGTCACGTCGACGCCGGCTCGTGCAACGGCTGCGAGCACGAGCTCGGCGCTGTGATGAACCCCTTCCACGACCTCCAGCGCCACGGCCTGGACATCGTCGCCTCTCCCCGACACGCCGACATCCTGCTCGTCACCGGGCCGGTCACCACCCGCATGGCCGGCCCCCTGCGAACCGCGTATGAGGCCATGCCCGAGCCACGCCTCGTCGCCGCGCTCGGTGACTGCGCGCTCGGTTGCAACATCCTCGGCGACGCCGCCGAGCTCGTGGGGGCGCTCGAGGAGGTACTTCCCGTCGACATCCGCATCCCCGGCTGCCCGCCCACACCGGACGCGATCGCAGAGCACATACTCGCCGCGCTGGCGCAAGCATCCACTCTAAATCCGTAGTTTACTCGGATGCGGTGGCGCCCAGAGTGGTATATGCCGCTGATACAAGAGGAGGTAGGGCCATGTATGCAAGCGTGCGCCATTACAAGATGGGCGCCGGCTCGATCGATTCGCTGATGCACCGCGTGGACGAGGAGTTCGCCCCGGCCATTAGTCAGGAACCGGGATTCGTCGCATATGTCGCGCTCGACACGGGCGACGCGACGGTGGAGACGGTCAGCATCTTCCACGACGAGGCGGCCGCCGACGCGTCCAACGACCTGGCTGCTGACTACGTGCGCGAGAATCTCGGTGAGTTCGGGTTGACGCTCACCGGGGTGAGCGGCGGCGAGGTGTTCGTGAGCAGGGTGACAGCGGAGGCGCTCGACGATGCACACCGGTGGCGCAGCGATCGCGCGCGGCGGCGCGCCCTCTCTGCCACCGCCGCGTGAGACGACGATGACCACGCCCGCTTCCGGCGCCGCGTCGGCGCGGGAGATGTCCGGGGCTGCTGTGCTGGTCGTCGGAGCGACCGGTCGGACGGGCCGCCTGATCGTCGGGCGTTTGCGTGAACGCCACGTGTCGGTCCGGGCCCTTGTGCGAGACGGGGCCAAGGGCGAGGAGGTTCTTCCATCCGAGGTGCAGCGATTCGTGGCAGACGTTCGCCGCGTTGAGACCCTGATGGCGCCGATGGCCGGCGTCGGCACCGTGGTAATCGCCACGTCGGGGAGCGCGGAGCGCCACAATGACGCCGAGACGGTCGACTACCACGGCACGCGCAACCTCATCGAGCAGGCGGCCGCGGCGGACGTCGAGTTCGTCGTCTTCATTTCCACCATCTACGCCAGCCGACCCGAGCACTACCAGGACGTGGAGCCGACGAGCCTGGGATGGAAGGCAAGGGCCGAGGAGGTCATCCGCAGATCTGGGATCCCCTACTGCATCGTCCGCTCAGGCTGGCTCACGGACGGTGCTGGCGGTGAGCCGCTGAGCGTCTCACAGGGCGATACGGCCGAGGGCCGGATCTCACGGGCCGACCTCGCCGACGTTTGCACACGGGTGCTCCTCGTCCCCGACGCCCGCGGAAAGACGTTCGAGGTGGTGGCGGCCGCGGCGGGCCAGGCGTCGAGTCTCGCGTCGGCCCTCGCCGCGTTGACACCCGACAGCACACGGCAACGCACGCGCGCCCGGCGCGGGCGGTCGCGGGGCCGTCAGGCGCAGCGGTCCTCGCGGCACGCGTAGAGCGGCTCGCGGAGCGGCGAGGCGGCGCAACAGTCCTCGCCGCGCCAGGTCTTTCGACCCTCGCTGAGCGCGAGCGCGCCGATGCCGAGCGCGACGCCGGGATCGGCCCACCACAGGCCGAAGGCGGCGTTGAGCGCCAGGCCGGTGAGGACACCCGCGGCGAGGTAGGCGCAGAGCATGTTCTGCGTGCCCTCGCCGGCGGTCGCGCCTGAGCCGAGGCGCCGGCCGATCGCCTGCTTGGCCTTGCCGAGCAGCGGCATGACGATGATGCTGGAGATCGACAGGCCGATCCCGAGCCAGCTGGTGCCTGGACGCTCGCCGTTGATGAGTGTGCGGACGGCGTCCTGGGTGATGTAGGGGGCGAGCAGGAAGAACGTGATCGCGACGAGTCGCCGGGCGCGTAGCTCTGAGTGCTCGGAAAGTCGGCGCGTGCCGGTGAAGCGCCAGATGACGATGATCGACGCGAGGCCCTCGATCACGGAGTCGAGCCCGAAGCCGAGCAGCGCGACGGAGCCGGCGAGCATCGCGGCGGTGATCGCGATTGCGCCCTCGGCGGTCATGTAGGCGAGGCTGAGCCACGACAGCGCCTTCGCGCGGCGAATCAGGCGGTCGTGCTCGGCCGACCCGGCTACGGCCCCTTGACAAGAATCTTTAGTTATGCCTAAATCCTTCTATCGCTCTGCCTGATTCCATATCTGCGTCCGTTCAAGACTACGCCAAGGCGGTCTATGCGCTGGAGGCCCGCCATGGCGCTGCTGTGTCGACCACCGATCTGGCCGAGCGGCTGGGCGTGGCCGCGGGCTCGGTTTCGGCGATGATGCGCAAGCTGTCCGAGGTGGGGCTGGTCGAACACGAGCCCTACCACGGCGTGAAGCTCACGGATGAGGGTCGACGGGTCGCGCTCGAGGTGTTGCGCCACCACCGGCTGTTGGAGCTGTTCCTGGCCGAGGAGCTCGGGATGCCCTGGGATCGCGTGCACGCCGAGGCCGAGGTCCTCGAGCACGTGCTCTCCGAGGACCTCGAGCAGCTGATCGCAGCGCGCCTGGGCGACCCCACCGTCGACCCCCACGGCGACCCGATCCCCACCGTCGAGTTCGGGATCGACGAGCGTTCCACGCACAGCCTCGACGAGCTGGCGCCGGGCATCGCCGGGCGCTTCGTGCGCGTGTCTGACTCTGACCCTGAGATGCTGCGCTACCTGGCCGAGCGCGGCATCGCCCTCGGCGATCGCCTCGAGATCGTCGATCGCCAGCCGTTCGGTGGGCCGGTGTTCGTGCGCTTCGGCAAGCGCGAGCATCCACTCGGAGGCGCGCTGGCGCGCGCGATGCGCATCGAAACCGAGGAGGGTTCGGGATAGCACCGCTGCGCCCCGATCCGACCCCCGTGCTCGAGGGCGCCATCGAGGGCGCCTCGGTGGCTCTGCCGGGGGAGCTGGGCGGAGCGCTTGTGGGGCCGAGCGCGCTCGAGCAGCTTCTCGCCAAAGGCCGCCTGCGCGCGACGCTGGCGATGCTCGGCCCGGCGTTTGTCGCTTCGATCGCCTACGTCGATCCGGGCAACTTCGCCACCAACGTGCAGGGCGGGGCGAAGTTCGGCTACCTGCTGCTCTGGGTCGTGCTGGCGGCGAACTTGATGGCGATGCTGATCCAGTACCTCTCGGCCAAGCTCGGGATCGTCACGGACCACAACCTGCCCGAGGTGGTGCGCCAACGCTTTCCACGCGCGGTCACGTGGGGGATGTGGGCGCAGGCCGAGGTGATGGCGATGTCGACCGACATCGCCGAGTTCCTAGGCGCGGCGCTCGGGCTGAACCTGCTGTTCGGCGTGCCGCTGCTGCCCGCCGGGCTGATGACCGGCGTGATCGCCTTCGCGATCCTCGAGCTGCAGACGCACGGCTTCAGGCGCTTCGAGCTGGCGATCACCGCGCTGCTGGGGATCATCTTCGCGGGCTTTCTGTATGAGACGCTGCGCATCGGTCCCTCCGTCCACGGCTCGCTGCACGGGCTGCTGCCCGGCCTCAGCGGCACCAGCTCGCTGTACCTCGCCGTCGGCATCATCGGCGCCACGGTGATGCCGCACGCGATCTACCTGCACTCCGCGCTCACCAGCGGCCGCACACCGGTCCGCGACGGCCGCGAGCGCAGCCGCGTGCTGCGCTTCGAGCGCCTGGACGTGATCATCGCGCTCGGCCTCGCCGGCCTGGTCAACCTCGCGATGCTCGCCGTCGCCGCGAAGCTCTTCCACACCCCCGCGCTCTCGGGTCTGAGCACGATCCAGGAAGCCCACGCCCAGTTCGGCCACCTCGTCGGCGGCACCGCCGCGCTCGCGTTCGCCGTCGCGCTGCTCGCCTCCGGCGCCTCCTCCTCCAGTGTCGGCACCTACGCCGGCCAGGTCGTCATGTCAGGCTTCATCAACATCCGCTTCTCGCTGCTGCTGCGCCGCGCGGTCACCATGATCCCCGCGATCGTGGTCCTCGCCGTCGGTGTCAGTCCCACCAGCGCGCTCGTGCTGAGCCAGGTGGTGCTGTCCTTCGGCATCCCGTTCGCCCTGGTGCCGCTCGTCATGCTCACGAGCCGCCGAGACGTCATGGGCGCACATGTCAACGGCCGCCTCACCACCGCCGCCGCCTGGGCCTGCGCGATCGTGATTATCTCACTCAACGTCTTCTTGATCTACCAGCAGTTCTTCATGGGCTGAAGGACGTCCTGGCTCTAGCCCACGTCGCGGCGAGCGGTTGTGATCGAGCCATCGGCATGCCGGCCCCGACCAGGACGGCGCGAGCCACACGAGCTATGTGAAGATGATCTCCCCGCCGGCCGCCTGACCGTAGAACTCCCCGACGGTGATGATGTCGCGCACCTGGGGGATGAAGTCCTCGCCGCTCAGCTTGAACAGGTCGACCGACGCCTTGCACGCATAGAGCCCCGCGCCAGAGTCGGCGATCATCTCGACGAACTCCGGGATCGGTGGGATGTCGAGCTTCTCCATCTCCCTGGCGAGTTGGCGGGTGACGAGGGCGGATACGCCGGGGATCGCGCCGGCCCAGGTGGCCAGGTGCAGACCCGGATTGCCGACGGTGGCCACCCTGACGTGCTCGTGCTTGGCCCTGTTGATCGCGTCGAGCCCGAAGAAGGTGAAGAAGACGTTGGCCTCGATGCCCTCCATGCGGGCTCCGTTGGCCATGATCAGACCGGGGTAGATGCCCTCGAGGGAGCCCTTGGAGATGATGATTGAGACCTTCTCGATCGTGGCGCTCATGTTTGCCTCGCTCCTGGGTTGCCTAGATGCAGCCGCGTGGCTTGGGTATGCCGCCGATCTTCGCGGCGAGCTTCGAGGGGCCCTTCGGGAACAGCTCGTAGAGCTCCTTGATCGGTACCCCAGAGGTCTTGCCCAAACTGCGAACAGATGGGGCCGAACCGGTCTGCAGGTAGGTGTTGCGCATGAAGCTGATCACCTGCCAGTGGCGGTCGGTGAGCGCTTCGATTCCGTTGGCGCGTGCGATCTCCTCGGCCATCCGCTCGTTCCACTGCTCGGGCTGGACAAGGAAGCCCTCGGCGTCCACTTCGACCGTCGCGCCGGCGAGCGTCACGGTGTTCATCGCAGGGCTCCCGACCGCTCTTCTGTCGGCGGCGCGGCTACCGGGTGAAACTCCGAGCTCACGCCGGGGATGTTATGTCCCGGCAGCAGCACATGCCAGTAGAGCGGTTGAAAGGCGAGCTTGGCCATGTGGTTCAGCCGCGACTCGGCGAGCAGGGCAAGCGGGCCGAGGTGTGACTCGGGAAAGCGGCCGGGCAGCGGCTCGGCCTCGTAGTCGAAGTCGATCAGGAGCGCCTTGTGGAAGCCGGTCTCGATGAAGCAGTTCGCGTGACCGTCGTAGCAGCCGGTCAGTTCGTCGCCTTCGAGGAACCGCTGGATGTTCTCCACCACCGTCTCGCCCTCGAAGTGAGTGACCGAGCCCGCCTTCGAGGTCGGAACGTCGGCCGCGTCACCGATCACGAAGATGTTTGCAGCGGCCTTCGACTGGAGCGTGTGCCTGTCGGTCGCTACGAACCCGAGACCGTCGCCCAAGCCAGTCGAGCGTCCGATGTACTCAGGACCGCCGTGGACGGGGATAGTGACCAGGAGGTCGTAGGAGATCTCTCGCTCATCCCAGCTGTGCAGCGTGCCAGCGGCCGCGTCGACGCGACCGGTCGCGAACTCCGCCTCCACGCGGATGCCCTTCTCGCCCAGCAGAGCGCCAAGGCGTGCGGAGGCCACAGGCTTGGTGAACGCCCCGTCCAAAGGCGTGACGAACGTCAGTTCGACCTGATCGCGCAGACCGCGAAGTCGCAGCTGCCAGTCGGCGAGAAAGCAGAACTCCAGCGGCGCCACCGGGCACTTGATGGGCATGTCGATCACGTTGACCACGAGCCTGCCCCCTTCGAATCCATCGAGGGAGCGCCGCAGGGCGCTCGCGCCCTCGAGGGAATAGAAGGTGTGGATCGACCGTCCCCACTCGGGCCCGCTCAGCCCCTCGGTCTCCCCCGGCTGAAGCGACGCGCCGGTGGCGATCACGAGCACGTCGTAGTGGACGTCTGAACCATCCATGAGATGGACCGTGTTCTCGGCGATATCCACGCTCTCGACCTCGGCGACCCGAAAATCGATGCCGTCACGAAACTGCGCGTGGCGCGGCCGGACGATCTCGCCCGGCTCCGCCAGCCCAAACGGGACGAACAGGAGACCGGGCTGATACACGTGGGCATCGTCGCGGTCGACGACCGTGATGCTGGCGGCGTCACCGTAAAGCCGCTGCAGCCGGTTCGCGACCAACGTGCCGCCGGTCCCGCCGCCGAGAACAAGGATCCTGTGGGCCATCGCAGCACTCATCCTCGTCGGTGACCATCGGTGCTCCATGCGGAACATCCCGTGCAGTTGCTGCGGAGTACTGCGTAGGCGAGCGCAAGCCAGACGGCCTCGCGACCGCGGACGCGACCGCGCTCCGGAGCGATTGGCGCAATCGACCGCCCGACGGTTCAGGAATGGAGCCGAGCTGCCGAGGTGCGTTGGGAACGTCCACACGAAAGGAGCGGAGCGCCGATGGCT
Organism: Solirubrobacteraceae bacterium; assembly: GCA_017882445.1. GTDB lineage: Bacteria > Actinomycetota > Thermoleophilia > Solirubrobacterales > Solirubrobacteraceae > Palsa-744. The sequence continues at coordinate 97,815 of JADGPK010000003.1, forward strand.
ACATACACCCCCGAGAAGTGTCGCCTGGTCACCCGCAGCGACTTCGATGGGTTGGTGTGTGCTGCCCTGCTGAAAGAGCTCGGGATCCTCGATGAGATCAAGTTCGTCCACCCCAAGGACATGCAGGACGGGCTCGTCGAGATCACCGATCGCGACATCACGACCAACCTTCCGTACGTCCCCGGCGCACGCCTGGCCTTCGACCACCACGAGAGCGAGGCCCTGCGTGTAGAGGAGACCCACGAGAACCACATCATCGCTCCCGGCGCCCTGTCAGCCGCCCGCGTCGTCTACGACTACTTCGGTGGCGCGGAGCACTTCACGCAGGTCACCGAGCCGCTCATGGAGGCTGTGGACAAGGCCGACAGCGCGCTGTTCTCGCTCGATGAGATCAGGACCCCGACCGGCTGGATCCTGCTCAGCTTCCTGATGGACCCTCGGACCGGCCTCGGGCGATTCCGTGACTTTCGCATCTCGAACTACGAGCTCATGATGCAACTGATCGACGCCTGTCTGGAGAGCAGCGTCGAGGAGGTGCTCGAGATGCCCGACGTGGTCGAGCGCGTGACCCTCTATCAGGAGCACGCCGTCGCCGCGCAGGAGCAGCTTCTGGCAAGGTCAACCGTCCACGGCAATGTCGTCGTCATCGATCTGCGCGAGGACGAGGTGATCCACCCGACCAACCGCTTCATGATCTATGCGCTGCATCCCGAGTGCAACATCTCCATGCACGTGTTGTGGGGCCTGAAACAACAGAACACGGTCTTCGCGTTGGGCAAGTCGATCGTGAATCGTTCGAGTGAAACGGACATCGGCGCGCTCATGCTCTCTTACGGCGGCGGCGGGCACGAGGCGGCCGGCACCTGCCAGGTGGCCAACGCCGAGGCCGGCTCCGTGCTCGCCGATCTCCTCGGGCGCCTCAACGCTGACGGCTGACCGAAGCGCGGGGCAACCTGAGATCTGAAAGGAACCCCGCTCTCGCGGGGCTTCTCGCGGCGTGCGAATCACTCGGCGTGGACGATCGCCCGTCGCATGGATTCAGGCTCACGAACGAAAAAACCCCGCCTGAGCGGGGCTTCCTCGCATAGCGGGGGCGGGATTCGAACCCGCGACCTTCGGGTTATGAGCAGGATCGATGGGGGTTCGGTCCGGCAAATCTCGCTTCCTAGAGCCAAGTCAGGTAGGTCAGATCACCCCAGATTTCCTCAGATTGGTACGAAAATCGGTACGAAGCCAATTTGGTGAGGAACCCTCGCTGGTCCGCCGGTCCCGCCCGCGCGAGCGAACGGTCAGCGTGCCGCAATCGCAGCGTCACGCGGGCAGGCGTTCGTCCGTCCAAATCAAGCTATTCCCGACGGCTGCGCCGACGACGGTACAAGTCCACCCCCAGCAGGGAGCAAGCCACGATGAATGTAGAAAGGAGGGCGACAGCGACGGCGGACGCGAGAACGACGCCGACGTCCATCGCTCGGTAGCCACCGTGCGCCACGACCGCGATACCGATCGCGGTGATCACGAGTGCGATAACTCGAAGACGGCCCACCACACTCGCGACTACGATGACGCCGGCTACGGCCGTGACAGCGGCCCCTCCGCCAAGGACCGCAGCAGCGGCGGCGGCAACTAGACAGCCAATGACGATCACGGCAAGGACATCCCGGCTCATGTCATTCGCTCGGCGCCATGCCTCCCACGCCCGCCGCACTACGTGCAGACCCCTCCCCAACAGAGCGCGAGACGGCCCAACACGCGACGCAGGCGCATACGTGAACTCGCGGGCACTCCGTCGTAACCCGCGCGCGAACAAGGCTGCGGCGATGGGCATTGAGATCGTCGCAGCGAGCTCGCCGCGCCACTCCTCGGCCCATTCTTCCTGAAGCTCAGCTGGAAGCGAAGCAATCGTCGCCTCGACGCTTGCCGTGATGCGACGCGCAATCCGGCCGCGCACCTCGTCAATGATCACGGAGCGCAAGACCATGATCGCCACCGCTGCTGCGAGGCCGAGGAAGATCACAAGGATGCTCATGTTGGTCGTGCATGCGGCACGGGCGCTTTGCTCGGACTTGGGCCGAGATGAGGCAGGCTTGAGAGATGGTCATTGAGCGCTTGCCGGGCAGCCTGCGCTCCAATGGCCGTGAGCCGGTACAGCCTCCTACGCGGGCGACCCTCGAGAGTCGGGTCGATTTCCTCCCAGCGACGCTCGAGCCATCCTGCCTTCAGCGTGCGGTCGAGGATCGGGTAGATCGTCCCCGGCTTCAGGCCCGACCGCTTGGAGAGATCAAGGCCGAACCAGTCAGCATCGGGATCACTCAGCATCGTGCTGAGGACAGCGAGAGTCTGAGTAGTCATCTGCGGAGTGGGCATAGTAATCAGTCTATATAGACTACCATGTCCTTCTATATAGGGTCCGCGCCGCTCAAGACCAATTCTCCGCTTAGGGCCTATCCCGGTTGGGTGGCCGCGAGGTGCGCTTTCTTGAAGGCGATCAGGCCGCTGGCGAGCTGTAGGAGGGCGAGGTGGTTCTCGTCCTTCTTGGACCAGCGGATGAGGATGGCGCGGTTGCGGTTCAGCCAGGAGTGGGTGGCCTCGACGACCCACCGTCGGGCGCGCCAGCCGGGTGTGCGCACTTTTTGCTCGATCTCCTGGCCACGGGAGCGGATGTGCGGCGTGTAGCCGTGCTTGACCGCGAGAGCGTGCATCGGCGGTGAGTCATAGCCGCGGTCAAGGCACAGCCCCTGCGGACGCTTCTTGCTCGGCTTGGGTCGTTTGATCGGGATGCTCTGCAGGGTGGGGTCTAGCAGCGGCTGGTCGTTGCGGTTGGCGCCGTCGTGCGCCAACCCGATCGGGACCTCCGCTCCCTCGCTGAGAACCGAACGCTTCGCCCCCCCTTGGCTCTATCAGTGGGATTCGGCCCGGTCTTCGGGCCGCCCAAAGGGGCCTTGGTCATTGCGCCATCGGCTGCCAGCCACGCCCAGTCGATCCCGACGACCTCCTCGTACTCCAAGAGTTCCTGGCGCCAGATCTCGTGAAAGACCCCGGCCTGCTCCCACTCCCGAAAGCGCCGGTGCGCGGAGCTCGATGAGCACACCCCTGTCGCGTTCAGCGCGTTCCACTGCATCCCCGTCCTGAGTACCAGAAGGATCTCGTCCATCGCGTCACGGTCAGGCACCCGAGCACGGTGCGTTCCCAATGGGTGAAACGGCTTCGCCGGCAGCAACGGCTCGACCCGCTCCCATAACCAATCCGGCATCCGCCAGCCATCATCACGACTGACCAATCCCATGAGTACCTCCTGATCGAATGGCACGATGGCCGGCCGATCAGAAGATTCAACCCAGCTCTACAGAATCCCTCCGGGATAGGCCCTTAGCGACGAGGACCGTGCTCGGCGCCCTCGACGCACCGTCGAAGGATCGTAGATGGGAAGTCCTCACGGGACAGCGGCGAAAGATCCACAGGCCGCCGGTCGCAGGCGCCGAGCACGTCATGTGTCTCGTTCTGTAGCGACGTTACCGCTGCCTGATACGCAGCGTCGCTCGCCGCTTGAGCCTCGAGCAGCTCGCGACTCGTCCCGCGCTGCGAGCGGGCGACGGCATCCAACATGGCAGCACGCGACTCGCATGCAGTGGTCCCAGCGGCCTCCTGTGTCGCGATGTCGCAGTAGCGCGAGACCACACGCTTCGCCGTCATCTCGTCGTGGCAACGCCGGAGCACTATGCGCCGCCTACGCTCGTAGGCCGCTAGCCGACGCTCAGGAGGGTGCAAATAGCCCGGGTAGTTACCGATACGCGAGAAGGCTCGCTCCATAACGTGGGCCGTAGACGCCTGAAACGCCTGACTCAACGCATACTGTCTAATGGTGACCGTCGCAAACGCCTCGAACTCACCCAGCGATATAAGCGCGGCGAGCCCGGAACCGTCGTCGTCGCCCGTACTTGAGGGCTGCAGCAGCGTTAGTAGCTCCATAATCAGACCGGGCGGCCCGGCACAGGTCCACTCTCCGTTGTTCAGGATTCCCATGCGCTCGGCGTACGCCGCGATCTCCGCCGGCGAGTAGCGTCCAGGGTCGGGCGGCACAGCCGCGCTCCACTGCTCGACCAGCATGAGATCGATGGTCGTCGGCACATCCAACATCACCTTGAAGAGGCCCGAGACATCGTTCGGAAGCGTGACGCCGTCATTCGTTATTGGCGACTGTCGAAGCGCGTAGAGCGGAACGAACATCGGGAGCAGCGACCGCGCCCAGACAAGCGTCCCGGCGCATTGCTCAAACTGCCTGAGCGAGACGCCGTCGATCAGGAGGCGTAGGTCGCCTCGGATTCTTCGCCAGTCGCTTGCGATGATATGCAGCGCCGACCGGTTCATCAGGTAGCCGCGTCGACTGCCCGGATAAGGACAGGTTCTGGCGTCATCGCTGCTCAGCTCCGCTCGGAAGTCGACCTCGTGTAGCGGCCGCCCGGCGTCGTCGCGAACCCCCGAGATGTTCCTCAGGAAGCGCAGATAGAACGAGGTGTCGTTAGGAATGGGCGGGGCGACGGGCCAGGCGTGAATCATGTCGGCGATTCTTCGTGCCGGTCAGAGCACCGCACATGCGATCACGATCGGCATCGTGACCACCGCAATGATGAACAGCCGCGCTGACATGTCCACGCGCCTGGTACGGTCATTCAGTATTCGTGATAGGACATGGATCTCTTCGATGAAATCGTTGAGCTTCGCGTAATCGGTCTTCTCGGAGATGAGTCGCTGGTACTGCTTGAGCGATAGCTTTGCTATGAACTCGTGGTTCAACTCGATCTCGTGCTCATAGATTCTGGGGAGAAACGCAATGACGGCCGCCACCAAGCTGCATAGGAACAACGCCGACGGCAGCAGGGCGAGGAGCAGCACATGGGCGCGGGACAGGAAATGTCCCGTCTTGCCGCGATCGGCCAGTAGCGCGTTCACGAGGGTGAAGAAGGCAACTGCGGCAACGGAGTTGGCGAGGATTAGGTAGTTGCACCTGAGCTGCGTGCGCTCCATCAGTTCGTTGGTGTAGGAGAACAGCGTTTCGATGTACCAGAGCGTGCGCGGACCCGTCAGCTCGTCATCGATGTCGACAGCGCCATCGGACGTCGCAATGCGCGCCGTCTCGGGGAGGTCGCCGGCACGAGCGAATTCGGTCGAATCCGGCTCCGGCGTTGGGTCAGGAGGCTCCGCGCGCTGGTCCACGTTCAACCCTCGATCTAGTACGCGCCGGACTTGAAATCCCGCGCCGGCATCGTGCTTTTGGTCATTGCAGGATACGGTTGGCGGGACTTGTGCGATACGCCGCACTCGGCTTGAGACTGCTCGCGATCGATGTCTTTAGAAGCCAGCGATCGGTGCCGTCGTATCGCGCGGCAAACGGCTCCCGTCCGTGGACCGCGCGGTAATTATCGATAAGTAGGATGTCGCCCGGCGCCAGCGGAACCTTCTGCAGATGGGCGTCCAGGACATCCACTGCCCGACCAAAGACGGCGGTAGCGGTCTCGTCCACCGGCCTCATATAGACCGAGTCGATCAGCATCTGCAGCCCGCGGCGACCGGGCCAGAGCACCGGTGCGAACAAGCCCTCTTGGCTCTCAGCCACGACTGAGCTGCCTGAGGGGATACCGGCGCGCAAATGCTCGTCGTCAGGGACGATCACGAATCGCGCTTCCGAGAGGACCTCCAAGTCGAAGGCGTCCAGGTCGTCTAGCGCTCCGATGCCCGCGATCGTCGTCGCGACCGCATCGCGGTTGCGCAGGCCCAAGAGCGCTAGATAATCAGCCCGAAAGTGAGTGAACGCGTCCTCCGTATGCCAAGCAAGCGTCGCCTCGCTTCCGTGCCCGCTCTGATCTGCCTCGGCCCCGGGCATGGGCATGACGTTGTGGATGAGGCGGCCGTCCTGCAGGGTCGCGTAGCCAAAGATCTCGCCGATCGATTGCGCGATAATCGTTAGCAAGAACTCCTCACGACGGGTGGGCGAGCGTGCGCCGCAAGGCTGGCACATCCTCCAGTGCGACGGCGTGGGGCCGATCGCACAGTCGTCAACCTCGACTCCACGGATGAGTACCGCGGGCTCGTAACGCGCGCACGTCAAGCGCTTGAGCGCGCTCTTTATCGCAGCCGACAGCTCGGCACTCAAGGCTCCGGCCCGCTCGATCCAGCCTGCATCGCAATCGCCTGCGCTGTCTGCGGGCGGAGGCTGAATGAGCGCGTCGACAGTCCCGATTGCGGCAGCAGTGAGATCGAGGACTGCCAAGGTTGAGGTTGCGGAGGCCGTCTGCATGGCGTCTATCCCCCGGGAGGCGCGGACCCGAAACCTGGAGCCTACGCCACCACGAGGGCTGCCGGAGCGTGCTCCCGACGATGGCTCAGACGGCCGAGATCGCCGCGGTGCCTTGGGGCGGTCGTCGGCCGTCGCTTACCCCTTGTTCTTGCGCGGGTCGGCGCGTCGTGGATATGTGCGCTCTTCTTGGAGACGCCCGTCCTCCTTGTGAACCTTCAGCGTGACCGGTTCTGGATCTCGCTTCGCCGCCTGAGCTGATTTCTTGATGGCCTCGGTCTTCAACGGACCACGCCGGATCGCCTTACCTTCGCGCTCCTCTACCCACTGACTGCCCTTCTTGACCAGATCGACACGCTTCATCAACGACCTCCGTCATCTGACGTTGTCAGGTTCCAGACCAACTTGGTGGCGGCATCGTGCTCATTGCCTTTGCTACCGATCTCATCTGCTCTTTCGCATACCGGGTCGCGATGACCTTCGTGTGTGCCCAGTAGAGCGCATAGCCTCGGCGTGCCACGTATTCGCCGTGGGCAGCGGAGAGGATCGGGTCGGGCACTGATCTAACTCTGCGCTGGACATCATCGGCATACGGGCACAGAAGTGCGACGTCCCCGCGCGACAGCGTCTGGAGCATGTCCGAGGCGACTGGGTCGCCATCGAGGTCGCTCCAAACGTACTCACTCGCGTGCTCCCAATACCACTGGATGGCTTGGGTCGGGTAGATAGGTGTGCTGCTGTTGGTCTCCAATTGCTCGCCGCGCGATGAGGCAATTGCGAGTCCGGCGACAAAGCCATCGGCCAAGAGTTGGTCTATTCGCACCTGCACGTCGGAAACGCGCTGGCTTAGCTCGGCCACGTAGGCCCTCGGATATGACTTACGCCCCAGGAATCCTCTCTTGGGGGCCGTCGATACGAAATCGGGAAGGGCAACTTTGGCAAGATTTAGTGCGGAGAGGTTGCAGAGCACAAATAGCTCCTCTCCGTCGGAGCGCCTCACGGCCTCCAAAACTGCCGGCGCAGAAGCGGTGCGGTGATTAGCCGCCGCTATTGACTCGACGCTTGCGCGTGCCTCCCGGTAAGCATTCTGGAGTCGCGACTCCTCGGACGACAGCTCAATCGTCATTTCCTAATCGCGTCTCGCTGTCGGGGCGACTTGGTCGCGGTGGTCCTAGCCATGTCCGGGCTCCGTACGCATCTCGACTGCGAGCGGAAACCCCTTCTCGGCGATGCGGCCGAAGAACCACCCGACGGCCTCGGGACTGTCGAGAGGGAGGGAATTCTCAGCGTGATTGAGCAGACGACCCGTCGCCGGGTCGAGAAACCCGACCTCTGCCCACAGCTTCCCGTCGTGCCGGTTCTCGCGAAGATAGAGCCGGAGGTCGACTGATAGGCCAGATTTCTGGGCCTTTGCCGCAAGGGGCAACAGCTCGTCAAGCAAGCGAACGACCTTATACTCGTGCTCTTCCACTACGAGCCTCCTCTCGTTATGGGAGCGCAACATCGTCGCATTCGCGTAGGGCTGACGCATTCTCGTTAGGCACGACCCTTCGGCGCCCGCCATGCTGGCGCCCAGACGCTGAGACGACCAGGGCGAAGAACCGCTGGGCGTCAGACCCGGCTTCGCGATCTCGTCGGGACGGTCGACCGCAGGCTTCTCGCGGCTATTTCGCGCGTTTGACCGAGGCCGACGCGCCGTTACGGTGCTGACGGGGACGGACCAGGGTGTTGATGCCTTTGGTGGCCCTCTGCGAGCCTTTGACGAAAGCTATTTTGACGTCCTCGCGGACGGGGGCACGATCCGCGACGACGCGGATTCCGTGGGGATTCGTGCTCTCAAGGGGATTCGTCATGCGATCCATTGTACGCGCTGGGGGCGGACGGCTTCAATCCCAGAGCCTTACCAACTCGTCGTGGAGGGCGATGTCGATGGTCCTCCGGATTCCCGAGGCGAGCCCCTCGGCCTTGTCGAAGATCGAGGTACCGGAGGGGCTCGTGGTAGTCAGCGTCACGGCCCCGACCATTATTCGCTCGGCGTGGGCGGGCTTCGTCCAGACTAGCGGGATGCCACGGACCGACCGCCAGCGGCTCGCGTAGGTGTCTGGATCCCATTCGACGACGGAGCCCTGGGTGATCGCCTCGACTGCGACCCATTTCGAGTCCCACGCCAGCGGCACGCTCGTCACCGTCGAACTGTCCACGTGGATGCGGTCGGACGAACCCCACAACGTGACTTCGCGCTGCTCGTAGTCCAGGCCCCAGAGACCGAGCCCGAGGACTGCGTCATTGGCATCGACGCCGACGCTGTCCAGCGCGGCGCGGACACCCGATAGCGAGCTCGCGAGGATCTCGCGGATCTTGCCCTGCCTTCTCGGAAGCGCCGTCACTGGCAAGCACCGTCGACGCCCTCTAAGGGCACGTTTCTGCGCCCGAACGGGATACGGAGCCGGCGGCTTCCCGGGGCCCTTGCGGCGTCGGGCCTCGTGCATGAGCTGCGCGACCTCGGCGTGGAAGTCAGCCCAATACGCGGTTACGTTCGCTCGTGCTAGCCGTGCTCGGTTCGCCGACTCGAGCTCTCGACGAACACCGTCCGACAGGCGGGGCGCGCTCTGGCGCGACAGCACCGCGAGGTGCCGGTCGCCAGTGGATCCGTAAATCCATCGCAGAAGGTTCTGATCCGTAAAGGACAGGCCGAGGAAGACGCATACCTCCTTGAGTGCCTCGCTCATGAACGTGTCCTGCCAGCTCCCGGAAGGCCACATCGCATAGTCGCGCTCCGTGAGCACGACCGCATCATCGACGGGATCGCCTGTCAGAAAGCCATGAAGATGCCTGACGAACGCGACGCCGTCCGGCTCAGGTGCGTTGTCCTCACGTGCCTCGGCCTCTACGCCGACGTCTTGCAGAGCCCGCTCGAGGAGCTGGTCGTAGTTGAAGGTCGCAAGCTGGATCTCGGGATAGGCCTGCTTCCAAGCTGCGATCTCGCGTGCGAGCGGCCCAGGGTCGAAGTAGTCGCGGCCCTTGCCCCGGTAGAGGTCGTGGTTGACGCGCTTGACGAACTCCTCGTCGGTGGTCGCAAGCGCACGCGCGGTTGCTGCCATACCGAGTAGCCCGGACTCAGCTGCAGCGTCCAGCCACGCCGCTCGATCGTTCTCGTCAAGCGACGCGGGGGCCGCCGACTCAAGCAGCGCGCGCACCAAGCCTCCCCATGAGGGTAGGCCGGCCTCCATCGAAGCCCCAGCTCCGATGACGAACGTCAGACGACCGGCTCCAGCGATCCGCTCGATTATCGGCTGGGGATCGTTGTCGAGCTGCGGGATCAGGAACCCCGGGCGCTGGTCGATGGGCACCTTCTTGGCGGTCGCCTCGAAAGAGCCAACGAGCCCAATGGCCCGGCTCAGCAACTCCGAGAGATCAGCGAGCTCGCCACGCTGCACACCGACACCGTACGCAGCGTGGTGGATAACTCGATGCCTGCAGCTGCGAAGCTCGTGCCGGCGCCGGTTGCAGCAACCTGTAGCCCGGCTGCGATGAAGTCTTGACGCGTCTGGTGGATCTCCTTGACGCGCTCGGTGGATCTCACATAGGATCCGTGTACTCCCGAGATCTCCCGCAAGCTCGACATAGTCCGGCGAGCGGGGGCCAAGGGGGCGAATTCGACATCGACCACCGAAGGTCGCACGCGAAAGGAGCTTGCTCAGGGTCCGTCTGCACGGACCCGTCCACTAGACCTGAAGCCGCGCATCGCGGTTCGCCGGACGCCGAGCAGCTCGTTACCTCGCCTCTCGCGCTCCGGCAATCACCTTGCTTACCGCCGCAATGCCGCTGGGCGACCCGCGCGACCTAGTCCCGCGTTCCGCCCGAAGGCATCAACCGACGACATCGGCCAAATGGCCGCACGCGAAGGGGAGAAAGCATGTTCAAGGTAGAGAATGCAGATTTCATCGCCGAGAAGCTCGCCGCCGAGCTCCTGCCGAACCAGGAGTACCGCGAGGGCTACAAGAACAGCGAGGAGGCCGTCGACAGGCGGATCAAAGCCGAACGGGGAGCCGGGATTGAGCCTGCTCCGGGCGTGATCGAGTTCGACGTGGACTGGGCGCTCCACGCTCAGAACAACTCGCTCTGGTACCTGTCCGTTGCCGACAACGGCGACGGAATGACGAAGGCCGAGATCGAGAAGTACACGACGACCCTAGCCGTCACCGGCGCCAACCAGAACCAGTCGATCACGGGCAATCAGGGCATGGGGCTCAAGATCTCAGGTCCGACGCGGCACAAGAAGGGCATCCTGCTCCGCTCTCTGAAGGACGGGCAGCGCACGATGGTCCAGATCGGCTGGACCGGCCGCGAGTACGACCTCGTTCCCCTCAACGACAAAGGCGATGTGGTCGTGGAAGTGCCGGAGGAGCTGTTCCCGGACTTCATCCTCGAGCAGGGGTCCGGCACGATCGTGACGTACCTCGGCAGCACCGACGAAGCCAACACGGTGGTTCCTGAGAATCACCCGAGGGTCTGGCTGTTCAAGTACCTGCACCAGCGGTTCTTTCGGCTCGGCGAGGGCGAGTTCTCGTTGATGGTGCGGCAGCCTGCCCGCGACGTGTCTGAGTGGCCGCACTCCCGCGAGGACGCTGAAGCAGCGCAGTTCTTCAATCGCGCGGAGGTGGTCGGTACAGGTGGCCAGTGGGACCGGTACGCAGACCGCCAGGGCGAGGGAAGGCGCGGCGTCGTCGACTTGCCGGGCCTCACGTCGGCGGGCATCCCGGCCGCGCGCATGCACTGGTGGGTCTTGCCGGCACCTGGTCCTGGCAACGATCTCACGAGTCGTACCTATGGCGGCGGAAGTCTCGGGGTGCTCTACCAGAACGAGCTGCACGATTGGCGCACCGGCGGCCCTTCGAACCCCTACTTCGCTCGGCTGGGGATCATCTTCGGCAAGCAGCGCGTCGCGTTCGTGCTGGAGCCGGTGGGCGACGGCATCTCCTCCGACTTCGCCCGGGCTCACGTCCTGCTTGGCGGTAGGTCGGTGTTCGAGGGCGAGGCGTGGGCGTTGTGGGCCGACGCCTTTCGGGAGCGGATGCCCGACATGATCAAGCAGACCATCGCGGAGGAGCAACAGCGCCTGCACGAGGAGGACCCCGAGCGTGCCAAGCGCATCCGCGATCGCCTCAAGGAAGTCGTCGCGATGCTGCGGCCGAGACGGGCGCGGAGCACTCCGAACGGAACCACAACCGCCGACGGGGCCGAGGTGACCGGCGCCGGAAACGACTACCCGGGAGCTGCCTATGAGCGCAGCACGGGCGGCGGTAGCGGCGGCCAACGGTCAGGCAGCAACCGGCAGCAGGGCATCGGGTCACTCCTCCCGCAGGTCGACACCGAAAATGGCGAGCCCGCCAACGAGGTGTTCTCGATCCTCAGCCTGAATCCGCGCTGGGTGACTGAGGCTGAGGCGGAGGGCATGACGATCGTCAATGCGAACGGCAAGGGTCTCCGGGATCGTGCAGCGGCGCTCGCGGGTGTCGACGGCCTTTCGGCTCCCGAGCTGCTGCTGAGCCTGGAGTTCCGGGGCTACAAAATGATCCTCCAGCACCTGAACGAGTGGGGCAATGCCGACGGCGATGAGGCCGTCGCATCCGCGATAGAACAGTACGCCCAGGAGTGGATCGAGCAGAAGATGGTCGAGGCGGTCACGGGGCTGCGGCAGCTGAACAATGGCTCGACGTGGACCTCGACCGCATACGACAACGCACTGAGCCCCGTTGCGTTGACGGCGGCGTTCATGGCCGACCGTTACCACACGATCCGCGAGGTCAAGCGGCAGGTCGGACCTATGAGGCGCACGACGACGAGCGACGCGGCGTAGAGCCTCGGTCAGATGAGGCCCTGGTCGATCAGGGCCTCAACGACCGAGATCGTCAGGATCGGTGGGGCCGCGTTCCCGATCATCGTCGCTAGGTGCGTCCGAAACTTGACGGCGGAGAAATCGATGAAGTCGGGCAGGAACTGCAAACGAGCCGCCTCGTGCGGAGTGAGAGTGCGCCGCACCAGTGGATGGACGAACCTGCCCTGCCCCATCGAGCCGAAGCCGCTCGTGATGGTCTGCGACGGCTCGTCCCATCGAAGACGGCCGTACATCGAGCGGTAGCTGTGTTTGTTGTGGTGGCAGACCGGCCGTCGGTCGTTTGGGAGATCGTGTTCGTCGTTGTCGAAGAGCCAGTCGATGCGAGCCTCGTTTTCCTCGGAGCAATTTTAATAATTTCAATTT
>JADGPK010000097.1 GCA_017882445.1 Solirubrobacteraceae bacterium
TGACGGGAACACAAGGCGTGCCATCGACTTCCACGAGGGCGAGAAGATAGACGAGGAGGCGTTGAAGACTCTCGTTCGCGCCGCCGTGACCCTGAACAAGTCCAAAGCCTAGAGCTAATCCACGGAATCAAACTTGGTTCCATTATCGAGTCAGGTGACAGAATCGCAGTCCCGGTTCGGGTTTCGGTCCTCACAGGCGCTGGTAGCGACACGCCGTCGCCCCGCGCACCGCGCTGCACGCCGTCCGCGAGGGCGACAACGCTGGAAGAGCGGCGTAACGCGACGCGACCGCTTACCCGTCAGGCGCGTCCTTTGAGGATGCCTCGCCAGTAGAGCGACGGCAGGACGTACCGCTTGAGCTGGTACATGCTCCAGCGCTCCTTGCCCTGGTTGAACGGGAAGCTCTCCTGGGGCTTGAGGTCGTAGTCGAACTCCGCTAGGACGAGCTTGCCGTAGCCCGTGACGAGCGGGCACGCGGCATAGCCGTCATAGGAGGAGAACGTCTCCGCGCCCTTTCCGTTCAGCTGGGCGAGCAGGTTGTCGACGAGTACCGGCGTCTGCTTGCGGATCGCCGCGCCCGTTCTCGACGTGGGCAGGCTGCTGGCGTCGCCGAGCGCGAACACGTTGGGGTAGCGCGGATGCTGGAGCGTGTGCTTGTCGACCTCGAGCCAGCCACCCCTATCGGCCAGCGGGCTCTCGCGCACGAACGCCGGCGCACGCTGGGGCGGCGCGACGTGGATGAGGTCGTACTTCAGTACCACCTGCCCGTCTTCATGGCCGTGATCGACGAACACCGCCTCGTGGGTGTCCGCGCGAAGCTCGACCAACTCGTGCTTGTAGAGGGTCTCAATCCCCTTGCGCGCGATCACCGCGTTGAGCGGCTCGGCGTACCTTTCGACGGCGAAGATGCCCGGTGTGGCAGACGCGTAGATGATGCGCGTCTTGTCGCGCACGCCCTGCCTGCGGAAGGCCTCGTCGGCGAGATAGGCAATCTTCTGCGGCGCACCGGCGCACTTGATCGGCGGCGGCGGCATCACGAACAGCGCTGTGCCGCCCTTGAAGTTGCGAATCGCCTCCCACGTGTGCTCACACTGGTCGTACTCGTAGTTGCTGACCACGTCGTTACGGCCTACGTTGCCGCGCAGCCCGGCAACCGCGTCCCAATTGAGCTCGATGCCCGGTGCGACGACAAGGAATTGGTACTCGATCCGCTCTCCCTCGTCGGTGAGGACCTGGTTGACCCCGGGGACGAACTCCGTGACGGCGCTTCGCACCCAGGTGGCGCCCCTGGGAATCACGTCGACCTGGGGACGCGCGCTCTTCTCCTTGGGCACGACGCCGCCGCCGACCAGCGTCCATAGCGGCTGGTAGTAATGCGTCTCGGACGGCTCGATGATCGCCACGTCGAGGTTCGCCCCCGCGCGCAGCAGCCGCGCCGCAACGCTGATCCCGCCGTTGCCACCGCCGACGATCACCACTTGGTGGCGGCGCGTGGCGTGCGGCGCTGCCTGGGACGGAGAGCGCTCGTCGCCCGTCGCCACCGCTACTGAGGCCATGTTCGGTCCCCTTTCCATAGGGGGTAAAGTTGATCGAGTTTAAAGGTTATCGAGACAGACACCCCCTCTTCCATCGGGGCAAACTACTGAAACTGGACTTCTTTTCCGTCTCATTGCGAGCGGGGGCGGGGTTCTGAATTCGGGGCGGGCGGCGACGAGATGGGGGCTCGACGGCAGCCTCTACCTCTCGGGACGAGGCCCAGTTCCGCTGCGGCGCGTGGCTGTTGCGTAAAGGGGTGTTGTCCGGCGGGTTTAAGACGATGCCGGCATGCCCCAGAGCTTCATTGCTTGTGACCGGGATCAGGAGCTGCTTCTGCCGCCGAGTCTGAGGAAGTGGCTGCCGGAGGATCACCTCAAGGCCAATGCCCAACCAGCCGCGCTCGACGAGCTCACCCCACGTGAGACCGAGGTCCTGCGGCTCGTGGCCGAGGGCCTATCGAACGCCGAGATAGCCGCACCGCTGGTAGTCGCGGAGGAGACCGTCATGACACACGTCAGCCATGTGCTCGCAAGGCTGGGGCTTCGCGACCGCACACAAGCTGTCGTTGCCGCTACGGGTCGGGACTGGTCGTGCCCCGCACATAGGTCAGGCGCATCCGAGGCGAGGGGAAGCGTGGCCGCTCGCCGTCGACCGTAGCGATGCGCGGAGTCGCACGCATGGCTTCGGTCGACTGAAGTTCGCCGGGATCCGATCTTTCGATTCGCCGCGATCAACGAGGGAGGACGCAGCTGCACAGCAAAGCGAGCGTCTGCTGCGAGCCGTCTCGCGCGCTCGCTCCGGACGATGCTCGACAGCCCGCGCCGACCGAGCTCAGGCTACTGCTCTCGCCAAGGCGAAGCGAGCGTGTTCTGATCCTCGCTGGCGCGATCGAGAATCGTCTCTACGAAGGCGTCCGATGCAGGCGTCTCGCGCCTGGTCGCCAGCGTGCTCGCTGCCACAGGTCCATGCGGCTCCGCACGCACGACACAACACAGACAGGGGTTGGTCCACAAGGGCATGGAAGGCGGGCGAGCCATCTCGGTCGGGCCGCTGTGGTTTGCGCTTGCGCTGACTCCCGGCCCTTCGCGACCCTGGAAGCCCCGCTGGAAGCGGGCATGGACCCAGTGGGGCCCGCCTCAGCCCTTGGCGGGGCCGGCGCTGTGGGCGGCGTTCGAACTGTCCTGGCTGACCCGGTTCCAGATACCCATAGCGGTCTCCCATGGCCAGCGGGTGAAGGCCGAGCCGGCCTCGACCGCGCTCACCCACCACGGGCCGATAGACCCAGGCCGCTCTACGATCGCTTTGCACACCAGGTCCCCCGCCTGCCCGGCGCTGAGCGAGGGCACGTACCGGAACTCCGGGGTGGGGGCGATCATCCTGGTGCGGACGATCGGCATGTAAATCGAGCTCACCGTGACGCCGTCACGGGCCGCCTCCAGGGCGACCGTTCGAATGAACACGTCGTAGGCGCTCTTCGATGCCATGTAGGCCGACCAACGGGGCGCCGGCGGCATCCGGACACCGCTCGTGGAGACGTTGACGATGTGGCCGCTCCCGCGGGCACGCATCGCGGGCAGCAGCGCGAGCACAAGCTTGACCGGGCTGAGGTAGTTGACCCAGGCCGTCCGCTCGAAGTCGTGGAAGCGCTCGTAGGAGAACTCGACCGAGCGCCGGATCGACATGCCGGCGTTGTTGACCAGGACGTCCACTTGATCGTGACGCTCGAGTACCTCGGCCGTGAGCGCGTTCGTGCTCTCAGGGTCTGACAGGTCGGCCACGTACGCATGCGCGCTGCCTCCGCACTGGGTGATCTCCCGCTCGAGCTCCTTCAGCCTGTCGCCCGAGCGGGCGACGAGCAGCACCGTCGCACCGGCGGCCCCGAGCTTGCCGGCCGCCGCACGCCCTATTCCGTGCGAGGCGCCCGTCACCAGCACCAACTTCCCATCAACGGCCTCCCGCAGGGACTTCTCGCTCGGGCGGCCTCCCGGGTTGACCAACCTGGACGCGACCTGCGACGCCGCCCGGAGCGGCAACGGAGCGCTGTTCCCTTCCATGCCCACAGACTACGCCACGAGCCCCGGCGAGCTGCAGCGCCCGCGGCGAGTTCCGCGCCGCTCGCGACCAACGTTCTCGCTGTTCGGGCGCAGGAACCATCGCACCCCGACGGTCCAAGCCCTTGCGGCGACGCCTGCTCGCCAAGCCGAGCGAGCGCCCCGTCATGTCCGTGCCTTGCTTGTGCTCGGGACCCGAGCGAGCACCTGATTGACACTGGGCGAGACGACTCCTATCACGCGAAGGCAGTCGTCCCCGGACTGCTTCGGGGGATGCCTGCTTTCCGCGCATTGCGGGGTGGCGTCCTCTCCGCTGGGATGCCCGTGCTGAGGCAAGAGCAGGGCGAAGCGGCGCCCTGAGGCGCGTCCGCTCATGGAGAAAGCGCGGCTTGCCCTGCGGCTCACTACGATCTGCCTGTGAGCGGCCCGAGGGTGCCCGGTGGGGTGGTGCATCAACTGCCCCCGGACCTGCGTAAGGCGCTGATCGCTAACGCCACGGCACTCGATGCCTGGAAGGCATCACGCCCTTAGCTCGCAACGAGTTCATCTGCTGGGTCGAGGATGCCAAGCGGGAGACCACCCGAGAGCGCCGCATTCGGCGGACGCAGGAGGAGCTGGAGGAAGGCCAGCGCCGGCCCTGCTGCTGGCCGGGTTGCAAGCACCGCGACCGCACCGGCAGGCAGCGGGCCGCCTAGGAGCATTCATCGCCTCGGGAGTCCCGTGATCGCTTATCGTCCTGAGCAGGAGCGTCAGCGGCATCCGCCGAGGCGCTCGCATCCACACGAAACCTGCAGCGTGGGGTCTGTTGTGCCGGCTACCGGCTAATCGCGGCGACGGCGGAGCGGCACTCCCGTGCACGACAGGGCCTGTGTCCGCTGGCATCGGCCGCGGTCGACATGTGCCTGGCGATGCCGGTTAGGCGCAGGCGTAGTCGGCGTCGAAGCCACCGGACGCGAATTGCGCCAGTGACACGTGGGCGCCTGTGAACGAGGCCGAGCAGTTGCTCTGCGCCTGGCTGAGCGAGCTGGCGCCGGCGAGCCAGTTGGGCTCGCTGGAGGGGAAGTACGCCGGGCTCGTCGTCGCTGTGAGACCGGTGATCGTCTGCCACTGGCTGGCGGTCGAGTAGAAGCCGATCGAGCCGGTGGCCCCGGCTCCTTGCAGGCCGGCGACAAAGCCCTCTATCGCTGCGATGTTCAGCGCCGCCCAGTTGCTCGAGTTGCGCTTCTTCGCCCAGCTGTTGGCGGTCTCGATGTCGAGCCACCATGTCGCGGTCGCGGCGTTCACGCTGGTGGCGGTGCCGGCGACCAGCGCGTAGGAGTACGCTGCCCGCTGCTCGCCGTAGAGGTAGGCGCAGGCGGTGCTCCAGCTGCCGTCGCACGAGCCGTAGGGCGTGCTGCCGGTGGCCGTGCCCTTGGCCGGCGAGGGCCAGTCGGCGACGCCGTTGCCCGGATCGGCGGTGTTGATATAGAGCGAGGTTGACGCCTGCAGCGGGCTCGTGAGGCCCGGCGAGGACTGTGACCAGGCCAGCTCGCTCGCGAGGCACGGATTGGCATCGTTGGCCAGCCCACCGTTGACACCGACGACGCCAAACGCCTGGCCTATTGGATATGCCGAACCGCACTGCGGGTAGGAGATGTCATATCCCGTCCCGGCTGGGGGAGGCGGAGGAGGCGGAGGCGGACCGTGGCCCTTGGCGAGCGCCGTCAAGGGCCAGGTGAGCACAATGCTGAGCACCGCGGTCACGGCCGCTGCCGTCGTAAGCCGCCACCAATGTGAAGCTAGGACCATCTCGCGTACATCCCCCCCATGAGTCCGCTGACCTTATCGCGTTCAGAACGCTCCGGCTGCAGCGGAGAGTCGGGGACCGCATTCCTGACGGTCAGCTGTGACCGATGACCGCTCGGCCCGCACCAGAAGCCCGCTATCGCGGCTGAGCGGGCGTCTGCGTGAGGCGCGTCTCCGTGCCCGCTCGGGACGAAACCGAGGCGTCCGCTCGGCCACGTGCGAGACGCCTGCTTAGCCCATGGCAAAGGAGCAGTCTGGGGAGCCGGCGCTCGGACGAGTGCTCGTCGTCCGAAGCAGGAGCCTCAGCGGCGTCCGCCGCGCGCTCGCATTTACATAGAAGGAGCAGCGCAGAGTGCCGCGGCGTTGCGGGTCCTCTCCTCGACGCTGTCGACCGAGCCTTATGCCCCGTCGCCGGGCTCGTCATCCTCCGCGACGGGCCTATGGCTATCGATGTCTTCGGCGAGATGAGACACGCGCGTCGCCTCATCCTGGACCACCTCCGCAAGGTCCGTCAGCGGTTTCCCCTCGACGCCATGCACGTCGTCGAGATCTCCGGCGGCGCTCTCCAGCGCAGTGCCTGCCCAGTCCGTGCGCTTGGCCGCGCGCGTGATCAGCTCATCATCCTGTTTTGCGTCGGCGTCTTCTTGTGCGGCGCGACGGTCGATCTTGCTGCCGGACATCCTCTAGCTCTCCCCGATTTGACCCAATCAAGCCAGAACTTGTGTGCGCCAAGCATACTCGCCGCGTCGAACCGTTCGGCCATCCTCGGTTCGCGTCGGTGGCAGGACGTCCGACACCATCACCCCGGCGTGCTCGCCTGCCAGCGACCCGGCGGCTTGCATGGAAGCCTGCTGCGAGCCTCAGCGCTCGTCAACGAACCGACAGACGTGCGGCGCGATACGGGGCGACGAGCCCGAGGGGGCGCAGTGCGCGCTTCACTGGTTCTGGCCCCACGGGCTCCCGCGAGCCGTGCAAAG
>JADGPK010000040.1 GCA_017882445.1 Solirubrobacteraceae bacterium
GACGAGCGCCTCGGTGTGGCGATGCAGCTCCTCGGGCGCCCGCACGTCTATCGAGCGCACGAGCTCGATCAGCTCCGCTTCGGTGGTGGGAGGGCGCTGGCTCATGTTGTTCCTCCACTGGAGAGGACTCCGCCGGTGCCTTTCTCTTCCCGACCGGGGCCCTCGATCTGAGCTGCTCGCTGCGAGGCGGGGTCGACCGCGCTCGCGGGCCGCCCTCGCCCGCCCTCCGCGCCGGTGCCGCCGGCCGTGCGGGAGGGCTCCGGCGTGAGGCGCTCTGCGACCTGCCGCCGCGCGCGATGCAGGCGCGTGGTCAGCGTCGCCTCGCGCACCTGCAGCGCGCGCGCAGCCTCGCGGTATGAGAGCCCCAGGACGTCGACGCTGACGATCGCCAGGCGAAAGCTCTCAGGCAGCTGCGCGATCGTCGCATAGACCTCCTGGACCTCCAGCGCCTGCTCCGGTCGACCCATCGGACGCGGGTCGGCCGTGACCACGTCCTCGAGCGTGGCCACCGTGACGGGGCGCCGCGAGGCGGTGCGACGGCCGGTCAGGAACGTGTTGCGCAGCACTCGCATCAGGTAGTAGAGGTCGTCGTCGCCGTGGATCACGCGGGGCCGTGAGAGCACCCGCGCAAAGGTCTCCTGGACGAGGTCCTCGGCGTCCTCGCGCGAGCCGCACAGCGCCCACGCTGCGCGATACAGGCGGTCCACGTGCGTCGTGAGTGACTGCGGATCGAGGGTACGCATGTCAGTGGCGAGACGCTCGCGCTGCGTGGCGTGGCGCGCGCTGTCCGCACTGCGACTGTAGCGCCGGGAAGGATCTAGGCCCGCGCGGGCGCGGGCAACCACTCGCGCGGCAGCACGTCGGCTGGGACCTCGCCGACCATCGGCGGGAAGTAGCTCGTGAGCCGTGCGGCTCCTCGCCGCTCGATCAGCGGGCGGACATCGCCGATGCTCATGAGCAGGCGGATCGTGCTGCCTATCTGCAGGTCTGCGGCGTTGGGCTGCTCGCCACCCAGTAGCCCGTCGGCGATCCAGCCGTCGATCCGCGCGAGCTGGCGCGGGAGCGCCGCGAGGTCCTCGCGCACGCGCTCGTCGCTGGCCCTGTTCTTGATAGCCATCAAGCGGGCCGTCAGCGGCAGGGCCGGGCGCAGCAACGGACGCGGGAGCGGCAGCCTTGCGTCGGCCGCGTAGCTCTCCATCGCGCTGGGGCGGCGCAGGAAGGCGGCGTCGATGAGCCGGCGGGGCACGCTCTGCAGGACCTCATCGCCCCAGCGCTCCGCCTCGAGCACCTTCGCGCGGGTGGGGTCTCCGGGCGCCGGCAGCAGTGGGGGCTCGGGGACGAGCGTGTCGAGACGGCGCATGATCGAGCGCGACCCGTGCAGCCGCTCGCCGCCGATGCGCATCCCGGGCACGGTCGCTGCGCCGTAGAGCAGCGGCCCGACGATCATCTGGACCATCGGCAGCAGGTCGACGCGGCGGTAGGCGATGGACTTCAGCTCCAGCGCGGCCTCCACGGCGGCGCACGGGTGCGAGCCGGGCAGCGCGTAAAGCTTGGGAGCGCTCATCGCCATCCTTCCTGCGAGCATAATGGTCGCCGATGCTGCTCGCCGTGGACGTCGGGAACACCCAGACCCATTTCGGGGCCTTCAGCGACGGGCAGCTCATCGAGCACTGGCGCTTCGCTACCGTGCGCCAGTCGACAGCCGACGAGCTGGGCGCCGCATTGCACAACCTGCTCGAGCTTCGCGGCTACGGCTTCGAGGACCTCGAGGCGTCGATCGTCTCCTCCACGGTGCCGCAGCTCGAGCCAGAGTGGTCGGCCATGGCGAGCCGCTATCTCGGCCACGAGATGGTCGCGGTGGGACCCGGTACGAAGACCGGGATGGCGATCCGCTACGACAACCCGCGCGAGATCGGCGCCGACCGGCTCGTGAACGCCGTCGCGATCCGAGAGCGCTTCACAGGCGCCGCGGTGTGCGTCGACTTCGGCACCGCGACGACCTTCGACGTCGTCTCGCACGAGGGCGAGTATCTCGGCGGGGCGCTCATGACGGGCATCGAGATCTCGCTCGAAGCGCTCTCAGAGCGAGGCGCCCGGTTGCCCAAGGTGGACCTCGCGCCGCCCAAGAGCGTGATCGGGAAGAACACGATCGACGCGATCCGCTCGGGCGTCGTGTTCGGCTACGCCGGCGCGATCGACGCGATCCTGCGCCGCCTCTACGACGAGCTGGGGGAGCGCACCGATGTGGTCGCCACCGGCGGCCTGGCGCGGCTGGTGGTGCCCTACACGGAGGAGATCGAGGAGGTCGACGACCTGCTCACGCTGACCGGCCTGCGCCTGCTGCACGAGCGCAACGCCTGAAGATCGCAACAATGGCAGGCGTGTCCAGCGCCGATCCCCTGACAGAGCCGTGGATGCTCGGCTCCCTGCGTGTACCCAACCGCGTGATGCTCGCTCCCCTGGCGGGGATCGGCAACTGGTTCGTGCGCCTGCAGGCAAAGCGCTACGGGGCGGGGATGGCGTTCTCGGAGATGGTCTCCTCGCACGCTATCCACTACGGCAACGAGAAGACGTGCAACGAGATGCTGCGCATCGACCCGCGTGAGCGGGCCGGTGGGCCCGTGTCGATCCAGCTGTTCGGCGAAGACCCGGCGATGATGCGGGCGGCGGCCGCCCACGTCGCCGGCGCGGGGGCCGACGCGATCGACATCAACATGGGCTGTCCGGTGCCCAAGGTGCGCAAGACGGGCGCCGGAGTGGCGTTGCTCGCCGACCCCGACCGCGCGGTCGCGCTGGCACGCGCCGCGGTCGAGGGCGGGGGTGGGATTCCCGTCACGGTGAAGCTGCGCTCGGGCGTGCGGCCGGGGGACATGAGCGGATTCGAGCTCGCCCGCCGCCTGGTGGAGCGGGCGGGTGTGGCGGCGATCGCCTTTCACCCGCGCTCGGCGGCGGTGCACCACAAGGGGTCTCCCGACTATGAGCTCGCGGCGCGTCTGGCGGCCTCGCTGGGGGCGCCCATGATCCTCTCCGGGGGGCTGAACGACGCGCAGCACGTGCGCGAGGTCTTTCACCTGACCGGCGCAGCCGCCGTGATGCTCGCCCGCGGGGCGCTTGGGAACCCCTGGCTGTTCGCACAGCTCGTGCGTGGCCGCGAGCACGGCCCGACGCGGGCCGAGGTGACCGCCGAGCTGGACTGGACGATGGACCGCGCCGTCGAGCATCTCGGCGAACGGCGTGCCGAGCGCTACCTGCGCAAGTTCTACCCCTGGTATGTGACCCGTCTGCTCCTCGACGCCGGCGAGGCCAAGCGCCTGCAGGAATCGTTGCAGAGCGCCGAGACGCTCGCGCAGGCCAGGCGCCTCTGGAGATCGGTCTCAAGGCCCCTCGCCCGATCCATCTAAAGACCCCTGCGTTACAGGCTCTGAGCCCCGCTATACTGCTGCGCTCGCTGCCGCCCTCCGGTCGGCGACATCCCCGCTTGCAGCGGGGTTTTGCGTATCGCAGACCGGACCAACAACCCGCGATCGAGGGTCACTTGCCGAAGGACGTCATCCTCACCCCCGAAGGTCTCAAGAAGCTGAAGGACGAGCTCGAGCTGCTCTCCACCGAGAAGCGGCGGGAGGTCGCCCAGCGGATCAAGGAAGCCAGGGAGTTCGGAGACATCTCGGAGAACTCCGAGTACGACGACGCCAAGAACGAGCAGGCGATGGTCGAGAGCCGCATCGCCCAGCTGCAGGAGAAGCTGCGCATGGCGACGGTCATCCAGGCCAAGGATCTCTCCACCGACGTTGTGCAGATCGGCTCTGTGGTCAACGTCAAGGACGAGAAGACCGGTAAGTCCGTCAAGTACACGATCGTCGGCTCGGCGGAGGCCAAGCCGGATGAGTACAAGCTCTCGAACGAGTCTCCCGTGGGACGAGCCCTGCTCGGGCGCAAACGGAACGAGACCGTTGCCGTGAAAGTTCCGCGCGGGCCGGCGCGCAAGCTCAAGATCACCAAGATCGACGTCGGCCTCGAGTAGGCTCGCCGCGATGAGCGGAACCGAGGAGCGGCCGCCGAGCGAGTCGAGCAGGCATGGGCTCCCTGAGCTCATCGCCGAGCGGCGCGCCAAGGCCGAGCGCCTGAAGCAGTCCGATCCGGGGGCCTTTCCGTACGCGTTCGCTCACACCGAGCCGATCGATGGGATCCTCGCCGCCTACGCGCATCTGGTGAGCGGCGAGGAAACCGACGAGCGCCATCGCGTCGCCGGCCGGATCGCCGCCCGGCGCGAGGCGGGGCGGATGGCCTTCCTGGACCTGGTCGACCGCACCGGCAAGATCCAGCTGCACGCGCGCGTGGACGTGCTCGGCGAGGAGGCCTTCGAGCGGGTGACCTCACTCGACGTCGGCGACCTGATCGGCGTCGACGGCGCCGCTCTGCGCAGCCGCAGGGGCGAGATCTCGCTGCGGGTCGAGTCCTTCGAGATCCTGGGCAAGGCGCTGCGACCACCGCCGGACAAGCACGCCGGCCTCAGCGACGTGCAGATCCGCTATCGCCGCCGCGAGCTCGACCTGATGGCGAGCGAGGAGGCGCGCAGGCTGTTCGCCGACCGGGCCAGGATCGTCTCGGCGGTGCGCGCGTATCTCGATGGCGAGGGGTTCCTGGAGGTCGAGACGCCCGTGCTCCAGCCGCTCTACGGGGGCGCGCTCGCGCGGCCGTTCACCACGCATCACAACGTGCTCGAGCGCACCCTCTACCTACGGATCGCCACCGAGCTGTATCTCAAGCGCCTGATCGTCGGGGGGCTGGAGCGCGTGTACGAGCTGGGCAAGGACTTTCGCAACGAGGGCGTCTCCTCCAAGCACAACCCGGAGTTCACCATGGTCGAGTTCTACGAGGCCTACGCGGACTACAACGGCGTGGCGAGCCGTCTGGAAGCACTCGTCGCGCGGGCGGCCCAGGCGATCGACTATGGGGGCGAGCTGGACCTCCAGAGCCCTTGGCGGCGGGTGAGCTTCACGCAGGCCATCGCCGAGGCGACGGGGATCGACCTCGCGGCCGTGCGCGACGAGGGAGCCCTGGGCGAGGCGATCCGCGAGCGGGAGCTCGAGATGCCCACCGAGGGGGCGAGCTGGGCGCAGATGGCCGACGACCTCCTGTCGAAGTTCGTCGAGCCCGGCCTGCGCCAACCCACCTTCGTGCTCGACTACCCCGTCGAGCTCTCGCCGTTCGCGCGCGAGCATCGCTCGCAGCCCGGACTGGTCGAGCGCTGGGAGGCGTTCGCCGGCGGGATGGAGATCGCCAACGCGTTCAGCGAGCTGACCGACCCCGACGTGCAGCGCGAGCGCTTCGAGGCTCAGCAGCAGCTGGCGGCGCTCGGCGACGAGGAGGTCCAGCCCTATGACGAGCTGTACGTGCAGGCGCTCGAGCAGGGCATGCCGCCCGCCGGTGGCGTGGGGCTGGGCATCGACCGGCTGGTCATGCTGCTCACCGGCCGCGACTCCATTCGCGAGGTGGTGCTGTTCCCCGCTATGCGCGACTGACCCGCTCGGAGCGGCGATCAAGCCCCGCAGCCGCGATGCCGATGACCCCGATAGGGCAGGGTGGTCGGTTGGTAGACTGCTCTGCGAGGCGTTATCCGGACCCTAGACCTCCATGAGGCACCGTCCCAGCAGGAAGGAATCACACAATGTTCGAGCGATTCACCGAACGGGCCCGGCAAGTGGTCGTTCTTGCGCAGGAGGAGGCGCGAACGCTCAAGCACAACTACATCGGCACCGAGCACATCCTCCTGGGGCTGCTCCGCGAGGAGGAGGGCCTGGCCGCCCGCGTGCTGGAGAGCCTGGACATCACCGTCGAGCGGGTGCGCGCGCAGGTCGTGCGGATCGTCGGCTCCGGTGAGGAGGTCACCTCCGGACAGATCCCGTTCACGCCGCGCGCCAAGAAGGTGCTCGAGCTCGCCCTGCGCGAGGCGCTGAGCCTCGGGCACAACTACATCGGCACCGAGCACATCCTGCTGGGGCTCGTACGCGAGAACGAGGGCGTCGCCGCGCGCATCCTGCTCGACTTCGACGCCGACTCCGAGAAGATCCGCAACGAGGTCATCCGCATGCTCTCGGGTCCCGGCGGTCGCCGTCAGGGCCAGTCGGGCGGCGCGGCCGCCGGTGCGGGCGCAGCGCCGGGAGAGGGCAAGAAGTCCTCCAAGCTGCTCGACCAGTTCGGACGAAACCTGACAAAGCTGGCAGCGGAGGGCAAGCTCGACCCCTGCGTGGGTCGCGAGACCGAGATCGAGCGGATCATGCAGATCCTTTCGCGGCGCACCAAGAACAACCCGGTGCTCGTCGGCGAGCCCGGCGTGGGCAAGACCGCGGTCGTCGAGGGCCTGGCGCAGCGCATCACGAGCTCCGAGGTGCCCGAGCTGCTGAAGAACAAGCAGATCTACACGCTCGACCTCGCCGCGCTCGTGGCCGGCTCGAAGTACAGGGGCGAGTTCGAGGAGCGCTTGAAGAAGGTGATGAAGGAGATCACCCAGCGCGGCGACATCATCCTGTTCATCGACGAGCTTCACAACCTCGTGGGCGCCGGCGCCGCCGAGGGCGCCATCGACGCCGCCTCGATCCTCAAGCCGGCTCTGGCCAGAGGCGAGCTGCAGACGATCGGCGCGACGACCCTCGACGAGTACCGCAAGTACCTGGAGCGCGACTCCGCGCTCGAGCGGCGCTTCCAGCAGATTCGCGTGGACGAGCCCACGATCGACCAGACGGTGGAGATCCTCAGGGGCCTGCGCGACCGCTACGAGCAGCACCACAAGGTGCAGATCACCGACGAGGCGCTGCGCGCCGCCGGTGAACTGGCCAGCCGCTACATATCCGACCGCTTCCTGCCGGACAAGGCGATCGACCTGATCGACGAGGCGGCCTCGCGCATGCGCATCAAGTCGATGACCTCGCCGCCGGCCAACCGTGAGCTGGAGGGCGAAGTCGAGACCACGCGTCGCGAAAAGGAGGCGGCGATCGAGGCTCAGGAGTTCGAGAAGGCCGCTGCGCTGCGCGACACAGAGCGCAAGCTGACCAACAAGAAACGCGAGCTCGAGCAGGCGTGGGAATCGGGCGAGTCCGGCGAGCGTCCCTCGATCGGCGAGGAGGAGATCGCGGACATCGTCTCGATGTGGACCGGCATCCCCGTGTTCAAGCTGACCGAGGCCGAGACGCAGAAGCTGATGCGCATGGAGGACGAACTGCACAAGCGCGTGATCGGCCAGCACCCCGCGATCGAGGTCATCTCCAAGGCGATCAGACGCTCGCGCGCGGGCCTGAAGGACCCCAAGCGTCCGACCGGCTCGTTCATCTTCCTGGGCCCGTCAGGCGTGGGCAAGACCGAGCTGGCGCGCACGCTCGCCGAGTTCCTGTTCGGCGACGACGAGGCATTGGTCAGGATCGACATGTCGGAGTACATGGAGAAGCACTCCGTCTCCAGGCTGGTCGGCTCACCCCCCGGTTACATCGGCTACGACGAGGGCGGGCAGCTGACCGAGGCGATCCGACGCAAGCCCTACAGCGTGCTGCTGCTCGACGAGATCGAGAAGGCGCACCCGGACGTGTTCAACATCCTCCTGCAGATCCTCGAGGACGGCCGGCTGACCGACGCCCAGGGGCGGACGGTCGACTTCAGGCACGCCATCGTGATCATGACCTCGAACATCGGCGCCGCCGAGATAGCGCGCAACACGCCGCTCGGATTCGCGGTCTCCGACGACGAGACGGGCATCACCTACGACGACATGAAGAGCAGGATCATGGGCGAGCTCAAGAAAGTGTTCCGTCCTGAGTTCCTGAACCGGATCGACGACGTGATCGTCTTCCACAAGCTGCAGAAGGAGGAGATCAAGCAGATCGTCGAGCTGCTGCTCCTGCGCATCCGCGAGTCGATGGCCGAGCGTGATCTGCAGCTCGAGCTCACCGAGCCCGCCAAGGACCTGCTGGTCGAAAAGGGCTGGGACCCGGCGATGGGCGCCCGTCCGCTGCGGCGTGCGATCCAGCGTTACATAGAGGACCCGCTCGCCGACTTCGTCCTGCGCGAGCAGCTGACACCCGGCGCTACGGTCGTGGTCGACCCGGCCGTGGGCGATCAGGAGGGCGAGGTGCGCCTGTCGATCGTCAAGCCCAAGAAGCAGAAGACACCGGTGGGCGTGGGCGCCGAAGGCGGCGTCAGGCCCGAGGAGACCGCCGAGGGCGAGCACCCGCCCGAGGGCGAGCAGCCAGGCGAGCAGTAGGCGCGGCAGCTGAGCACTGGGCGGGTGGGCATCGATTCGATCCTCCTGGCGCCGCTGACCGCCGAGGATTGGTCGCAGGCTGCGCGCGTATACCAGGCGGGCATAGCAGGCGGTAACGCGACCTTCGAGCACACCGCGCCGGCGTGGAAGGACTGGTCGGGCAAGCGCGCTGGATACCCAGCGGTTCTCGCGCGGGGAGCCGACGGAACGATGCTCGGCTGGGCGGGGCTGACCCCTGTCTCGCCGCGCCGGGTGTATCGGGGGGTGGGCGCGGTGAGCATCTATGTGGCCCCCGAGCAGACACGGCGCGGGGTGGGCCGCGCGTTGTTGGACGGCCTGATCGCGAGCGCTGAGAGCGCCGGCTTCTGGACGCTCGAGGCGGGCATATTCCCCGAGAACGTGGCGAGCGTGGCGCTGCACGAGCGCTGCGGCTTCAGGTTGGTCGGTGTGCGCGAGCGGATCGGGCAGATGCCCGACGGGCGCTGGCGCGATGTCCTGCTGTATGAGCGGCGCAGCGCGACCGTGGGACGCGAACCAGCCGTCCCCTTCGGCACCTAAGCTCAGCGAATGGCTCGTACGACGGTCCACGTGTGCTCGCAGTGCGGCTTCCAATCCGCCCAATGGCACGGCCAGTGTCCGGGGTGCGAGGCGTGGAACACGCTCGTGGAGGAGCGCCTGCGCCCGGCGCGCGGTGATGGACGCGCCGCCACCGGCGCACGGCGCGGCGCCGATGGCGCCCGTGCGAAGAGCGGCTCCGCCCTGGCTCCGCGCTCGGCGTCGCGGCCGCTGCGGGAGGTGGGAGCGACGGCGGTGAAGCGCATGTCGACGGGGATCGGCGAGCTCGACCGCGTCCTCGGCGGCGGTCTCGTTCCCGGCTCGCTGGTTCTGCTGGGAGGCTCGCCGGGGATCGGCAAGTCGACGCTCACCAACATGGTGCTCGGCAACCTGCAGGCCACGGGCCACCGGACGCTGTACGTCAGCGGCGAGGAGTCCGCCGAGCAGGTCAGGCTGCGCGCCGAACGGCTCCTATTGGATCCTGGCCGCCCCGCCCACGCGGCGCTGCAGGTGCCGGTGCTGGCCGAGACGGACCTCGACACGGTCCTGGACACGCTGGCCGCCGAGGCGCCGCAGGTCTGCGTGATCGACTCGGTGCAGACTATGGGCGCAGCCGAGCTCTCGGGAACCCCGGGATCCGTCGGACAGGTGCGCGAGGTCGCCGCGCGGATCATGCAGCTCGCAAAGGCGCAGGGCGTGGCGGTCATCCTCGTGGGTCACGTGACGAAGGACGGCGCGCTGGCGGGTCCGCGCGTGCTCGAGCACATGGTCGACTGCGTGCTGCAGTTCGAAGGCGAGCGAGAGCGGCCCTATCGCGAGCTGCGGGTGCTGAAGAACAGGTTTGGATCGACCAACGAGGCGGGCCTGTTCGAGATGCGCCAGGGTGGTCTCGTCGAGGTGCTCGACGCGTCCGCGCGATTCGTCGCCGAGGCGACGCGCGCCCCCGGAAGCGTGGTGCTCGCGGCGATGGAGGGCTCGAGGCCCCTGCTCGTCGAGGTGCAGGCGCTGGTGGCGCCCTCGGAGCTCGAGCAGCCGCGACGGGTCGTCTCCGGCCTTGACCGCAACCGCCTTGCGCTGGTGCTGGCGATCCTGGGCCGCCACGGTCACGTCAGGACCGGCGGAGCCGACGTGTTCGTGAACGTGGTGGGAGGTGTGCGCGTGGATGAGCCGGGATGCGACCTGGCGGTCGCCCTGGCGGTCGCCAGCGCGAGCCGTGGCGTGCCCGTGAAGGGGACGCCACGGGCCTGCTTTGGGGAGCTGGGGCTGACCGGCGAGCTGCGCTGGGTGGGCCACCCTGAGCGTCGCCTGCAGGAGGCCGCCAAGCATGGGCTCAGCGGCGTGATCGCGCCGATCGACAGCGGCGGGTCGGCATGCGAGGTCGCCACGCTGCGCCAGGCGCTCGCGGCGGCGCTGCCCCCCGGGCGCGGCGACGGCAGGGCCAGGCTGTCGGAGCGGGGAGCGTCTCCGGTGGAGCTTGTGAGCGAGCCGGAGGTGCTCTCGACGCCGCGCGTGCTGCGCACCACCTCCGAGGTGGGCCTGCGCGAGCGGGCCCACCTGGTGGCCGCGGGCGAGGACGGAGAGGATCCGGAGCTGCTGTAGCCGGCCTGGAGGCTGCACAGGAACTGCTAACGGATTCCTAAATGCCCTAGAATTGGGACTATGGCTCCAAGATCCGGTGAAGATTCAGACAACGAAGTACGACCGGATCCGGGTCTCATCAGGGCATTGGAGATGATCGCGCCCGGCACTGCGCTGCGCGAGGGGATCGAGAGCATCCTGGACGCCCGCACCGGCGGCCTCATGGTCATCGGCGAGCCTGAGGACCTCAGCTTTCTGAACTCGGGCGGGATCAAGCTCGACATCGATTACACGCCGGCGTTCCTCTACCAGATCGCCAAGATGGACGGCGCGATCATCCTGAACGCGAACGCCACCAAGATCACGATGGCGAACGTCCAGCTGATGCCCGACCCGACGATCCTCTCGCACGAGACGGGCACGAGGCACAGGACCGCGGAGCGCGTCGCCAAGCAGACCGACGCGCTGGTGATCGCGATCTCCCAGCGCCGCGAGGTCGTCTCGGTGTACGTGGACGGCGTGAAGTACATCCTCGAGGACATACCCGTGGTTCTGGCCAAGGCCAACCAGGCGCTCGCCACCCTGGACAAGTTCCGCACCCGCCTGGACCAGGTCTCCATGCGTCTCACCGCGCTGGAGTTCGAGGGCGGTGCCACGCTGCACGACGTGCTCACCGTGCTGCAGCGCTCCGAGCTCGTCACGCGCATGGCCGTTGAGATCGAGCGCTACATCGTCGAGCTCGGCAGCGAGGGGCGCCTGATCGAGATGCAGCTCGAGGAGACGATGGTTGGCGCCGCGGCCGAGAAGGCGGCGCTCGTGCGCGACTACCTGTCTGCCTACTCCGATGAGGCGTTCGCAGCCGCTCTCGAGGAGATCGGACGGCTCGTCCACCAGGACCTGCTGGACTTCGGCAGGCTGGCCGAGCTGCTCGGCTATGACCGCAAGCTGAACACGCTCGACTACCCCGTCTCGACGCGTGGCTACCGGGTCCTGGGGCGCATCCCGAGATTGCCCAAGCTCGTCGTCTCGCAGATCGTCGTTGAGTTCGGCGGTCTGGAGGAGCTGCTCGCCGCCAGCGACGCTGAGCTCGAGGAGGTAGAGGGCGTGGGCGAGATCCGCGCCAAGGACATCCGCGAGGGGCTGCGCAGGCTGCAGGAGCTCAACCTCGTGGATCGCTACCTACAGACTTGAATCAAGGACCGCCCGACGGTCGGTCGCAACGAAGGAGGACACCCATTCCGGCACAAGCAACCGAAGAAGCAACACTGACCGAGGGCCTCGTGGTCACTCGCGAGGTCGAGTACATCGAGTTCGAGCTCGGTGACCATGTCGTCTATCCCCACCATGGAGCGGGGAAGGTGCTGAGGAAGGAAGAGATGGAAATCCTCGGCGAACGGCGCGAGTACCTCACGATCAAGATCCTCCACAACGACATGACGGTGCGCGTTCCGACGGAGAACGCGGCTCTGGCTGGTCTGCGCCGGGTCATTGACGAGGAGACGGTCAAGAAAGTGTTGGACGTCCTGCGCGATGAGGTCTCCGAGATGCCCAAGAACTGGAATCGCCGGTTCAAGCACAACCGCGACAAGATCAAGACCGGTGATATCTACGAGCTCGCCGAGGTGGTGCGCAACCTCTCGCTGCGTGAGAGCGAGAAGGGCCTCTCCACGGGCGAGAAGCAGATGTTCACCCGCACCAAGAAGATCCTCGCCTCAGAGCTGATGTACGCGCTTGACAAGGACGAGGAGGAGGCCGAGAGCTATCTCGACGACCTGCTCGCCGACTCGGCCAACAGCCAGATGGCGCTGGCCGGCGCCAAGTAACGAGGCTCTCGCGCACGCGGCAGCATCAGGCACAGCCTGTTTGCCGCGTGCGCGACAGCCGCCCTTGCGATGACCGTCGCCCTGATCGTGGCCGCAGGCAGCGGCGAGCGCCTGGGGGCCGGCAGGCCCAAGGCACTGGTCGAGCTGGCCGGTCGGCCGCTGCTCCAGTGGAGCATCGACGCGCTGCAGGACGTCGAGAGCGTCACGAGGATCGTCGTCGCCCTGCCGCCCGGCACCCCGGTCCCGGCGGGCGTCACGGGGGTCGATGGCGGGGCCGTGCGTTCGGACTCAGTGCGCAGGGCGCTCGCTGCAGCGGGCGAGGACGACCTCGTGCTCGTGCACGACGCGGCGCGCCCGCTCGTGACAGCCAAGCTGGCGGCAACGGTGATCGACGCGCTGCGCAGCGACCACGACGCTGACGCGGCGATAGCGGCGGTGCCGGTCACCGACACGGTCAAGCGGGTTGATGGTGTCGGGGTGGTGACAGAGACGCTCGACCGCAGCGGGCTGTGGGCCGTGCAGACACCCCAGGTGTTCCGCCGCGGAGCGCTCGAGCGGGCTCTGCGGGCGCCCGCCGAGGATCTGGCGCTGGCCACCGACGACGCGTGGCTGATCGAGCGGGGCGGGGGCAGGGTGATCGTGGTCAGGGCGAGCGACGAGAACCTCAAGGTGACCTCTCCGCTCGACCTCCAGGTGGCGGAGCTGCTGCTGGCCGGGCGCCGCGCGGGCGAAGCCTGAATCCTGCTTGAATCGCAACCGACCGCGTGCTCACCGACTACCACCTACATCTCCGCGCCGACGATCTCGACGCCACAGCAGCCACGCACTTCTCCGCGGCCAACGCTGAGCTCTACCGGGCCGCGGCGAGCGAGCGCGGCATCGCCGAGCTCGGCGTCGCCGAGCACGTGTATCGCTTCAAGCAGGCGCTCGATGTCTGCCAGCACCCCTTCTGGCGGACGTGGGCGCAGGACGACCTCGATGAGTACTGCGGCTTCGTGCGCGAGCAGACCGACCTGCGGCTCGGGATCGAGGCAGATTTCATCTTGGGTGCGGAGGATCGCATGGCCAACCTGTTGCAGGCGCGCGAGCTGGACTTCGTGGTCGGGTCCGTGCACTTCCTGCGCGATGGTGCGGTGGACATGGACGACTACAGCGTGTGGCAGTCCGGCCGCAGCGCCGAGGACGTGTGGCGACGCTACTTCCAGACTGTCGGCGAGGCTGCGCGCAGCGGCCTGTTCGACATCCTCGCCCACCCGGACCTGGTGAAGTACTGGGGCCCCACCCACCCTCAGGGGCGCAGGCCAGATGGGGATCTGCGCCGCTACTACGAGCCCGCCGTCGAAGGGATCGCCGAGTCGGGCGTAGCCGTCGAGGTGTCCACGGCGGGGTTGAGAAAGCCGGCCGGCGAGCTGTATCCGGCGCGCGCGTTCCTCGAGATGTGCCAGCAGGCCGACGTGCCGGTGGCGCTCTCCAGCGACGCCCATCGACCCGAGGACGTGGGCGCCGATTACGGGCAGGCGCTCGAGCTGCTCGAGGAGCTGGGAGTGCGCGAGCTGTGCGTCTTCGAACGGCGCGTCCGACGCCTGGAGCCGATCGGTCCGGCAGGGGCGGGGACCACCGAGGCGGAGGCGGCCGAGGCGGAGCAGGCAGGCGCAAGGCCGGCAGGGGCCGGGGCGACATGACGCTGTCGGGCATCGGCTACGACTCCCACCGCCTGGCCGCGGGGCGCAGGCTGGTGATCGGCGGCGTTGAGATCCCGCACGAGCTGGGGCTGGACGGGCATTCGGACTCAGACGTGCTCGCCCACGCGGTGATCGACGCGCTGCTCGGCGCGGCCGGGCTGGGCGACATCGGCGAACACTTCCCGGACACCGATGAGCGCTGGCGAGACGCCGACTCGATCGAGCTGCTCGAGGCCGTCGTCGCGATGGTGGGAGGCCGGGGCTTGAAGGTCGTGAACGTCGATTGCACGGTGATCATGGAGGCGCCGAAGCTCGCGCCCCACCGCCGTGCGATCCGCGAACGGCTCGCCGAAGCGGTTGGGTTGGAGATCGATCGCGTGAACGTCAAGGCCACCACCGGCGAGCGGATGGGCTTCATCGGCCGCGGCGAGGGAGTCGCGGCGCTGGCGGTCGCGGGCCTCGCCGACGCGCGCTGAGCGGCTCGGACGTGCGCCCCGCGTGCCAGGCGCTCCCAGCCGACCCCGGCCGGGCGCGCATCGCCGGGCGCTAGGGTTGCCCGGCGATGCGAGAGGCTCTTCTTCACGACACGCTCAGCGGGAAGCTCATGCCGCTGCGCCCGCGCGATCCGGGACGGGTGGGGATATACGCGTGCGGCCCGACCGTGTACAGCCGGATCCACATCGGCAACGCGCGGCCGTTCGTGGTCTTCAGCCTGCTGGCGCGCTTTCTCGAACACGAGGGATACGAGGTCAGCCTCGTGGTCAACATCACCGACGTGAACGACAAGATCTACGACGCGGCGCGGGCCCAGGGTCGCGCGAGCGGCGAGCTGGCGCTGGAGATGACCGAGCTGTATCTCGCCGACACCGATGCGCTGGGCCTGGGCCGCCCGGACCACGAGCCGCTGGCCTCGCAGACGATCGGTCCGATCATCGAGTACATCCAGACGCTCATCGATCGCGGGCACGCCTATACGGCCGAAGGGGACGTCTACTTCCGCGTGCGCTCGGACGAGCGCTACGGGATCCTCTCCCACCGACAGCTGGAGAACATGGATCAGGGGGAGGGGGCGCCGGACCCCGCCCACCCCTCTCGCAAGGAGGATCCGCTGGACTTCGCGCTGTGGAAGGGGCGCAAGGCGGACGAGGACACGTGGTGGGACGCCCCCTGGGGGGAGGGTCGGCCCGGCTGGCACATCGAGTGCTCGGCCATGGCCGAGCAGTTCCTCGGCGTGGGCTTCGACATCCACGGCGGCGGGTCCGATCTCGTCTTCCCCCACCACGAGAACGAGGCCGCCCAGACGCGCGCTGCCCGTGGCGGTGAGCTGGCGAGGCTGTGGATGCACAACGGCATGATCCAGTTCACCGGCGAGAAGATGGCCAAGTCGGTGGGGAACGTCGCCTCGCTGCACGAGGTGCTCGCCGAGCACGGCGCCGAGGCGGTCGTGATGTATCTCATCTCCGGTCATTACCGCCAGCCGCTCGCGTTCTCCCAAGCGGCGCTGGAGCAGGCCAGGGCCAACGTAAGCCGCATCCGCGAGGCCGGGCGCCGCCTCTCCCCGGGCGAGTCGCCCGGGGAGCTGGACGGGCTGCGCGCGAGGTTCTTCGATGCGCTCGCACACGACTTCAACACACCGGAGGCCCTCGCGGTCCTCAACGAGTGGATTCGCCGGGCGACGAGCTCGTCGACGGTCTCCCCGGGCGACTCCCACCTGCGCGAGATGCTCGGCGTGCTGGGGCTTCAGACGCTGCTCGCCGAGACCGCGCAGGCGCCCGCGGAGGTGCGCGATCTGGCCGAGCGCCGTGAGCAGGCTCGTGGCGCTCGGGACTTCGCCGCCGCTGATGAGCTGCGCGCGGAGATCGCGCAGAAGGGCTGGGAGATCCGCGACGTGGCCGGCGGCTTCGAGCTTCTTCCGCGGTGATCGCTCGGTGATCATCTACGGCCGCAACCCCGTCAGGGAGGCCCTGCGCGGCAGGCGGGCCGCTGACGTCGGCGACATATGGGCAACCGCTGGAGCGTCGCGCGAGCCGTGGCTGGCGGGCGTGTCGGTGCGGACCGCCTCGGGCGAGGAGATCGAGCGTCGCTGTGGCTCGAGCGCCCACCAGGGCCTGTGCGCGGACGCCGGTCCCTACCGGTACGCCGGGGCCGAGGAGCTGCTGGCGGGCGAGAGCCCCCTGCTGGTCGCGCTCGACCAGATCCAGGACCCGCAGAACCTGGGATCGATCTGCCGCACCGCCGAGTGCGTCGGGGCGGCGGGCGTCGTGATTCCCGAGCGCCGGGCGGCCGAGGTGACCCCCGCGGTATGCAAGGCCTCGGCGGGCGCCGTCGAGCATCTGGCGGTGGCGCGCGTGCGCAACCTGGCGGACTTCCTCGCGGACGCTCGCGCGGCGGGATGCTGGTGCTACGGCGCAAGCGCCGAGGGCGGTCCCGCCCAGCGGGCGCCGCTCGACTATGCCAAGCCCGACTACAGCGGAGCCGGGGTGGTGCTCGTGCTGGGCAGCGAGGGCAGCGGATTGCGCCCGCGCGTCGCCAACGCGTGCGATCAGCTGATAGCGCTGCCGCTGCGCGGCAGGATCGAGTCTCTGGGCGTCAGCGCGGCGGCCGCGGCGGTTCTGTACGAGATCTTGCAGATCCGTGGCGAGAGAGCTTGACAACGCTTCATAACTGTGCGAGTCTGCCGCAGACGTAACGCTGAACCTAAGGTTGAGAAACCTTGGGAATTGAATAGCTTTGGCGCCAGGGGAGGAGTGCGCCACTGAGCACATCGGAGCTGCCGCATTGCGGTGGTCCCTGAGAAAGGATCTGCTCGTGGCTCGAATCTCCCATAACCCGAACTCTGAACCAAAGGTCGAGGATTTATTCCTGATCGCCCTGGCCAAGCAGGGCGATCGCAACGCGTACGACCGGCTCGTCAGGCGTTATCACGGCTTTGTGCGCCTGAAGGCCTCCTCGTACTTCCTCGCCGGCGGCGACTCCGAAGATCTCATCCAGGAGGGCCTGGTCGGTCTCTACAAGGCCATACGCGACTTTCGCACCGACCGTGAGTCGAGCTTTCGCAACTTCGCCGAGCTCTGCATCACGCGGCAGATCATCACGGCTGTGAAGACCGCGACGCGCAACAAGCACACGCCGCTGAACCAGTATGTCTCGTTCTCATCCACGCCCGCAGGTACCGGCGACGACGTGCCCACACTCGACCAGATGCTGCCGGGCCCCACCGTCCACGACCCGATCAACCAGGTGATCTCCTCCGAGGAGCTTCGCTCGCTGGTGGGGTGTCTCTCGACGGCGCTGTCCGAGCTCGAGAGCCGTGTGCTGTCGCTGTATCTCGACGGCTACTCCTACGAGCAGGTGGGCGAGCGTCTGTCGTGCGACACGAAGACCGTGGACAACGCGCTTCAGAGGGTCAAGCGCAAGGTCGGCGCGCACCTTCAATCTCGCGCCGTGGCCGCCTGAGGCTCGAGGACCTCGGCAGACGGGCCTCCGCGGCGCGAGACGCGGGACTCTCATACAAGGACCCGGACGCGATCCCCGAGCGCCACTGGAGCCGCTACGGCGCGGTCAAGCCCGGCCGCGCCAGTGCCTCCTGAGGGCTACGCCGGATCGACGGGAGCGAGTGGCCGGACGTCATGAGCGCGGCGGCTCGGCGGCGATGATGTGCCGGGGGTTCGGCTTGTCCTCGGCCGGCGCCTGGCTGTAGTCGCCGAACGCGCCGTCGCGCTCAGCGACGGCGGCGCCCACGCCCTCGCTCTCGGCCAGCGCGATGAAGCGTCGCGCATCGGGCGTGTTGCGCATCAGGCCGTCCAGGACCGGCCCGAGCAGCTGGGTGGAGGCCAGCCCCATGTTCTCATAGGCCTGGTTGACGATGAGCTTCATCGCGGTGAGCTGTGAGACCGGGATGCTCGTGAGCTGCTCGGCGCGCTCGCGCACCTCCTCCTCCAGGCGCTCGAACGGCACGGCGGCGTTGATCAGCCCCGCCTCGACAGCCTCCGCACCCGACAGCGGTTTACCCGTCAGCGCGTATTCCTTGGCTCGGGTGAGTCCGAGGCGGTAGAGCCACATGCCGGTCAGGTAGCAGCCCCACATGCGCGAGTAGGAGGTCCCTATCCGCGCGTCCTCGCTGGCGATGACGAGGTCTGCGCACAGCGCCAGGTCGCTTCCTCCGCCGACGCACCAGCCGTGGACCTGGGCGATCACCGGCTTGGGCGAGCGCCACAGGCTCATGAACCTGGGCACCGCGCCGAGGCTCTGGGAGGTGGCGGCCGTGAAGTCCTTGCCGGGATCCCACGCCCCGTCCGTGGTGAGGGCCTCGTCCCAGTGGTGAAAGCCGCCGGCGAAGTCGAATCCTGCGCAGAACGCCCGTCCTGCGCCGCGCAGGACGATGACCTTG
Organism: Solirubrobacteraceae bacterium; assembly: GCA_017882445.1. Taxonomy (GTDB): domain Bacteria; phylum Actinomycetota; class Thermoleophilia; order Solirubrobacterales; family Solirubrobacteraceae; genus Palsa-744. Next base: position 18,280 of record JADGPK010000040.1, read on the forward strand.
ACATCGGGATCGGCGGTCGCACGGTGGACGACCGCCTCGAGCTCCTCGGGCATCGGCGGCACGATCGTGTTCAGCCGCTCGGGCCTGTTCAGGGTGATCGTGGCGATTGCGTCGGCGGTGTCGTAAAGCAGCGTCTCGTAGGACATCTGGTCTCTCCTCAAGATCGATGGTTGGAGGGAGTATCGAGAATGGCTGCTGGAGGAGGTGGGAACCCGGGGCCGCCGGCGCCCGGCGCCCGCTCCATCCACCCTCTGCTCGCGGCGCTCTACCGGCCGCTCACTCCCGGCCGGACGCGGCGTCGACGAGCCGGCCCAGACGTGAGGGTCGCTGCGTGCGCGCCTCGATGCGATCGGCGCGACGGTAGAGCGAGTAGACGGTCCGGATCGCGCCCCAACGCAGCGGCTCAGGCTCCCATCGGGACGGCCGGCGCCCGACCCATGGCAGCGCCGTGAGGTTGGTGCGCTCGCCGAGAATGAGATCGCGAAGCGTTCGGCCGGCGAGGTTGGCGCAGGCGACGCCCTCGCCGACGTATCCGCCCGCCCAGGCCAGTCCCGAGCGGGGGTCGGCGTCGACGGATATGCACCAGTCGCGCGGCACGCCGAGCACGCCCGACCACGCGTGGTCCAGGGCCGTGTCGGCGACGGACGGGAACATCGTGCGCAGCTTCGCCTGCAGGCTCTCGATGGTCGCAGGGACGATGTCGCCGCATCCGTCGGTGCGCGAACCGAAGCGATAGGGGACTCCGCGACCCCCGATGGCGATGCGGCCGTCCTCGGTGCGCTGCAGGTAGACGTAGACGTGCGCACCGTCGCCCAGTACCTCCCTGCCCTCCCAGCCGATCTCCTCCCAGGCCTCGCGAGCGAGCGGCTCGGTGACGATCATCGAGCTGTTCATGGGCACGAGCGCGCGCTTGAGTCCGCGTAGCGTGGCCGTGTAGCCCTCGGTCGCGCGCACGACCCAGCGTGCGCGCACCGTGCCGGACGGGGTGATCGCCTCGTGCGGGCGGATCTCGCTGACGGGCGTGTGCTCGTGGATGCTCACGCCGAGGCGCTCGACTGTCGCGGCCAGGCCCCTGAGGAGCTTGGCGGGGTGCACACGCGCCACGTGGGGTGAGAAGGTGGCGCTGCGCGCGCCCGCGACCCGCAGTCGCTCAGCGAGCTGCTCGGCCGAGAGCTCGCGCAGGTCGTCCTCGCCCAGCCCGTGCCGGCGACCGTGCCGCACGGCCTCGCGCTGGCGAAGCTCCTGGGCGGCGTTGAGCGCCACGCTGAGGTGCCCGCCCTTGACGAGGTCGGCTTCTATGTCGTGCTCGGTGAGGACGCACGCGACCTCCTCGACGGTCTCGAACATGGCTCGCTGTAGCGCCTGGAAGCCCTCGGCGCCGCCGCGCCGCTCATACACGCGCGCCGGCCCCGAGAAGAACCCCGAGACCCAGCCTCCGTTGCGGCCCGACGCGCCAAAGCCCGCCACCTCGCGCTCCAGGACGACGATCCGCAACGATGGTTGCGCCCGCTTGAGGTAATAGGCGGTCCACAGTCCCGTGTAGCCCGCCCCGACGATCGCTACGTCGGCGTCGCATGGGCCGGGAAGCGGCGCTCTCGCCGGCCCCGGGCCGCCGATCGAGCGCCACCAGAAGCCGAGTTCGGCCGAACGCATTGCCCGAGCGTAGCCTCAGCAGCCAGCTATGATCGCTGTGAGCCCCGGTGGTCCGCAAAGGGCAGGTCGCCTTGCGGTGAGGTGAATCGTGAGAATGAGGAGCACGCTATGGACGCGGCAGTCACCGAATCGATGACGCGCGAGGGCTCGGCAGGCTCCTCGACGCTCGTGGAGGCCTTTCGCATCACTGCTTCAGACCGTGCGGGCGAGGTCGCGATCAGGACCAGGCAAGACGCGTTCACGATCACATGGGGAGAGCTGCGCGAGCGGGTCGATGCACTCGCGGGCGGGCTGGCCAAGCTCGGCCTGGGGCGTGGCGACACGCTCGCCCTGATGCTGAGCAACCGCCCCGAGTTCCACCTCTGCGATCTGGCCGGGATGACGCTTGGCGCGGCCTCCTTCTCGATCTACAACACCTACACGCCCGAGCAGATTCAGTATCTGGTGGCGGACGCCGAGGCCAAGGTGCTCATCTGCGAGCAGCAGTATCTGCCGCGGGTGCTCGAGGCGCGCAGCGCCCTGCCGAACCTCGAACACGTGATCGTCGTCGACGGCGAAGCCCCCGAGGGGACCCTCGCCCTCAAAGACGTCGAGGGCTCGAATCCGGGATTCGATGTCGATGCCTCCGTGGCCCAGCTCCAGCCGAGCGACGTGCTGACATTGATCTACACCTCCGGGACGACCGGCCCGCCGAAGGGCGTGCAGCTGATTCACCGCAACCTGCTCGCCGCCGTGGAGGGCCTCGAGGTTCTCATCCAGTTTCCGCGGGACGGCCGTGTGATCTCGTGGTTGCCGAGCGCCCACATCGCCGAGCGCATGGCCCACCACTACCTGCCGATCGTCTACGGGCTGCAGATCACCTGTTGCGATGATCCCCGCCAGGTGCTCTCCTACCTGCCCGAAGTGCGCCCCAGCTGGTTCTTCGCGGTCCCGCGCATCTGGGAGAAGCTGAAGGCGGCCCTGGAGACGATGATCGAGGGGCAGCCCGAGGAGCAGGCTCAGGCGACCAAGACAGCGCTCGACGCGGGCGTGCGCAAGGTGCGCCTCGAGCAGCGCGGGGAAGACGTGCCCGCAGAGCTGGCCGTGCAGGTCGCCAAGGCGGACGCCGAGATCTTCGCGGGCATCCGCGAGATGCTCGGACTCGACCGGGTGGAGGCGATCAACGTCGGCGCCGCCCCGACGCCGGTCGAGGTGCTCGAGTTCTTCCACGCCATAGGCCTGCCCCTCGCGGAGCTGTGGGGCATGAGCGAGACGTGCGGAGCCGGAAGCGTCAACCCGCGGGAGAAGATCAAGATCGGGACAGTCGGGCCGCCTGCCCCGGGTGTTCAGATCAAGCTGGACGCCGACGGCGAGGTGCTGGTCAAATCCGAAGTGGTGATGCTCGGCTATCGCAACCTGCCGGAGAAGACGAGCGAGGCGTTCACCGAGGACGGGTGGCTGCGCACGGGCGACGTCGGCGTGTTCGACGAGGACGGCTACCTCACGATCATCGATCGCAAGAAGGAGCTCATCATCGGCGCTTCCGGCAAGAACATGTCCCCGGCGAACATCGAGGCCACCTTGAAGACGGCTTCGCCGCTCATCGGCCTGGCGTGCTGCATCGGCGACGGACGTCCCTACAACACGGCTCTGATCGTGCTCGACGCCGACTTCGCCCCCGCCTGGGCCGCCAAGCAGGGCATGCAGGAGGCCTCGCTGGAGTCGCTGGCGGGCGACGAGCGGGTCCTCGCCGCGGTGCAGGAGGCCGTGGACGCCGCCAACGCCAAGCTCGCGCGCGTTGAACAGGTCAAGAAGTTCGCGCTCATCGAGGGCGACTGGCTTCCGGGCGGGGAGGAGCTGACGCCGACGATGAAGCTCAAGCGCAAGCCGATCGCCGCGAAGTACACGAGCGCGATCGAGGCGATGTACGCGGGCTAGCTTACGGCTTGAAGACCATCAGCACGAGGATCGCGAGGACGGCTGCCGCGGATGTGTAGTTGGCTGCGAGGGAGAGGGGGTCGTCGAGCAGCGCGCGAA